>DAORNC010000044.1:15764-22763 GCA_035440785.1 Rhabdaerophilum sp. | reverse complement strand
GCCAGACGACCCAGCAGGCCGGCAAGCCCGGCACGTCGGCCCCGGCGACACCGGGTGCCCCCCCTGCCACGGCCCCCGGTGCTCCTGCCAGCAATGGCGCCGTCCCTGCAGCCGCTCCCGTGACGCGCGAGGCGGCGCTGGCCACATCGCCGCGCATCCCGGTTGAAACACCGGCAGTCGCCGGCTCGATTGCGCTGACCGGCGGTCGTATCGATGATCTCAGTCTTGTGAACTACCACGAGACGGTGGATAAGAAGAGCCCGCGCATCGTTCTCTTTGCGCCGCAGGGCGTCAAGGATGCCTATTTCGCCGATTTCGGCTGGGTCGCCGCCGCCGGGCAGACGGCGGTGCTGCCGACCGCCGAAACGAAGTGGACCGCAGACGCCCAGACGCTCAAGCCGGGTTCGCCGGTCACCCTGAACTGGGATAATGGGCAGGGGCTCGTCTTCAAGCGGAAGTTCGAGGTCGACGACAAGTTTCTCTTCACGATCATCGACAGCGTTGAGAACAAGGGTACCGCGCCGGTCGCGCTCTCGAATTACGGCCGCGTGACGCGAGTTGGCACGCCACATACCTCCGGATACGGCATCCTGCACGAAGGACCGCTCGGCTACCTCGCGGATTCGCTTTCCGAACCGAGCTATGACGATGTGAAGAAAGGCAAGGTCAAGTCGGTTGCGCGCAGTGAGGGCGGCTGGCTCGGATTCACCGACAAATATTGGGCCTCAGCCATCGTTCCCGGCCAGAACAAGCCGTTCTCGGCGGCTTTCGGCGCGACAGGGGCCGATCCGGTCTTTGAGGCAGCCGCGATCGGCGAGGTGCAAACGCTGGCGCCGGGCGCAACCGTTACGGCCGAGAACCGCCTTTTCGCCGGCGCCAAGGAAGTCAACGTCATCAACGCCTATTCCGACAAGCTCGGGTTGAAGCGTTTCGACCTGATGATCGACTGGGGCTGGTTCCACTTCATCACCAAGCCGCTCTTTCATCTGCTGGAATGGGTCTTCAAGCTCGTCGGCAACTTCGGCGTGGCAATCCTGATCGTTACCGTCCTTGTCAAGCTCGTCTTTTATCCGCTGGCCAACAAGTCCTATGCGTCGATGGCGAAGATGAAGGCTGTCCAGCCGGAGATGCTGCGCATCCGCGATCAATTCGCGGATGACAAGATGAAGCAGCAGCAGGCGATGATGGAGCTCTACAAGAAAGAGAAGATCAACCCGATGGCGGGCTGCCTGCCGGTCCTGCTTCAGATCCCGGTGTTCTTCGCGCTCTACAAGGTGCTGCTCGTCACCATCGAGATGCGCCATGCCCCGTTCTTCGGCTGGATCAAGGATCTCTCAGCGCAAGACCCCACGAACATGTTCAACCTGTTCGGGCTGATTCCGTTCACGCCGCCGTCCTTCCTGCACCTTGGCATCTGGCCGCTCATCATGGGCGTGACCATGTTCGTCCAGATGAAGATGAACCCGGAGCCGACCGATCCGGTGCAGAAGACGATGTTCGCCTGGATGCCGGTGATCTTCACCTTCATGCTCGGCTCGTTCCCGGCCGGCCTTGTCATCTACTGGGCCTGGAACAACACGCTCTCGGTACTTCAGCAGTATACGATTATGAAGCGCATGGGCACCAAGATCGAGCTGTGGGACAACCTCATGGGCACCTTCCGCCCGAAGAAGGGCTGAGATGTCTGGTGCTGGCGCGTCGGCTGACGGGCCGGATATCGTCGAGGCCGGTCGTCGCCTCTTTGCACGCGAGGCGCAGTTCTACTGGGCTGCGGCGAAGAAGGACGGCCTGCCGCCCGCCCGCGGGTTGGAGATCGCTTTTGCCGGACGCTCGAACGTCGGCAAGTCCTCGCTCATCAACGCGTTGACCGGGCGCAATAGCCTCGCCCGCACCTCGCACACGCCGGGGCGGACGCAGGAACTCAACTTTTTCGATGTCGGCGGAGCGTTCTCGATCGTTGATATGCCGGGTTACGGCTTCGCCGCGGTCGGCAAGGAGAAGGTCTCGGCCTGGACGGGGCTGATCCATGATTACCTTCGTGGCCGCGTTCAACTCGCCCGCGTCATGCTTCTGATCGACGCCCGCCACGGCCTCAAGAACACCGACGAGCCGATTCTGGAAACGCTCGGCAAGTCGGCGGTCGCCTATCAGGTGGTCCTGACCAAGGCGGATGAATTGACGGCCGCGCAGGCGGCCATGCGCAAGGCGGAAATCGCGGGCGTCCTCAAGAAGCACGCTGCGGCGCATCCCGAGGTCATCCTGACGTCGAGCCGGACCGGGCAGGGGATCGATGAATTGCGCGCCTCAATTGCCGGGCTGCTGGTTGATCGCAACGCCGCGCCGGCTTGGATGCTGGCGCCATGACGCGGCTTCTGACCGTCTTGGCCGGGCTTGCCGGAGCGGTCGGGGTCACGCTTTCCGCGGTGGCCGCCCATCGCGCGGGTTCGGAAAACCTTGGAACCGCCGCGAACTTCCTGCTGCTGCACGCGCCTGCCTTTCTGGCGCTGGCCGTCACAAGCCATATCCGCCTGCTGGCGCGGGGATGGCTGATACTGGCTGCCGGGCTGATGATCGTCGGCCTTGCGCTGTTCTCCGGCGATCTTTCCGCCCGCGCTTTTCTGGCCGATCGCCTGTTCCCGATGGCGGCGCCGATCGGCGGCACGCTGCTGCTGCTCGGCTGGCTGGTGTTGGCGCTGGGCGGGCTGATCTCGCGCCCGCCGCGTAGCTAGGGAAAATTTCGCCAAGGTGATTGAGCGCGCCCCGGACTTTCCTTAAACAGGGCGCAGCCAGTTGCCCGAGAGGCCCCGATGTCAGCCAAAGATCTCCCCGATGTCCATACGCGCGCCGAAGTAATCGCCCAGGCACTGCCGTTCATGCAGCGCTACGATCAGGAGGTCGTGGTCATCAAGTATGGCGGCCATGCAATGGGCGACAAGGCGGCGGCAGAGGATTTCGCGGAAGACGTGGTGCTGCTCGAATTGCAGGGCGTGAAGCCCATCGTCGTGCATGGCGGCGGCCCGCAGATCGGCAAGATGCTCGACAAGCTCGGGATCAAATCCGAGTTCCAGGGCGGCCTTCGCGTCACCGACCGCGCGACGGTCGAGGTCGTCGAGATGGTGCTCGCCGGGTCGATCAACAAGCAGATCGTCGGCTGGATCTCGGCCGAGGGCGGCAAGGCCATCGGTCTGTGCGGCAAGGATGGCAGCATGGTCACCGCGCGCAAGATGTCGCGCACGGTGCGCGACCCGGATTCGCATATCGAACGCGAGCTTGACCTCGGCTTTGTCGGCGATCCGCACAAGGTCGACCGTACGGTTCTGGACGCGGTGTTGAAGGCGGAACTGATCCCCGTGCTCGCCCCGGTCGCGATCGGCGAGGACGGCGAGACCTACAACGTCAACGCCGATACCTTTGCCGGCGCCATCGCGGGCGCCATGCGTGCCAAGCGCCTCCTGCTCCTCACCGATGTGCCGGGCGTGCTCGACAAGGATAAAAAGCTGATCGAGCAATTGACCGTCGACGAATGCCGCAAGCTCATCGCCGACGGCACCGTGACGGGTGGCATGATTCCCAAGATCGAGACCTGCATCTACGCCATCGAGCAGGGGGTCGAGGGCGTCGTCATCCTCGACGGCAAGGTGCCGCACGCGGTGCTGCTCGAACTCCTCACCGAGCACGGCGCGGGAACGCTCATTACGGCATGATCCGGAAGGGCTGCCGCTCCTGCGGGTAGTCCACCTGCATGAAGTAGAGCCCGTCGGGCGGGGCGACGGGACCACAACGTGCGCGTTCCGTCGCGTCGAGCGCGGCGCGCATTTCGGCAACCGGCCACGCGCCGAGGCCGATCTTGACCAGCGAGCCGACCATCGAGCGCACCTGATTGTGGAGGAAGCTCCGCGCGCTTGCTTCAACGTGGATTTCCTCGCCCGCACGCGTCACATCAAGTCGTTCCAGCGTGCGAACAGGGCTCTTCGCCTGGCAGGCAGCGGCGCGGAAGGTCGTGAAGTCGTGTCGACCGAGGATCGTTTGCGCGGCCCCGTGCATCGCGTTCATATCCAAAGGCCGCGCGACATGCCACACCTTGTGCCGGTTGAGCGCCGAGGGCGGGCGGCGATTGAGGATGCGGTAGCGGTAGTGGCGGCGGATCGCCGAAAGTCGTGCGTCGAACCCTTCCGGCGCGAAAGCGGCGTCAAGGATCGCCACGGACTCCCCCGCCTGCGAAAGATGCGCATTGAGCGCATCGCGCAGTTTGTCCGGTCGCCACTCCTTGGTGAGATCGACATGCGCAACCTGCCCGAGCGCATGGACGCCCGCGTCCGTCCGCCCGGCGCAGGTGACGCGGTGCGGCCCTTCCTTCAAATTTGCGATAGCGCGTTCGACGGCGTCCTGAACGGTCCGGCCACCGCTCTGGCTCTGCCAGCCATGATAGGGTGTGCCGTCGTACTCGATTGTGAGCGCGTAGCGGACCGCCATCTCAGCCGAGCCGCGTGCCGGGCAGGATGGGCGTTCCGCGCAGGAATTCGGTGGCGGACATCGCGCCTTTGCCGGCGGGTTGAACCTCGACGAGCCGGATTGCCCCCTCGGCGCAGGCAATCGTAAATTGACCGTCGAGCACCATGCCGGGCGTCCCGTTTCCGTCGCTAACCATCGTGCGCAGAACCTTGAGGCGCTTGCGCGCTCCTTCCGGTCCGATCTCTGCGAAAGCGCCGGGGAAAGGAGCCAGCCCCCGGATATGGTCATGCACCGCCTGCGCCGTTCGCGCGAAATCGATCCGGCATTCGTCCTTCGTGATCTTGGCCGCATAGATCACGCCAGCCTCGGGCTGCGGCGAGAAACTGAGCGAACCGCGTTCAAGCGCGGCAAGTGCGCGCACCATCAGATCGGCCCCGACAACCATCAGCCGGTCGTGAAGCTGCCCGGCGTTCATCTCCGGCGTGATGGCGACACGTTCCGCCATAGCCACAGGTCCAGTGTCCAGCCCCTCATCCATGCGCATGACCATGACACCGCTTTCGCGGTCCCCGGCCATGATCGCGCGCTGGATCGGAGCCGCACCGCGCCAGCGCGGCAGGAGTGAGCCGTGCAGGTTGAGGCAGCCGAGCTGCGGTGCATCGAGGATCGCTTTGGGCAGGATCAGCCCGTAGGCGACGACCACCGCGACGTCGGCCGCATGCGCGGTGAACTCAGCCTGCGCATCGAGCTTCCGAAGGCTTCTTGGCGTGAAAACGGGGATGCCGAACCGGTTCGCGGCCTTGTGAACCGGGCTTTCGACCAGTTCAAGCCCACGCCGTCCGCCAGGCGCAGGGGCGCGGGTGTAAACCGCGACGACCTCATGGCCCTGCCCGATGATTTCGGTGAGTGTGGGAACCGCGAAATCCGGCGTTCCCATGAAGATGACGCGCAGGCTCACCCTTCGTCGTCCTTCATGCGCGCGAGCTTGGCATAGCGTTTCATCACCCGATCGCGCTTGAGCTTCGAAAGATAATCGATGAACAGCACGCCGTTGAGGTGATCGACCTCATGCTGGATGCAGGTCGCCAACACGCCGTCGGCCTCGATCTCGTGCTCGTTGAAGTCGACGTCGCGATAGCGGAGTCGTATCCGGTCGGGCCGCTCGACCGTCTCGTAATATTCGGGGATCGAGAGGCACCCCTCCTCCATCTCCCGCATCTCTTCCGATTTCCAGACGATTTCCGGATTGAGCAGCGCCATCGGCTCCTGCTTGTCGTCGCGCTTCGAGACATCCATCGTGACGACGCGCAACGGCACGCCGATCTGGATGGCGGCGAGGCCGATGCCTGGTGCGTCATACATCGTCTGGAACATGTCATCGACGAGCCTGCGCACATCCTTGTCTGCGCCCGCGACGGGCGTGGAGGTGAGGCGGAGCTGGGAATCGGGCAGGATGACGAGCGATCGGATAGCCATGGAAAACTCTCTTTTGCTCCCACTTAAGGATTGACGCGGGCGCGGTCAATATGTTCATATTTTGTTCCAGATAACTACGGCGCGGGGAGGCGCTCGTGACGGTATGAAGCAGACGTTCCTCACCATCGGGGATTGGGTCGTAACGGTTGAGCAGGCGCTTGCGACCGGGGCTGCGGCGCTTCTGGTTCTGCTCGTCCTGCTCGTGTGGCAGAATGCGCGCGCCGCGAGCAGCCGGGCCGTGGAGGCCGCGAGTGCCGCCGAACGCCAGCGCGAGCTCGACGACAAGGTCGAGGCGATGAACCGCTTGCAGGCCGAGATGACCGGGCGGATGCAGACGCTCGCCGAGGTGTTCGGCTCGCGGCAGGCGGATCTCGCGCGACTGCTGTCGGAGCGTCTCGATTCCGTGCGTCACTCGATGAACACTTCCCTGACCGAAACCGCGCAGAAAAGCGCCGATACGCTAGGCCGCCTTAACGAACGCCTCGCGGTGATCGATGCCGCGCAGGCCGATCTCAAGGGGCTGACCAGCGAAGTGCTCAGCCTAAAGGATGTGCTGGCCAACAAGCAGGCGCGCGGCGCTTACGGGCAGGGGCGGATGGAGGCGATCATCCGAGACGGGTTGCCGTCTTCGGCCTATGATTTCCAGAAAACACTCCAGAACCGCACGCGGCCTGATTGCGTGATCCATCTGCCGGGGGATGATCGTCCGCTGGTGATCGATGCCAAGTTCCCGCTCGAAGGTTTCGTTGCCTGGCGCGAGGCAGGCTCGGACGAAGCCCGTACTCAGGCCGAGAAGCGCGTGCGCGGCGATATATCGACGCATATCAAGGATATTTCCGAGAAATATCTCGCCAATGGCGAAACACAGGATATTGCGCTGCTTTTCGTCCCCTCCGAAGCGATCTACGCGGAACTCTGTGAGAAATTCGATGATATTGTTCAGAAATCGCACCGGGCACGGGTGCTGATCGTCTCGCCCTCGATCCTGATGATGGCGGTGCAGGTCGCGCTCTCGATCGTCCGTGATGCGGCGGTGCGCGAGCAGGCACGGCTTATCCAGGGCGAGCTGTC
>DAORNC010000044.1:11556-15610 GCA_035440785.1 Rhabdaerophilum sp. | reverse complement strand
CCCCCGCCACAACGGAACCGGGAAGCAAGTCGGCGTCGGTCGAGAAGCCGCATGCCAGCGAGGAAATTCCGACGCTCCCCTTCAGGCGGCAGATGCTTTGAACCCGTCGATGATCCGACCGTAGATCCGAGTCAGAGTGTCGATCTCAGTGATCGATGCACGCTCGTCCACCTTGTGCATGGTCTTGCCGACGATGCCGAATTCAATCACCGGGCAGTAGGCCTGAATGAAGCGGGCATCGGAGGTGCCGCCGGTCGTCGAGGCCTCAGGCCGAAGACCCGTCTCCGCTTCGACGGCGCCCGCGACAAGCTCCACGAAGGGGCCGGGCCGGGTGAGGAAGGCCTCGGCATTCGTCGGATGACAGATCAGCTCGAACCGGCCCGGATCGTTGACGCCCGCGAGACGACGACGAAGCTCGCCCTCCAGCGTCTTGCTCGTCCAGAGATCGTTGAAGCGGATGTTGAACTTGGCGATAACCTTTGCCGGGATGACGTTCCGGGCATTATTGCCGACGTCGATGGAAGTGAATTCGAGATTGGAGGCTGGAAAGAAATCCGTGCCCCCGTCTAGTGGCTCCTTCAGAGGGCTCATCAGGCGCACCAACCGATCGATCGGGTTCTGCGCCAGATGCGGATAGGCGACGTGGCCCTGCACCCCCTCGACGATGAGATCGCCGGAGAGCGAGCCGCGCCGACCGATCTTCATCATCTCGCCCATCTTCTGCGGATTGGTGGGTTCACCGAGCACGCAGGCAGAAAAATGCCTGCCGCGCGCTTTGGCCCATTCGAGTAGCTTCACCGTGCCGTTGATCGCGTCCGCTTCTTCGTCGCCGGTGATGAGAAAGGCAAGGCGATACGTCTTTGGCACGCCGTGCTGGTCGATATGATCGAGTACTGCCGCAACGGAGGCTGCGACGCCGGATTTCATGTCGCAGGCGCCGCGGCCCCAGATTTCATCGCCGACCACGGCACCGGAGAAAGGAGCCTGGGACCAGAGTGCTTCGTCGCCCGGCGGAACGACATCAGTATGGCCAGCAAATAGAAGACAAGGCCCTTCAGCCCCAACCTCCGCATAGAGATTTTCGACGTCGTAGGTGCCGGCTTCCGAGAAAACCGGGCGATGGACTTCGAAGCCATAAGGTTTCAACCAGGCCTCGATCAATGCGAGCGCGCCACCCTCCGCAGGCGTGATGGATGCGCAACGCACAAGATCGCGGGTCATGCGTGCAGCACGGGAAAGTTCGCTCATGGAATCGCCTCGTTCTACCACCAGCCGTCACGCGGCCACGCCGGCTTACCTCGTGCTCGATGCCAGCAATAGGCGAAACCTGCAAGCATCGCGGCACCGACTGCGACAGGCTCGATCAGGAACCCGAAGCCGAGCCCATCGTTGCCGATCAGGAACGGGTTGATGCCCGCCGGCGGATGAAAGGTGCGCGTGAGGTGCATCGCCAGCACGGCTAGCCCCACGCCGGCGGCCGCGACATAGGGCGAGGGGCCAAATAGCAGCAGAAGCGGATAGCCAGCCAATGCCGAGATGAGGTGTCCGCCGACGAGAGCGCGCGGCTGGGCCGGATCGGCCTCCGGCGCGCCGAGCACCAGAACGATCGACGTCACGAAGGGAATAAGATGGAAGGGCTTGTCGTCGAGCCAAGCGCCAAGCTCCATCCCCGCGACGGCAATTCCCGCGCCGAGCGCTCCCCACCAGGCTGTTGCAAACCGTTGGCGCGGACCATACCAGAGCCCGCGCATGCGCTGGATGACGATATCCCGTCGTCTCGCCGCCATCAATCCGGCCTTGCCCGGTAGGGCGGCGCGGGAATGTCATTGTGCGCCTTGCGCAGGGCTGCCGACCAGCGCTCGCGAAGGTCGTGGAAATAGGGTTCACCCGCCTCGATACGGTGCTCGACTTCCGGTTTGAGGGCATCACGCCGCAAGACCAGAACATCGATCGGCAGACCGACGCCGAGGTTGGAGCGCATGGTCGAATCCATCGAGATCAGGCCGAGTTTCAGCGCATCGTAAAGATCGCTCTTGTAGGTCACGGCACGATCGAGGATCGGCTTGCCGTATTTGTGTTCGCCGATCTGGAGGTAGGGCGTATCGGTGGTGGATTCGATGAAGTTTCCGGCCTTGTAGAGCATGAACAACCGGAGCGAGCGGCCCTCAATCTGCCCGGCGAGCAGCATCGAGACATCAAGTGAAGCGCCATGTTGCTCGATGGCCGTGCCGACATTCTGGTAGACATGCCGGATCACCTCGCCGACAAACTGCGCGGCGCGGAACATCGAGGTTTGTTCGAGCAGCGTCTCGAAGCGCCCGTCCGCTCGTTCCAACCCCTCCCGCAGCACCGAGATGACCGATTGCGTGAAGCCCAGGTTGCCGGCAGTCGCGAGTGCGAACAACTTCTTGCCGGGCTCCTGGAAAATATGGAGCTTGCGAAAGGTCGCGATGTTGTCGAGCCCGGCATTGGTGCGGGTGTCGGCGATCATCACGAGACCTTCATTAGTCAGAATACCCACGCAATACGTCATCGGCGCCCCTGTGAACTCGTAACGCCCTGCCTTAGCAAAGCGGATGGGGGATGCGGAAGCCTATTGTTCGCCGGATCGGCGCGCTCCGCTCAGATGGATGAGGACTTCCAGCGCCTCGCCCGCCCCGCCGATGCGCGACCCCCGGATCGGTGAGGCTTCGAGATAGTCGCGGCCAATCGCGACCCGGATATAGCGGTGGTCGATGCAGACGCCGTGCGCGGGGTCGAAGCCGATCCAGCCGAGCTGCGGCACGTAAGCTTCCGCCCAAGCGTGGCCGGCCTCCTGATGGACAAGGTCTGTCCGCAGGAAATAGCCGCTCACGTAACGGGCCGGAATCTGCCGTGCTCGGGCAGCGGCGACGAAGACATGTGCGAAGTCCTGGCAGACACCCGCCCGCGCCGCGAAGGCCTCGCCGGCAGAGGTCGCCACATGGGTGGCATCCGTATCGAAACTGAACTGCCCGAAGATAGCGGCATTGAGCTGGTGGAGAAACGCGAGCGTGTCCCCGCCTTCGCCCGCCGCGAGCGCGGCCGCGAATTCGCCCAGCCCCTCGCCGGCCTCGGTCAACGGAGTCGAGCTGGTCCAGTAGGACGCGGGAAAGCGTTCGTAGGCGCCGTTTACAACGCCGGCATCGTCCGAGGTGTCGATCTCGCCATTGACGGTAATCGCCAGTTCGTTGATCGGGCCGTCGATTGAAAATGTATGCGTGATGTTGCCGTAGGCATCCTCGTCTCGTTCGAGCCGCCCATCAGCGTCGATCTCGACCCGCCAGTTGCGGACGGACTGCGTCGCATGGTTTCGAGGCGTCAGCCGCAGGATCTGGATCGCTCCCCTTGCCGCCTGACTGTATCGGTAATGTGTCTGGTGTCGCAGCTTGAGCCGCATCATGCCCCCCAATGCGGCCGGGATTATTGCAGGTATTGTTCGGAGATCGCGAGGCCGAGCTGGTTGTTGTCCGCAACGAATTGCGTCAGGAATTCATGCAGCCCCGTCTGGAACAGCGTATCGGCGTCAAGGTTCTGGAGTCCGGCATAGGTCTTGCGGACCAGCCGTTGGCTCGGCCCCTGCCGTCCGTATTGCTCGGAAAGGAGATCGAGAACCCGGTTGAGGTTCTCGTAGGATGAAATCAGCGAGCGCGGCTGTTCTGTCCGGCGGACGAGGAAATCCGCGACCAGCCACGGGCGAATGCCGCCGCGATAGATAAGATGGTAGGAATTGAGCGACGAGACCGCGCGCAGGAGCGCCGACCACTGGAAATAATCGAGACCGCCGCCGACACTTTCTGTCTCCGGCAGGACGACGTGGTATTTCACGTCCAGCAGTCGGGCGGTGTTGTCCGCGCGCTCGACAAACATGCCGAGGCGCTGGAACCAGTAGTGATCCGTGCGCAGCATCGTCCGATAGGCAGCGCCGTCGAAGCGTAGCGAGACTTCTTTCACGAACGCGAGGAAACGCGAAAGGTCCTTGCTTGTGAAGCTCTTGAATTTCTGCCGCTGAAGTTCGCTCCAGGCATCGTTGAGG
>DAORNC010000044.1:4837-11488 GCA_035440785.1 Rhabdaerophilum sp. | reverse complement strand
GATCGACGAGGGGTTGTCCGGCCCATCGATCAGGAATTGCGTCACGCTGGCCTGATCCGCGACCTCATTGGTCTCGAAGAACAGGTTGCGGCACATCGCGATGTCGATCGCGCTCTCCCATTCATTGGAAGTGCCGGCATAGGCGGAGGGCAATGTCGCGAGGCGCAGGGCCACGTCTAGAATGCGCGCGAGGCTTTCGGCGCGTTCGACATAGCGTGAGAGCCAGAACAGGTTGTCGGCGGTGCGGGCGAGCATCAAGGCCTCCTCAGTTCTTCTGCCGCTGGGACTGGGGCTGTCCCTTTGGAATGGGAGGCGCGTCATCGATCACCCAAGTATCCTTGGTCCCGCCACCCTGACTCGAATTTACGACGAGAGAGCCTTCTTTCAGTGCCACCCGCGTCAGCCCGCCGGGCACGATCCGCACCTTGTCCGATCCCGAGAGCACGAAGGGGCGAAGATCGACATGGCGCGGCGCGAGCCCGTTCTCGACGAAACAGGGGATGGTCGACAGCGCGAGCGTCGGCTGGGCAATGTAGTTGGCCGGATTGGCTTTCACCTTCGCCGCGAAGGCTTCGCGTTGCGCCTTCGTGGCATGGGGGCCGACAAGCATCCCGTAACCGCCCGAGCCGTTTACCTCCTTGACAACGAGGTCCTTGATATTCGCGAGGACATGACCGAGCGCATCCTGCTCGCGGCAGCGCCAGGTGGGAACGTTGGAAAGCTTGGGTTCCTCACCGGTGTAGAATTTCACGATCTCCGGCATGTACGAGTAGACGGCCTTGTCGTCCGCGACGCCGGTCCCGACTGCGTTGGAAAGCGTCACGTTGCCGGCTTTGTAGGCAGACATCAGCCCCGGAACGCCCAGCGTGCTGTCCGGTCTGAAAGTCAGTGGATCGAGGAATTCGTCATCAATACGCCGGTAGATGACGTCGACACGCTGCGGCCCTTCGGTCGTGCGCATGTAGACGATGTTCGAGCGCACGAACAGGTCGCGCCCCTCGACCAGCTCCACGCCCATGCGGTCGGCGAGGAAGGTGTGCTCGTAGTAGGCCGAATTGAACGGACCCGGCGTCAGCACGACCACGGTCGGCTCGCGAGAGGCCGTCGGCGGCGCGAGCGAGCGCAGGGTCGCGAGAAGCTCGTCCGGATACTGATCAACCGGCTTGATCCGGAGGCGACCGAAAAGCTCCGGGAAGAGCCGCAGCATCGCCTCCCGGTTCTCCATCATGTAGGAGACGCCGGATGGCGTGCGGGCATTGTCTTCGAGTACGAAGAAATCGTCCGGCCCTGTCCGCACGAGATCGATCCCCGCGATATGGGTATAGAGCCCTGCTGTCGGCTTGATCCGTGTCATTTCCGGACGAAAGGCGGGGTTGGCAAGGATCAGGTCTTCCGGCACCACGCCGGCCTTGACGATCTCGCGCGCGCCATAGACGTCGCCGATGAAAGCGTTGAGTGCCTTTACGCGTTGCTCGAGTCCTTCGGATAGCCGTGCCCACTCGGCGCTCGAAAGAATGCGCGGGAAGATGTCGAAGGGGATGATCCGTTCTGCGCCGGCCTCGTCGCCATAGACGGCGAAGGTGATGCCGATGCGCCGGAAGAAGGCTTCGGCCTCGGCCTTGCGGCTGGCGATGAGTTCCGCGCTGGCTTCTCCGAACCAGGTTGCCGCCTCGCGATAGATTGGCCGAGGTTCGCTCTCAAGGCCGCCGGTCTCATCAAAAATCACGCGCTCGCTCATCGTTCTCCCCATACCGGTCGCTCTTCGGTCCGGCGTTGTGGTTCGCGCAGCAAACGGCAGGCCAAAACCTGCGCTAAAGCGGCGCGCCCGCTTTTTGACTATTGGAGGGGCTGAACGGTGCGGTTGCAAGGAAATTTAATGAACGATCCCATGCCCACGCGATGTTTTCATGCGCCGGAGGAAGGGTCTTGCGCGTTCGCGGGAATTACAGCATAAGCGAACATGAAATTTAATTCCGCATCGAATGAGGGTTCCCCGATGTCCGCCAAGCCCAGCCGCTTCAACTGGTCCGACGCGCTGCTGCTCGACGATCAGCTCACCGATGACGAGCGCATGATCCGTGATGCTGCCCGCGCCTTCGCGCAGGGCGAGCTCCTGCCGCGGATCAACGAGGCCTATCTCGAGGAGAAGACCGATCCGGGCCTCTTCCGCCTGATGGGCGAGCAGGGTCTTCTCGGCGTCACGCTGCCGGAGAAATACGGCTGCGCGGGTGCAGGCTACGTCTCCTATGGCCTCGTCGCTCGGGAGGTGGAGCGGGTGGACAGCGGCTATCGTTCGATGATGAGCGTGCAATCCTCGCTGGTAATGTATCCGATCTACACCTACGGCTCGGAAGAGCAGCGCATGAAGTATCTGCCCAAGCTCGCCTCGGGCGAGTTCATCGGCTGCTTCGGCCTTACCGAGCCCGATGCCGGCTCCGACCCCGGCTCGATGAAGACGCGCGCTGAGAAAATCGACGGCGGCTATCGCCTCACCGGCACCAAGATGTGGATTTCCAACGCGCCGATCGCCGATGTCTTCGTCGTCTGGGCGAAGTCCGCGGCGCACAACAACGAGATCCGCGGTTTTGTGCTCGAAAAGGGCATGAAGGGCCTTTCTGCACCGAAGATCGGCGGCAAGCTCTCGCTGCGGGCTTCCATTACGGGCGAAATCGTGATGGAGGGCGTCGAGGTTGGCGAGGATGCGCTGCTCCCCAATGTCTCGGGTCTCAAGGGGCCGTTCGGCTGCCTCAACCGCGCACGCTACGGCATCTCCTGGGGCGCGATGGGCGCGGCGGAGGATTGTTGGCACCGCGCGCTGCAATACGGTCTCGACCGTAAGCAGTTCGGCAAGCCGTTGGCCCAGACGCAGCTCTTCCAGAAGAAGCTCGCCGACATGCAGACCGAGATTACGCTGGGGCTTCAGGCTTCCTTGCGCGTCGGTCGGCTGATGGACGAGCATCGCGAGGCGCCGGAGATGATCTCCCTCGTCAAGCGCAACAACTGCGGCAAGGCACTCGACATCGCGCGGCAGGCACGCGACATGCACGGCGGCAACGGCATCCAGATCGAGTATCACGTGATGCGTCACGCCCAGAATCTCGAAACGGTGAACACCTATGAGGGCACGCATGACGTGCACGCCCTGATCCTTGGTCGTGCGCAGACCGGTCTTCAGGCCTTTTTCTGATGGATGGTCGACGGGCGTTCCGCGCCGGGGCGCTTCTGTCTACGCTCGTGTTCACCGCCGGTTTCGCACTCGGGTCCTTCCGTGAAATCTTTGTCCGGCCCTATCTCGGTCCGGACGCGAGCCGTCTGATCGAACTTCCGCTGATGATCGGCATCTCCTGGTTCGCGGCGAGTTTCGTGGTTCGCCGTGGCGGACCGGCAGGCTCACGAATGTGGCTCCGGGTTGGTATCGTTGCGTTCCTGCTCTTGATCGTGGCGGAACTCGGGCTAGGCGAGGTTCTGTTCCGGCGCGGGTTGATGTCCTTTTTCCGGGATGCCATGACACTCCCCGGAGCGCTATCGTTCCTTGCGCAAGCGCTGCTGGTCGTCATGCCGCTCTGGGTAGCACGAAAGACAGGACATCTTGATGAAGGACAACGCCGCCGATCCCCGCCGTGAAAGCCAGGAACTCGTCACCCTGCGCGATTTCCTGCGTTACGCGGTAAGCGCGTTCCAGGCGGCTGGTCTGCATCACGGCCACGGCGCGACGACAGCGCTTGACGAGGCGGCCTTCCTGATCCTCGAAAGTCTTCATTTGCCGGTTGATGATTTCAACACCTTCGCCGACGCCCGGCTGGCCGCGCGCGAGAAGACGATGCTCGGTGAGCTGCTTGCCCTCAGGATCGAGAAGCGCATTCCCTCGGCCTACCTGACGGGGCGTACCTACCTCAACGGTTTCTCATTCCGGTCTGATCCGCGCGCGATTGTCCCGCGGTCATTTATTGCCGAACTCCTGTTCTCGCCCCTGTTTGACGGGACCGGTGGCTCCCAGGGGCTTGTCGAAGATCCGGCGGCGATCACCCGCGTGCTCGATCTCTGCACCGGCGGCGGCAGCCTCGCCATCCTCGCCACGCATGCCTTCCCGAACGCGATCATCGACGCGGTGGAGCTTTCACCGGAAGCCGCTTCGCTCGCCCGCGAGAACATCGCCGATTACGGCCTCGAAGACCGGATCACTCTTCTGGAAGGCGACCTCTTCGCGCCGTGCGGGAAAGCGAAATACGATCTCATCATTTCCAACCCACCCTACGTTGATCGCGAGACGATGGAGATCCTGCCGCAGGAGTTTCGCCACGAGCCGGCGATGGCACTTGGCAGCGGCGAGGACGGGCTCGACATCGCGCGGCGGATATTGACCGAGAGCGCCGCGCATCTCGTCGCGGGCGGTGGGCTTCTATGCGAGGTCGGGCTCGGGCGAGGCCCGCTGGAGGCTGCTTTCCCGGATACGCCCTTCCTCTGGCTCGATACGGCCGACAGCGAGGCCGAAGTCTTCTGGCTTGCGCGCGCGGATTTCCCGCGCAGCGCCTAGGCGACCACGGCGGCGGCGGGGGCTTCTTCGAGCGCTTCTTCCGTCATCAGTTGTGCGATGCGTCGGTATGCGAGATCGAGTTCGCGCTCGATTTTCACCCGGAGCCCGTCATAGATCCTGTTCACTTCGCCTCGCGCCGCCTTTTCGAGCTCGCTCGACAGCGCCGCGACCCGTTGCGCACCGAGCGACAGGCTCATGGATTTGAGCGCATGTGCCGCCTTGCCCAAGCGAACCGAGTCGCCCACGGACAACGCTTCATCGATTTCGTTGAGCGCCGGCGGGCCGTTTTCCAGATAGAGCCGGTAGATTCGTGCGACAGCCGCGCCACCACCCATGCGCGCCATCTCGAGCAACTGCCGCGTGATGGCCGGTTCGAGCACCGGATCGCCGTCTTCCGCATCCGGCATGACGGAGGTCGACGAGGCAGCGGGGGTAGCGATCGGAGCGATCGCGATCGGCGGTTCGGCAGGTGGCGGCTCGAAGACGAACGCGGGGCTTTCCGGCTCAGATCGGACCGCGACGGGCTCTTCCGTTTTTGTTGTCTCAGGGCGTGCTGGCTTAGCGAGGGGGGTAGACACGGGCACGGTCTTGCCGCGCAGGGCCGGTTCCTTTGCCATGTGGTTTGCCAGGGTATCCGCCATCGCCTGAAGCGTGAAAGGCTTGTGGAGCACGGCGTTCATGCCGGCCTTCTTCCACGCATCGGCATGGGTGCCGACAACATGCGCCGTCAGCGCGATGATCGGCAGCGCCGGACGGCCGGTGCCCTTCTCCCATTGGCGGATTGCCTCGGTGGCCTCGAACCCGTCGATATCGGGCATGGAGCCGTCCATGAACACGAGGTCATAGACCTTCGATTTGACCGCTTCGATTGCGGCGCGACCGTCGACCACCGTGTCGCAGGGCAATTCGAACCGGCGCAGCGTCTCGATGATGACCTCGCGGTTGACCGGATTGTCATCCGCGACGAGGACGAGGTGTCCGGGGAATTTGGGCATGTTGCTGGCGGTCGTGGCGGCGGTCTGGCGTCGGGCGGTGTTGCCGGAGAGCACATCCTCGATCACCTGCGTCAGTTCGCGCCGGGCGACCGGCTTGATGAGCTGACCCTGTGCCAATCCCTGATCGATGAGCCGGTCGGTCTCCGCATCGCCGAAGGCGCCTACGGCAATGGTCGGCGCGCGTTTGAGCAACGGCCGGATGCCGGGATCGCCCAGAAGTCCCGCTTCAGCGATGACGAGCTTGATCTCGCCCTGTCCCGGCGCGAGGGCATCCGCGACCGGATCGGCGATGTCGAAGCCGAACTCCTTGAGATAGGCGGAGAGATTGGCGGTGGTTGCCGGGCCCGAGACCGCGAGCAGTACACGGCCCGGCCCCATAGGCTTGCCGAGCGGGGCGGTATCCATCCGGTCGGCATGGTGGATTGGAATCGAAACGAAGAAAGTCGTACCGATGCCGAGTTGCGAGCGGATGAAGATCTCGCCCTCCATCGAATCGACGAGCCGCTTGCAGATGGCGAGACCCAGGCCGGTACCGCCAAACTTGCGCGTCGTCGTCTGGTCGGCCTGGCTGAAGGCCTCGAACACCTTGTCGATCTTGTCCGCGGCGATACCGATGCCGGTATCCTCTACCGCGAACAGCATGTTGCCCGGCCTTTCGGGATCGCGCGAGACGCGGAGATTCACCCCGCCCGTCTCGGTGAACTTCAGCGCATTGTTGACAAGGTTGGAGAGGACCTGGTTGAGGCGCACAGGGTCCGCCGCGAAGCGGGTGGGGATATTCGGTGCGATGTGCGTCGCCAGATCGAGCCCCTTCGAGCGGGCCTTTTCTTCGAAGAGCTGGGCGACGGTTTCCATCACGTCATCGATGACGACGGGGATAGATTCAAGCTCGATCTTGCCCGCCTCGATCTTCGAGAAATCGAGAATATCATTGATGATCGCGAGCAGGCTCCCGCCTGAGCGGGCGATAACGTCGGCGAAGCGCTTCTGCTTGGGCTGAAGCTCGGAGGCCGCGAGCAGCTCCGCCATCACGAGGATGCCGTTCATGGGCGTGCGGATCTCGTGGCTCATGGTGGCGAGGAAGTCGGATTTAGCTGCGTTTGCCGCATCCGCATTCTCCTT
>DAORNC010000044.1:0-4763 GCA_035440785.1 Rhabdaerophilum sp. | reverse complement strand
CGGCTGTCGCGGGATTGAACCGCGTCCAACATGGCATTGAAGCTGTTGCCGATGGTATCGAGTTCGTCGCGGGTGCCGGCCTCGATGCGCTGGCTGAAATCGTGGCGGAGGCGGACGTGCTCCATCGTCTCCGTCATCCGGCCGATCCGGCGGCTGATCGAATGCTGGATGTGGAACGCAATAAGAAAACCCACCAGCATCGCGGCGAGGCCGGCCATGAGCGCCGTCTGCAGGCTTTCCATAGCATTGGCCCAGACCTTGGACGTGTCGGCGACGAGGTTGAGCTTGCCGATTTCCTCTCCGCCCGAAATCACCGGAACCTGCTCTTCAAGGCTCTTCTGCCGCAGTACCCCCAGAAAGCCCGAGAAGGCACCTGCGTCGGCACCTGTCGAGACCAGTTGAACGCTATCACCCATCGCGGCAAAAACGGCTCCATCGGGCAGGGTGATGCTGGCTGTCAGCACGCCGGGGATCCGGGCAATAGCGCGCAGGACGCGCAGGGCGTCGCCTTGCGAGCGCGCCTCGACGGCATCGGCGGTCATTGCGGAAAAGATCTGGGCGGTCGCGCGGATCTCGGTCCGCTTGCCTTCGGTGAACCGCGTCGCCTCGCGCCAGATGGAAACGCCGGTGGCGATCAGGGTGGTCGCCAGCGTGGATATGAAGATGAGCGCGAGCAATTTGGCCCTGATGGTCAAGGCGGACTCCCGGAAACAGAAAATATCCGTCGAGTATCATGAAAAGGCATCATTTTAGGGTTAACGGAGTAACCGGGGTTTAAACCTTGGCCTCTAGCTTGGCGGCGAGAGGTTTCAATGTCCCTAGCCGCACTCCAGCAAGCACCGCACAAAGCGAATGCGACGCAGCCGATGCGCGTCCTGATCGTCGACGACGATCCCATCCATCGTGAAACCTCGCGTATGTTCCTGACGATGTACGGTCGCCAGGTGACACTCGGGGAGAATGGCCGGGCGGGGCTGGCGGCGGCCGAAAAAGGCGAATTCGATGTGATGATCGTCGATCTCGAAATGCCGGACATGACCGGCCTTGAGGTCATCGCGGCGATACGCAAGATGCCGCGGCATCGGGATCTGCCGATCATTATGGTCACGAGCCGAGACGATGCGATGGCCATTGACCGCGCGTTTGAACTCGGCGCGTCGTCCTTTGTCGTCAAGCCGGTCAACTGGACGCTGCTCGATCATTACCTCCGGTTCGTGTTGCGCGCCTCGAAGAACGAGATCGCGGCGCGTGATGCCTTCCGCAATGCCGAGAGCGTTTCGCGCGCGAAGGACAACCTCCTCGCGGTCATCCGGCACGAGATGAAGACGCCGCTCAATGCGATCATCGGCTTCACCAAGCTGGCGGCCGAGGCACAGCAGAACGGTGATGTTTCAGCCCTCAACGAGCGTCTGAATTTTGTCCGGCAATCCGGCGAGCGGCTCCTCGCGAGCTTCGCCGACATGTCGACCTACTCCGACCTGCTCTCGCATAACCTCAAGTTGACGCGCGAGCGTGTCGCGGCAAGCTGGATCGCGGGTGATGTCGTCGATCTCTGTACCCGGAAGGCAAGCGCGAAGGAAATCCAGCTCACTCTGGCGGAACCGGCGGGCAACGGTAGTATCTTCGTCGATCAGGCGATGCTCTCCTCCGCCCTGACCCGCCTTGTCGAGAACGCGATCCAGCACGCGAAGGACGCGACCCGGATCGAGATCTCGGTGGAAGAGCGCGATGGAAAGGTTTGCCTCGCTGTGCGCGATGACGGGGAAGGTCTTTCGCCGGAGCAGGTGGCGCAATGTCTCGCCCCGTTTTCCCAGGCTGACATGTCGCGTTCGCGCACATCCGAGGGGCTTGGCCTCGGCCTACCGATCGCGCAGGAAATCGTCCGGCTCCATGAGGGGGCGCTGACGATGAAATCCGAGCCGGGGCGCGGCACCACTGTGGAAATCTGTCTGCCGACCGCATGAAAATGGCGCGGGAATCCCGCGCCACCCGGATTTCGGAAGTGATCTTGCCGATCAGCTGAACATGTCGGCCGTGATGCCGGCATACCAGCCGATGTTCTCGGTCTGCACCTGCTTGCGGTGTTCCGGTGTCTCGTCGAGCTTCGACAGGAAGGTTTCGGCAGCGGTGATCTTGTCCGGTTTCGGCTCGTAACGTCCGCCGACCTTCACGGTGTCGTCCGGCGCGACGAGGCTCCAGCAGGTATTGGCGTAACGCGCCGGGAAGGTGCGCGACTTGGTGAGTTCGCCGCGGATCATCAGCGCGGCCACCTTGGCCTGGCTGTTGGCCGAGAAGCCCGACTTCGGCATGTCACCGGCGATCGAGGCATCGCCGAGGATGTAGATGTTGGGGTCCGAGGCCGAGGCCATGTTCTCCGGGTTGATCGGGCAGAAGCCGGTCTGGTTGGCGAGGCCTGCATCGACCACGATCTTGCCCGCACGCTGGGCTGGAATGACATTTACGAGCGCGCAGTTCTTGTAGGTTTCGAAGCCGGTCACGACCGTCATGGTCTTCGGGTCAACCGACTTGATGCCGTCATGGACCTTTGGTCCGAGCCATTCGACGAGACCGGGATAATACTTCTCCCAAGCCTGTTGGAAGAGGCCCTGCTTGGAGAAATTCTCCTTCGGATCGAGAATTACGATCTTGGCCTTGCCGCGACCGGAATTCTTGAGTGCGTGAGCCATCATCGAGACGCGCTCATAGGGGCCGGGCGGGCAGCGATAAGGGTTCGGCGGCGCGATCATAACGATCGTCTGGCCGTCCTTCACCGCATCAAGCTGCTTCTTGAGGATCTGCGTCTGCGGCCCGGCCATCCAGGCGTGGGGCATGACTTCCTCATGTTCCTTGCCCCAGCCGGGCACGGAATCATACTTGAGATCGATACCCGGCGAGACGACGAGACGGTCGTAGGCAACGCGGCTGCCATCAGCCAGCACGATCTGCTTCTTCTCACGATCGATTGCATTCGCCCACTGGCGGACGTGCTTGACGCCGTAGTTCGAGACGAGCTTGTCGTATTTGTGGGTGATCTCGTCGAAGGTCTTGAAGCCGCCGAGATAAAGGTTGGAATGGAAGCAGGTCGTATAGGCTTCCTTCGGCTCGATCAGCGTGACCTCGATCTCGCCCTTCGAATCCTTGGCGATATATTTCGCGGCTGTTGCGCCGCCGGCGCCGCCGCCGATGACGACGACTTTCGGTTTGCCTTGTGCCCGCACCATCGGGGCCGAGAGAACCGAGCCGGCAGCGAGCGCGCTGCCGCCGATCAGGACATGTCTGCGATTGATCATGATAGTTCCTCCTTAGCCAATGGCGGGCGCCTTGGGCGTCCCGTTTCTTATCATTATTTCGCAACGTCAGGCTGGTTGGAAAGCCCACCGAAGTATGCGGCCAGGGCCGCGATCTCGTCGTCAGACAATTGTGCAGTCACTGTCTGCATGACCTCGTTGTCCCGTTCCTTCCAGCGATAGGAATTCACAACGGCGATGAACTGGTCTTCCGGCCATGCGACGATCGGCGGAATGCCGCCGACGGCCTTGCCGGAAGGAAGATGGCAGGTAACGCAGAGAGACGAGAGATATTCCCCGAAAGCCACATCGCCCTTCGGTTTCGGCTTGTCCTGCGCGTCCGCACCCGCAACAAGCATCGCCGCAACGGGCATCGCAGCCGCCACGACGATGTTCCTCACCAGGGAACGAAAGGTCCGCACGCGCTCGATCATTCGACCTTGACGCCCTTTCCGTCTTCCGGCGTCACGTCGATGATCCGGGCGCGACCGGTGACCTTGGTTTCCTTCTTGCAGTCTTTCATACAAGGATTCTTGTTCCAGAACGCCTTTTCCGTCGTCTCGCGATCATCGTCATAGAAGGCCGCTTCGTTCGGCATTTTCACCTTCCCGAAGGTCTCCTTCGAGAGAACGAAATCATCCTTCACGATACCGTTCATCTGCAACAGGAACGCGGTGATAGCGTAAACCTCGTCGTCGCTCAGCGAGCGGGCATTGCCGTAGGGCATCGCGCGCTTGATGTAGTCGAAGGTGGTCGAGGCATAGGGCCAGTAGCTGCCCGGCGTCTTTTCCGGCGACTCGCCCTTGAGCGTGCCCTGGCCGCCGACGAGTACCGGCCAGCGGCCGACCGCCTCGCCGAATTCGCCGTGACAGGAGGCGCATTTTTCGAGATAGAGCGCCTCGCCTTCCTTCACCGAACCCTTGCCGGCCGGCAGGCCGACGCCGTCCGGACGAACATCGGTATCCCAGGCCGCAACCTCTTCAGGAAACGCCTCGCGACCGAGGCCGGCCTTCTTCGCCAGCACAGGCGATGCGGCGATGCCGGCAAGCAGGGCCAGCACGAAAACCTTACGAAATCTCGACATTTTCAGTCTCCCCGTTCGCCCGAACGAGCCAGGTCTGGATACCGTTGTTGTGATAGATGGAGTTGACGCCGCGCACTTTGCGAAGATCGTCCTTGGTTGGCTGGAGGTAGCCGGTATCGTCCATCGCGCGCGACTGGATCAACATCTCCCGGCCGTCCCAGTCGATGTCGGCATAGAAACGCGTGAGCGACATCGGCAGCACCGGGCCGTCGAGGCGCGCGGTTACCCAGTTTTTGCCGCCGTCGATGGTGACATCGACGCGGGTGATCGTTCCGCGACCAGACCAGGCAAGGCCGGAGAGCACGTTGGCGCCCTTCGCCTTGACGATCGAAGACGAGCGCAGCAGCGCCACGCCGCCGCCCGGGACGATGCCTTCCTCGACGGCCGCGCGG
>DAORNC010000043.1:15442-22891 GCA_035440785.1 Rhabdaerophilum sp. | reverse complement strand
GCGCGAATAGCCACGCCGGATCATGTCCGGCCCGAGGATGCGCGCTTCCATCGCCGCATCGGCGACGGCCGAGCCGGAAACGCCGCCCATCAACGTCGAGAGCAGGATGCAGACCTGTGCGAGACCGCCGGACATCCACGAGACCAGCACGTTCGAGCAGGTGATGAGACGGGAGGTGATCCCGGTCTTGTTCATCATATGCCCGGCGAGAACGAAGAACGGCACGGCGAGCAGCGGGAAGCTCTGTGAGGCGGAAGCGACCTGCTGCACGCCGATCCCGACCGGGATCGAGCCGGAAAAGACGAAGAAGCTGAAGCCGGCAATCCCGATCGCCAGCGCGATCGGCATCCCGAGGAAGGTCAGCAGGAAGAAAAGGACAGCGAGAAGGGTCATCGGTTCAGCCCAGCTGGGTTTCGGACCGGTCGATCTCGTTCGCCTTGTCGGCATAGAAGACCAGTTTCCGGTCGCGGATCGCGCGGACGAGATTGAGAAGGACGGTCACGGAGAGAAGCGCGCAGCCAACCGGAACCGCACCGGTGACCCAGGCATAGGAGATGCCGCTGTCACCATAGACACGCT
Source organism: Rhabdaerophilum sp. (assembly GCA_035440785.1). Classification (GTDB taxonomy): domain Bacteria; phylum Pseudomonadota; class Alphaproteobacteria; order Rhizobiales; family Beijerinckiaceae; genus Rhabdaerophilum. The sequence goes on along the minus strand of DAORNC010000043.1, from coordinate 22,312 downwards.
GCCAGTTGAGGAGCGTCAGCTTGTAGCCGGTGTAGGCGAGCGTCAGCAGGAAACCGAGGGTGAGCAGGCCCAGCGCGATTTCGAGAATCCAGCGCGGCGTCATCGGCAATTTGCGGACGAAGAAATCGACGCCGATATGCGTCTTGATCCGCATGGCGCGGTTCGCACCCAAAAAACACAGCCAGACGAACAGCAGTTGCGCCACATCGACCGACCAGATCATCGGCTCGCCCAGCGTCCGGGCGATGGCGGCGGCGAAAACCAGCAGAGTGATGATCGCGAGCAGCAGTTTGGAGACCGCATCCTCGATGCGGATATAGAGTTCGGACATCTGTTCCTCCGGGAAAGCCGTCTTCCTGCGCCCGGCAGGCCGGGCAAAAAATGCCGGACAGCCTTGTGAGCCGTCCGGCAAGGCCTTACGCAGGGAGAACGGTTACTTCAGCAGAGCCTCGACCTGCCTGCGCAGATCGCCATAACCAAGCTTGTCGTAGACGGCCTTGGTGGCCTCGATGAACGGGGTCTTGTCGACCTCGGCGATCGTCACGCCCTTGGCTTTGAACTGCTCTTCGAGGCCAGCCAGCGAATCCTGCGTCGCCTTCGACGCGAAGTCACCCGCCGCGAGCGACTCTTCCTTCAGGATCTTCTGGAGATCCGCCGGGAGGCTGTCGAACCATTTGGCCGAGGTCACGATGCCGGTGATCAGGTTGAAGTGGCCGGTCTTGGTGATGTGTTTGGTCACTTCATAAAGCCGCGAACCGTAGCTGGCCGGGTGTTGGGCCTCCACAGCGTCGATCGCCTTCTGCTGGAGCGCAGGGTAAACCTCGGCCCAGCCCATCGGCGTCGGCGTCGCGCCCATCGCGCGGATCGTCTCCATCCAGACCGGCGCGCCCGGCGTGCGCATGCGGATGCCGGAGAGATCGGCCGGGACCTTGACCGGCGTGTTGGTCAGCAGATGTCGTTCACCCTGCCACCAGTTGAAAGAGAGCACCTGGTGGCCCGAGGTCTTGCGGAGCTGCTCGACCCAGCCGTCGAACATCGGCGAGGTCACCACCTTGCGCACGCCCTGGAAGCCGTCGGCGAGGTAAGGCGCGCTCAGGATCCCGAACTCCTTCACAAAGACGGCCATGCGGCCGCCGTCGACCACAACGGCAACGTTGGCACCTGAGCGGGCCTGCTCGAGAACGTCCTCGTCCTTGCCGAGCTGCGAGCCGGGGAAGATGCGAATCGTCAGCTTGCCCTGCGAGCGCTCGGCCACCTTGTCGCGGAACCGTTCAAGACCCTTGTAGATCGGGTCGTCCTTGCTCAGTGCCGTGTTGACATTGAGCTGATGCTGCGCGAACGCGGGTGCAGCCACAAAAAAAGCTGCCGAACAGGCCGCCGCCAACACAAAATTGCGCTTCGAGAATTGAATTCCCATCGCCTTCCTCCCTAACGTTTCCAACATGAGCCTTACTCTTGCGGTATGGCACCATACCGGTATGATACACGAAGTCGATTTCCGTGCAAGCCTCGTCCGCGTCAGTCTTCGGAGAAAACATGAGCCTCAACATCGCCGAACCGATCGCGCCGCAAATGATCCAGATCCTCCGGCAGGCGATCATGGATATGGAGTTGCAGCCGGGGCAGGCGCTGTCGGAAAACGACGTTGCGCGGCGTTACGGCGTGAGTCGCCAACCGGTGCGCGAAGCCTTCATCAAGCTGCGCGAGGCGGGGTTGCTCCAGATCCTGCCGAGCCGTGGCACTTATGTAGTCAAGATTTCCGTGCGCGAGGTACTTAACGCCCGTTTCGTGCGCGAGGCCGTCGAATGCGCGATCGCGCGCAGCGCTGCCGAGCTGATCGACGCGCGGGGGGTCGACCGGCTTCAGGCGATCCTCGATCAGCAGCGGACGGCGGCAGCCGGGGCCGATTATCGTGGCTTTCAGGCGCTTGACGAGGCCTTCCATCGGGAGATCGCGACGATCGTTGATTGCGATTACGCTGCGCGCGTCATGGAGAGCGCTCGCTTCCAGACTGACCGGGTACGCGCGCTGTCGCTGCCGAATGCCACGCCGCTCGGTGTCCTGATCGCGCAGCATCAGGGGGTGGTCGATGCGTTCCGCCAACGCGACGCTGCGAAAGCCGAAGCGATGATGCGCATCCATCTGCGCGAGATCCTGTCCGCTATCCCACGTCTGGCCGAGCAGCATCCCGAACTGTTCGACCAGAGCGACGTGCCCGTCCACGCCCGGGTGATGCTCGCCAACCTCACCTGATCGACAATCGCGCCGCTTGGGGGCTAGACTGTCCCGATTTCGTGAATGAAGGCGGGGAGGCATGGCGCCCACGACAAGAGGTCTGCAGACGCGGCTCCATGCGCTTTATTTCGGCGACGATCGTGTTGCGCGGCGGTTCCGTTATGCGCTGGTGGCATTCGACGCCGTGACGATCGCGCTGTTCATCGTCTCATCGTTTGTCAGTGATGCCGCCTGGATCATTCCCGCCGATTTTGGGGTCGGCCTGCTGCTGCTCGTGGAAATGGCGGCCCGGCTGCTAGCTGCGCCGAACCGGCGCAAACAGCTTTTCAGTTTGGCAACTGCCGCCGATCTTGTGGTGATCGTGTCGTTGCTGGCGCCGGCCTTCGTTGAGAATCTCGGCTTCCTTCGCATCGCCCGTGCGCTGCGCGTGTTGCGTTCGTACCATCTCCTGCGCGATTTGCGGCAGGACTCGGCGTGGTTCCGGCTCAACGAAGATGTCATCCAACGCACGGTGAACCTTTTCGTCTTCATCTTCATCGTGACTTCGGTGGTCTATGTCACGCAGCACGGCAGCAACCCGCACATCGAAACCTACATGGACGCGCTCTACTTCACGATGACGACGCTGACGACGACCGGCTTCGGCGACATTACCCTGCAAGGCAATCTCGGACGGTTCATTGCCGTTCTAATCATGGTGGTCGGCGTTTCGCTGTTCCTGCGCCTGCTTCAGGCCGTCTTCCGGCCGCACAAGGTCCGCTTCGAATGCGCCGATTGCGGCCTTCTGGTTCATGACGCTGACGCCGTGCACTGCAAGCACTGCGGCAAGGTGCTGCGCATTCCGACCGAAGGGTTGGTCTAGGGGGTCGAAAGCGTGCGCCGCACCGCATCGCGCCAGCCCGCATAACGCGTCTCGCGGTCGGCCCCGGTCATCGCGGGCATGAAGCGTCGGTCTAGCGCCCATCGCTGCGAGAACTCCTCCGGCGATGGCAGCATCCCGGCCGACAGTCCGGCGAGATAGGCGGCGCCGAGCGCCGTAGTCTCCATGATCTTCGGCCGGTCGACCGGCGCATCGAGAATATCGGCAAGAAACTGCATGGTGTAGTCCGAGCCCGTCATGCCGCCGTCGACCCGGAGCACGGTGCCGTCGCCGCCGCCCGCACAATCGCCCTTCATCGCCTCGATCAGGTCGCGTGTCTGGTAGCCGACGCATTCGAGCGCGGCGCGGGCGAGTTCCTTGCGCGTCGTGCCACGCGTGAGGCCGAAGAGCGCGCCCCGCGCGTCCGCATCCCAATATGGTGCGCCCAGGCCAACAAAGGCCGGAACGAGATACACGCGCTGCGCCGGATCAGCTGCCGCTGCGAGCGTTCCGGTTTCGTTTGCCGAGGCGATCAGGCCTAGTCCATCACGCAGCCACTGCACGGCGGCGCCGGCGATGAAGATCGCGCCTTCGAGGGCGTAGGTCCGCTTGCCGCCGAGCTGATAGGCAATGGTAGTGAGGAGACGGTTTTTCGAGGGAACCGGCGTCGCACCCGTGTTGAGCAGCGCGAAGCAGCCCGTGCCATAGGTCGATTTCATCATGCCAGGGTTGAAGCAGCCCTGGCCGACGGTTGCGGCCTGCTGGTCGCCCGCCATGCCGCGGATCGGGATGGCAGCGCCGAGCACGGAATCCTCCGTTATGCCGAAATCGGCAGCGCAATCTTTCACTTCGGGGAGGAGACTCATCGGTACATCGAGTGCCCTGCACAGTTCCGCATCCCAGTTCCCGGCATGGATGTCGAACAGCAGCGTGCGCGAGGCATTGGTGGCATCGGTCGCGTGGACCTTGCCGCCGGTAAGCCGCCAGAGCAGGAAGCTGTCCACAGTGCCGAAAGCAAGTTCGCCTTTCTCGGCGCGTGTCCGTGCGCCCGGCACGTTGTCAAGCAGCCATTTGACTTTGGTGCCGGAGAAATACGGGTCGAGCAGCAGTCCGGTTTTTCTCGCGAAGAGCGGTTCGAGGCCGGCGATCTTGAGCTGGGTGCAGCCCTCTGCCGTGCGTCGGTCCTGCCAGACAATCGCGCGGTGGATCGGCTCGCCCGTCCGCCGGTCCCAGATCAGTGCGGTTTCGCGCTGGTTGGTGATGCCGATAGCCGCGACATCGCGCGTGCCGATCCCCGCCTTGCTGATCGCCGCGCGCAGGGTCGAGAGCGTCGTCCGCCAAAGATCCTCGGGATCATGCTCGACCCAGCCCGAATTCGGGTAGTGCTGCGGAAATTCCTCCTGCGCCACGCCCGCAATCGTCAGATCGGCGCGGAATACCAGCGTGCGCGAAGACGTGGTGCCCTGATCGATCGCGACGATGAATTTCGACATGCCTTGCCTCTTGTCCCGGCCGTCTTCGATCGGCCTCTTGGCCCTGCCGGCGCGTTTCCTTTTCCTTTGGGTTCCATGCCGGCTAACGATAGTCAACCGGCGTTGACAGTCGGGCGGTCGGCGGCAACAACGGACCACCCGCCGAACCTCATGAAGGCCGCCCGTCATGACCCTTTATCGCCCGTGGCGCTTCCCTTCCGTCATGGTGGGGAAGCCAGCATGAACCCGCGCACCACCCTTTATATCGGCGGTGCACGCTCGGGAAAATCCCGCCTCGCGGAAGACGCGGCGCGCGCGAGCGGTCTCGCCCTGCGTTACATCGCCACTGCCGCGCCGGGCGATGCCGAGATGGTCGAGCGCATCGCCCATCATCGAAAGAAGCGCGAGGGGTTTGGCTGGGAAACCACCGAAGCGTTTTACAATCTGCCGGAGGCGATCGTTGCGCAATCGCGACCGGATACGGTTGTGCTCGTCGATTGCCTGACGCTGTGGCTGACCAACATCATGCTGGTCGAGCGCGATATCGCCTTGGCGAGGGAAGCGTTGATCGCGGCAATCGACGTTGTGCCAGGGCCGGTTCATCTCGTCTCGAACGAAGTCGGTCTCGGGCTCGTTCCGGAGACACCGCTCGGTCGCGCCTTCCGCGACGAGCAAGGTCGGCTCAACAGGAAGATCGCAGCGGTAGTGCCGAACGTTGTGTTCGTTGCAGCCGGGTTGCCACTTTTGATGAAGGGCACGGTTTGAGCCATGCGCAAGCCCGCGATCATGTTCCAGGGCACCGGCTCGAACGTCGGCAAGTCGTTGCTCGTTGCCGGGCTGTGCCGCGCTTTTCTTCGGCGCGGGCTCAAGGTGATGCCGTTCAAGCCCCAGAACATGTCGAACAACGCCGCCGTTGCGGCAGATGGCGGCGAGATCGGTCGCGCGCAGGCGCTTCAGGCGCTGGCGGCGGGGGTGCCGCCAAGCGTCCACATGAACCCCGTGCTCCTCAAGCCCGAAAGCGATACCGGCAGTCAGGTGATCGTGCAGGGCCGGCGGCGTGGCAGCCTCGGCGCACAGCGTTTCGGTTCGCGCCGCGACGAGCTGCTGCCGCTCGTACTCGACAGTTTCGCCCGGCTCGAACAGGAGGCCGATCTCATCGTGATCGAGGGCGCCGGCAGCCCTGCGGAGGTCAATCTTCGTGCCGGAGATATCGCCAATATGGGGTTCGCTGAAGCCGCTGACGTCCCGGTGATTCTCATCGGCGATATCGACCGGGGCGGTGTAATCGCCAGTATCGTCGGCACGCACGCGGTGCTGGAATATGAAGAAAGAAAACGAATAAAATCATTTATTATCAATAAATTTCGCGGTGAAATTAAACTGTTTTATGGGGGAATGTCCACCATCGCGGAGCGAACGGGCTGGCACCCGCTTGGAATCGTGCCGTGGTTCCATGAAGCAGTTTGCCTGCCGGCCGAGGATGCCGTCGATCTGGAGGCGCTACCAGGGCGGGCGAGCGGCCGGCTGAAAATCGCAGTACCGATCCTTTCTCGAATTGCCAATTTCGATGATTTCGATCCGTTGAAGCAGGAGCCGGGCGTCGAACTCGTCATGGTGCCGCCCGGTTCGCCCTTGCCGGGCGATGCGAGGCTGGTGATCCTGCCCGGCACCAAAGCCACCATCTCCGATCTCGGTTTTCTACGGGCTCAGGGCTGGGATATCGACCTTCAGGCGCATCTTCGGCGCGGTGGGCGCGTGCTCGGCATCTGCGGCGGCTACCAGATGCTCGGCCGCCTGATCGCCGACCCGGAGGGTGTTGAGGGAGAGGCCGGCGACGTGCCCGGCCTCGGCTTTCTCGACGTCGAAACGGTCATGACGCCGGAGAAGATCACGACGCGCGTCGCCGGTATGCACTTCGCGAGCGGCGAGGCGATATCGGGGTATGAAATCCATATCGGCCGGACCAACGGGCCGGACTGCACGCGCCCGCTCGTAGAGATCGACGGAACTCCGGATGGCGCTTCCAGCGCCGACGGGCTCGTTTCCGGCACCTATCTGCACGGGTTTTTCGCCTCGGACGCCTTTCGAGCGGCCTATCTTGAAACGCTCGGCGTTACATCCGGTCTTCGCTATGGCGAGTCGGTCGAGGCGGTGCTGAACCGCCTCGCCGAGCATTGCGAACGGCATCTCGATCTCGATGCCGTTCTCGCGATCGCGCGGACCCGCGCGACCTGAACCTTACCAGGTGCCGCGCATGCCAGCGTAGACCGCCCGTCCGGTGGTGCCGTAGTTGCGCACATCCTC
>DAORNC010000043.1:10711-15432 GCA_035440785.1 Rhabdaerophilum sp. | reverse complement strand
TGAGGTTCTCGCCGCGCACATAAACGTCGAGATTGTCATTGACCTTGTAGCTCACGAGCGCATCGAGCCGCGCGTAGGGTGCAAGACGCTGGGTCTGGTTGGTTGAGCTGAAGCGCTTGCCCACCAGCGTCACGGAGGGCTCGATCGTCCATTTCGGCGCGGGCGTGATCGCGAGCGACACCTTGCCCGTATGATCGGCGCGGCGCGCGAGGCGCAGGCCGGTCTTGCGGTCAACCGCCCGCAGGTTGGTGTAGCTGCCGCGCAGCACGAGATATTCCGGCCAGAGCACCGCCTCGCCCTCAAGTTCAAACCCGCTGGTCTGCGCCCGTGCGATGTTCTGGTAGGTGAAGGTGCCGAAATCGAAATCGATCAGGTTCTTCATCCGGTTGTAGAACGCGGTGGCGGAGAACTTCAGGCGTCCTTCGAGGAAGCGTTGGTCGAGACCGATATCGCCGCCGAAGCTCTCTTCCGGCCTCAGTGTCGGCGTTCCGTAGAACGGCGCGTAGAGCTGGTAGAGCGTCGGCGCCTTGCCGCCGGTGCCGAGGCTCGCGCGGAGCTTGGTGCCGGTTTCGTCGATCCGGTAGGCGGCCGTCGCGCGCCAGGTGCGGAAGGTCGTGACGTTAGGGTAATGATCGATGCGCGCGCCGAGTGAAACATCGAATCGCTGGCCGACCGGCACCTGCCACAGTGCAAACAGTGCCTGTAAATTCTGGCCCTTGCCGACATTCTTGGTCCGCGCGACCGGCGCGGGGAGGAGGGTCTCGGTGAAGTTCTCGACCGTCTCCCGCTCGAGCTTGCCGCCTAGGATCAGCGTGCCGAAACGGTCGAGGCCGAGATTGGCCTGATATTCCACGCCGTGGCGTAGGCCGATGTAATCGTACTTGTCGTAGAAGGTGTTGGCCGGCAGCATGGTCGCGCCGAAGGAAATGCTGTCGTATTTTCGGCGCGTACGGTTCGAGTAGATGACGAGCGACTGCTTCAGCCGGTTTTCGAAGCTGTCGAGCTCGGCCTTGGCATAGCTCGAATGGAATGCCGAATTGACCTTGCTGCCGGTATCCGGGAACGCGCCGAACGCAGCGTCGTATTCTGAGCGGGTGAAGGTGCCCATTGTGCCGATCTCGGCCCGGAAGGGACCGCCCGCGTCAAAACCGATCCGGGCGTAGCCGCCGTAGCGGTTCAGGGAATCGGATTCAAGGTTGGGGCGTGTCGCTTCGATGCGCCGCACACGGTAGCCGTAAGTCGAGAACTTATCGGTGCGCAGTGCGCTGACCGCGAAGGCATAACTGATCGACCCCTGCCTACCCTGCGCGCTGGCGTTCCCCAAGAGCGTGCCGTAAGAGCCACCTTCCATCTGGGCGAAAGTCTGAAGCGGTCCCTTGCCGCGCTTGGTGATGATGTTGATGACGCCGCCGATCGCATCGGATCCGTAAAGTGCGCTCTGCGGCCCGCGCAGCACCTCGATCCGGTCGATCAGGCCGGGCGCGATGGTCGCGAAATCAAACTCGCCCGAGCCGGAGGAAGGGTCGTTGACGCGGATGCCGTCGATCAGCACCAGTGTCTGCCCGGCATTGGCGCCGCGCAGCCGAATCGAGGTGGTGCCGCCAGGGCCACCGGTCTCGGTGATATCGAGCCCCGGCACGTTCCGCAGGGTCTGGACCAGCGACGCCTGATTGCCAGCCCGGATGGTGTCACCCGGAATGACGGAGATCGCGCTGCCGACGCGCTGGATCGCGGTAGGGGAGCGATTGGCCGTGATCGAAATCACGAGTTCACCGAACGTGCGGCCCGGTTCGGCCGTTTCAGCCGCGGCATTCTGGGCCAGAACAGGAGAAATGTGAAAATAAGCGGAAAAGGCGCCTGCCGTCAGGGCAAGCGCGCGCAAGGCGCGAGACATGTTATCCTCCCTTCGGCCCACCGCCGAAGTCTAGGGGTTGCACATGCTTGCGGCCGGTCTCCTGGCTCGCGGGTCATCGCACCTCTCGTCCTTCCCAGCAGCCTTTTTGGGAGCCAGTGGATGTTTGGAGAGGCACTCTCCGCCTACAGTTGCGGGGGCAGCCGCGGCTTGGGAGGGCGAACCCTCCGAACCGCATTCCCGTTTCACCTCCCTCGCGGAAGGCACCGAAAGCATTTTTTTACAATCATACTCTGCGCGGATTGGCAATAGCCGACACGCTCATCCTCACGGATAACGTGTCACCAACGACTAACATGTTAGCTTGACATCCAGTCTGCGCAGCGTAAGGCTTGGCGGAACGGAGACCAGCCAGATGAACCGAACAGGCCTGAATTGCGCCCTTTCCACCCCATTTGACGGCATGGGATCCGTCGATATTCCGCGGCTGGTCGCCCATGCCCGTTGGGTGCTCGATCAGGGCGCGAACGGCATCACATTGTTCGGTACCACGGGCGAGGGCGCTTCTATCGGGCTCGGCGAACGCTATGCCATGCTTGGCGCGTTGGCTGGCGCGGGGTTCGATTTGAAGGAAGAGGTTATCGCAGGTGTTTCCGCCGCGTCCGAGGCCGATTGCCTCGCTCAGTGCCGCGCAGCCTACGAGATGGATTGCCGGGGGATTCTCCTCGCGCCGCCGTTCTATTTTTCCGGCGTCAGCGACGAGGCGCTTTTCCGCTTCTTTGCAGCGCTTTTCGAGAAGCTTGGCGGGCAGCTTCGAGATGTCCTGCTGTATCACATTCCCGGCATGACACGCGTGCCCCTCTCGATCGAACTGACACGGCGGCTGGCGACGGCCTTTCCCGGCGTGATCGCGGGGGTCAAGGACAGCGCCGGCGACTGGGTGATGACATCGCGCCGGCTCGCCGAACTTTCCGACATGCAGATTCTGATCGGCGACGAGCGGCAACTGGCTCGGGCCGTGGCCGCCGGCGGTGCCGGGTCGATATGCGGTCTTGCCAATGTCGCGCCGGACCTCCTCCTGCCGCTGGCGAACGAGGGCCGTGACGATCTTCGCGTGCACCGCATGGTCGAAGCGATCCTGCAATTTTCTTTCATGCCCGCGATCAAGGCGTTAATCTCCGAGCGGCTGGGCGATCCCGATTGGCGCATCATGCGGGCGCCGCTGGACGCGCTTTCGGCCGATGAGGCGCGGGGGCTCGCGAAGACGCTTTCCGATATTCGCCTCGCCCAGGCAGCCTAGGAGCGGGAAAGGCACGATCATGCGGCAGGAAACCTCGAAGCTGCGGGACCGGGCCTACTCTTCCTTCACCGAGCGGTTGCTCGCGCGCGACATCCGGCCGGGACAGTTTGTCTCCCAGCGTGAACTCGTCGAGATCACCGGCATGCCGCTCGGTGCGATCCGCGAGCTGATTCCGCGACTTGAGGCGGAGGGGCTGATTTCCACTGTTCCTCAACGCGGGCTTCAGGTCGCGCATGTCGATCTCAACCTGATCCGCAACGCATTCCAGTTCCGCTTGTTCATCGAGCGGGAGGCGACAGCGCTCTTCGCCCGTCAGGCAAGCGATGCGGCCATTGCCGCGCTGAAGAAAGCACATCTGGACATCATCGCCCGTGCCGAGGCCGGGGAGCGGGAGAGCCTGATCGAGGACGCGGAAGCAACCGACCGTGCGCTGCACGAGGCGATCATCGAGCATCTCGAGAATGACATCATCTCGAAGGCTTACTGGGTCAACTGGATCAAGATCAAGCTGATCCGCCAGAGCGAGACGCGGCTTTACGTCGATCTCGTGATCCCCGTGATGCGCGATCATCTCAAGGTGATCGAGGCGCTGGAACGACGCGACGCGGAGGCCGCCGCGAACGCGATCTGCGAACACATTCTTCAGGCGCGCAACCGCGCCATCAACATCGAAGGCAGTTATCCACCCGCGCCGGCGAATGGGTGAAGCCGCTCATGAAGAACCGCCAAGGCGAATACGCCGGCGACCAAGCAAATGATGATCGAGGAGGAAACGATGATCGACAAGAGAACATTCCTGAAGGGCGGTGCCGCCGTTGCCGGCTTCGTCGCCATGCCGGCGGTGCTGCGCGCGCAGGCCAGCGTCATCCGCTGGGGCGAGCTGCTTGCACCAAGCCATCCGCAGGTGCAGATGGCGATGAAGATCGCCGCCGAGGTCAAGGAGAAATCCGGCGGGCGGATCGACATCCAGGTTTTCCCGAACGGCCAACTTGGTTCCGGCAAGGACATGATGGAGTCGGTTTCCGGTGGTGCGCTCCACCTGACGACCGACGGTGCGGGCGCGCTGGGGGCCTTCCTGCCGCAGCTCTCGGTGATCGAGGCGCCCTATCTCTGGCGGGACGCGGCGCATCTTGCGAAGGTGGCTGCATCCCCGATCTTCGCCAAAATGAACGATGATCTCGTCGCCAAGCGCGGGATGCGGATGCTCAACGTCACCTATTACGGCAAGCGGCATCTCACGTCCGGCTCCAAGGCGGTGAAATCCCCCACCGACATGGTCGGCTTTAAGCTGCGCGTGCCACCTGTCGATGTCTTCCGGGCCATGGCCGACGCCTGGGGTGCTAAGGCAACGCCGATTGCTTTCCCCGAACTTTATCTCGCACTCAGCCAAGGCGCGGTCGACGGGCAGGAGAACCCGCTGCCGACGATCCAGTCCGGCAAGTTCTTTGAGGTGCAGAAGTTTCTCGTCCTCACCGAGCATATCATCACACCGCGCATGATCATCGTGAACGACGCCTTCTGGAAGGGCTTGCCAACGGCTGACCGCGCGCTGCTTGAAGCCGCGTTCAA
>DAORNC010000043.1:4770-10701 GCA_035440785.1 Rhabdaerophilum sp. | reverse complement strand
CGGAGCGGCGTGGCAGGACAAGGAATTGCTCGCCTCCGAGGCAACGCTCGTCGGCACCCTCAAGGAAAAGGGGATGACCGTGATAGAGCCCAACATCGACGAATGGCGCAAGCCCGTGCTGGCGAGCGTGCCGAAGCAATTCGAGAGCAAGTGGGGTGCAGGCACTTTCGAGGCCCTCCTCAAGCTCTGACGAGACCGGCGCCGTCGCTCCCCGGCGGCGCCGACCCCCACAGGAAAGGCAGGGTCATGCCGCGCGTGCTTCACCGGCTTGGAGCAGCAGGGATTTCGCTGGTCGAAATCGCCGCCTGCCTTCTGATGATTGCCCTTCTCGCAAGCGTGACGCTGGGCGTCGTGTTCCGCACCATCGGTCAGCCGCTAGTGTGGAGCGACGAGATGGCGCAATACCTCCTTGTCTGGACCGGTTTTGCTGGCTGGATCATCGCCGGCCGACGCGGCAGCCACATCCGTATCACCGTGTTCATCGACCGTTTGCCGCGTGGTGCGCGCCTGGCACTGGAGGGCGTCATCCAGCTCGCCATGATCGTCCTCGCGCTGGCCTTGCTCTGGTATTCCCCGGCGATCATCCGCCGCAACCTCGATATCGAATGGGTCAGCCTGCCGCTTTCGGCGGCGATCCTCTATTTTCCGGTGCCGGTCGCCGCCTTTGCGCTGGTGCTAGAATCGCTGGGTGATCTCGTGGCCCTCGCGAAAGGCCGCCTGCCGCGCGGCGCCGAGACCGGAGGGCAGGTGCTGTGACCGTCCTCATGTGGCAGATTCTCGGCGTCTGGTTCGTCGCGTTGCTTCTGGGCGTGCCGTTGTTCGCCTCGATGGGACTTGCCTCTTTCGCTTTCGTCTGGTTGGCGGGCATTCCGGCGGGGATCGTGCCGCAAAAGCTGGCGCAGGCGGCGAATTCCTTCCCGCTGCTCGCCGCGCCGCTGTTCATCCTGATGGGCAACATCATGAATTCGGCCGGTGTCACCGACCGGATCTTCACCTTTGCAACGGCCTGCGTCGGATGGATGCGGGGCGGATTGTGCCATGCGAACATTTTCGCGAGTGTGATCTTCGCCGGCATGTCCGGTTCCGCGGTGGCAGATGCGGGCGGGGTCGGCACGCTCGAAATCAAGGCGATGCGCGACGAGGGGTACGATGCGGAAACCGCCGCCGCCATCACCTCCGCATCGGCCACCATCGGTCCGATCATTCCCCCTTCATTGCCGATGGTCGTCTACGGCGTTTCAGCCGATGTCTCGATTGGCGGGTTGTTCCTCGGCGGGGTGATCCCCGGGCTGATGATGGCCGGCGCCTTGATGGCGATGGTGGTGGCGGTCGCGAAGCGGCGCGGCTATGCGACGCATCCGTTCCCTGGCCTTGGCGCGCTCTGGGTCGCCTACAAGCGTGCGCATTGGGCGCTGATGACGCCGGTGATCCTGTTCGGGGGTATGATGAGCGGCCTGTTCACCCCGACGGAGGCCGCTGCGGTCGCGACCGTCTACGCGCTGGTGCTCGGCCTCTTCATCTATCGCGATTTCAGTCTGCGCGATCTGCCGCGCCTGATTGTCGATACGGTCGAGACCACGGGTGTCGTGCTGGCGTTGGTCATGTGCGCGGCGGCGCTCGCCTGGGGGCTTTCGCTCTCGCGCATTCCGCAGACTGTGGGGCCGCAGATCGTCGCGCTTGTCGGCAGCCCGCTGATGTTCCTGCTGGCGGTGAACCTGCTGCTGCTCGTCGTCGGATGTTTCATGGAAGCGCTGGCGGCGATGCTGATCCTGATCCCGATCCTGGCACCCTCGGCGGCGCAGTTCGGGATCGACCCCGTTCAGTTCGGCGTGATCTTCGTCCTCAACCTGATGATCGGCACGATCACGCCGCCCGTCGGCGTGGTGTTGTTCATCACCTCGAAGATCGCCGGCATTTCCTTCGAGGCGATGTGCCGGGCGATTCTGCCGTGGCTTATCCCGCTGCTCATCGTGCTCGCGGCGATCACGCTCTGGCCGCCGCTGACGACCTTCCTTCCACAGTTGGTTCTCGGCCGCTGATCCTTCCGCGGGAATCAGGCCGGAGAGAGGGCCGCGCGGTAGCGCTTCATCCAGGCGATCAGCGGCCAGAACAGCGCGAGGAAGGTGAAGAAGGCGAGAAACGCGGCGATCGGCCGCGACAGGAACGGCAGGATTGACCCGTCCGACTTGATGAGCGAGGTCACGAAGTTCTGCTCCACCATCGTGCCCATCACGATGCCGAGCACCATCGCCGCGACCGGGTAGCCGTTTTCCTCCATGACGTACCCGAGGATGCCGAACGCGGCGACAACCAGCACTGCGAAGAGGTTGTTGCCTGCCGCGCCGAACGCGCCGACGGCGCAGAACACCATGATGATCGGCATGATGAGCGAGCGTGGCGCCTTGAGCACGTATTTCGAAGCGCGGATCAGCATGATGCCGAGCGGGATCATGATGATGTTGGCGATGATGAAGACGAGATAGAGCGCATACATGCTCGACGCCTTCTCGGTGAACAGCGTCGGGCCGGGATTGAGGCCCTTCATATAGAGCACGCCGATAGCAATGGCGGTGATAGTGTCGCCCGGAATGCCGAAAAGGAGTGCCGGAATCCAGCCGCCGGCCAGTGCCGCGTTGTTCGAGGCGCCGGCCTCGACCAACCCTTCCGGATGGCCGGTACCGAATTTCTCCGGCTCTTTCGAGAAACGTTTTGAGAGCGAATAGGAAACCCAGGCGGCCATGTCGGCGCCCGCGCCGGGCAGGGCGCCAATCAGCGTGCCGACAATGTTGCCGCGGATCTGCTGCTTTGGGTATTTTTTCGTCAGTGCGATCTGGCCCTTGAGGATCGAGCCGAGTTTCCGTTCCGGAATTTCAGGTGGCTCCTTCTGGACCAGCGCCCGCATCACTTCCGCGAGCGCGAAGACGCCGACAAGCGCGGCGATCACGTCGATTCCACCGAGCATATCTGTCAGGCCGAAGGTGAAGCGCGGCGTGCCAGCCGGATTTTCGATGCCAATGCAGGAAACGAGAAGGCCGATGAGCATCGCCGCGAGCGCCTTCACCGGCGAGGAGCGGGCCACAAGCGTCGCACACATCAATCCGAGGATCGCGAGCCAGAAATATTCGAAAGTGGAGAAAGACAATGCCACCTCGGCCAGCGCCGGTGCAATCAGCACCAGTGCGATGGTGCCGACGATGCCGCCGAGCGCCGAGAACCAGAGGCAGATACCGAGCGCGGTTTCCGCCTGACCCTTGAGCGTCATCCGATAGGCTTCGTCGGTGTAGGCGGCAGAAGCGGGCGTGCCGGGAATGCGCATCAGGCAACCGGGAATGTCGCCAGAGAAGATCGCCATCGCCGACGAGGTGATGATCGTCGCGATCGCCGCGATCGGCGAGAGGTAGAAAGTCACCGGCACGAGAAGGGCAGTTGCCATGGTTGCGGTCAGGCCAGGCAGGGCGCCAATGACGAGTCCGTAGATCGCGGAAGCGAGGATGGCGATCAGCACGTCGGGCGAGAACACCATCGGGAAGGCGGCGAGGAGATTGTTCATGGCGCAGTCCTCACCACGGCATCGGCACGAGGCCCGGTGGGAGCGGCACGCGGAGGAGCTTCACGAACATCACCTGGATGGCGACGGCGCCGATGATCGAGACGGGCAGGATCAACCGCCGGTTGGCGCCGAGCGTGAAGGCGAGCACGCCGATCATGATCGCCGCGATCGGGATGAAGCCGATCCGCTCCGAGGTGAGATAATAGAAGACCATAAGTCCAGGCGGCAGCAGGGCATGCCAGCGTCGTTTGCGGGAATATTCCTCCGCCTCGCGGTCCGGTCCGCCAAACCGTTCGATCTCGGCCTCGGCGGCATCCTCGAAGCTGCGTCCGATCCGGAAAGCAATCAGCAGCCCGACGACGAGCAGGCCCGCGCCGACAACCATCGGGAACACGTTCGGCCCGACTTGCTGGCCGGGAACCGGCGGCAAGCGCGAGCCGCCGTAGAACGCCGCGATTCCGAGCAGCGCGAGTGCGAAACCGGTGATCCGGTCGGACAGTTTCATGACAGGAACCTTTCGGCCACGCGCGAATAAAAGGAGGCCCCGGCGGGAGGAGACTCGCCGGGGCGCGAAGACAGGCTCAGCTCTTCTTGGAGAGGCCGGCTGCCTTCATGGCCGAAGCCATCTTCTGGTCGCCATCCGCCATGAAGGCGGTGAAGCCGGCCGGATCGGCGAACTTGACGCCGAAGCCGCGCGAAGCCATGAAGTCCTTGAACTCCTTGGAGTCGTAGGCCGCTTTGAGCGCGGTCACCAGCTTGGCCTGAACGTCGGCTGGCATGCCCTTCGGCCCGGCGATACCGCGCCAGGCGCCGACCGAATATTTGATGCCGAGCGTCTCGTTGAGTGTCGGAACATCCTTGAACTGCGGATTGCGCGCGTCGGACATCAGCGCGAGCGCACGCGCCTTGCCGGCGTCGATCATGGCGCGGGCTTCGGGAATAGAGCAGGTGCAGAGATCGAGACCGCCCGCAGCAAGATCCTGCATCGCCGGAGCCGCACCGTTCGAGGGAACCCAGGCGACATGGTTAGGTGCGAGGCCCATCGCCTGCAGCCAGCCGACCAGGGCGAGATGCCAGATGCCGCCCTGACCGGTGCCCGAGGCCTTGAACTTGCCGGCCGGTGCAGCCTTGATCGCGTCCGCCAGCTCCTTGATGGTCTTGTAGGGCGAGCTCGCGTTGACCGTGACGCCCGGCGGATCCTCGTTCATCAGTGCGAGCGGAGTATAGCTTGTCGGGTTGAGTTCGGTGAGACCCTGATGATGCATCATCGTGATCTCGACCGTGATCATGCCGATCGTGTAGCCGTCCGGCGCGGCGGTCGCGATCGCGGAATGACCGACGACACCGGAGCCGCCGGTGCGGTTCACCACCGAGAATGGCTGCTTCAGTTCGCGTTCAAGGATCGAGGCGACGATGCGCGCGGTCTGGTCTGTGCCGCCGCCTGCGCCCCACGGACAGACAACCGTGACGGGGCGCGACGGCCATGCCTGCGCTTCTGCCGGGCTGAGCCCGAGCCCGACGGCACCGGCGGCCGCACCTGCGGCAAGAACTTGACGACGAGACAGATGGTCCATGAGTTCCTCCTCTGGATAGGGCCGCACCGCCGCTTGATCGCGGATCTGGCCGAGTTTTGCGTTTCTTCCCGGAGCGGCCCGGTTGACCGGGCTCATCTTCTGAGACGTCAATCTGAATACTGCATTCAGGACACGGGGTGTCAACCGACCACCCCGCCTTGATATCATAGGCGATAGGCTTCCTTGGCGAGGCGATAGGCGAGGTCGCAGACGAGTTCCTGGGCCTCGTCCTCATCGAGGCGGTGAGTAGCGACCCGACTGGCGAGGAATGCGCAATCGACACGTCGCGCCACATCGTGCCGGGCGGGAATCGAGGGGAAAGCGCGCGTGTCATCATTGAATCCGACGGTGTTGTAGAACCCGGCGGTTTCGGTGGTCAGCTCCCGGAAGCGCCACATGCCGTCTGGTGCATCGAAGAACCACCACGCCGGGCCGAGCTTGAGGCAGGGATAATGCCCGGCGAGCGGCGCGAGTTCGCGGCTGTAAACCGTTTCGTCGAGTGTAAAGAGGATGATGGAGAGGCGCGGATCGGTGCCGAACTGGTCGAGCAGCGGTTTGAGCGCCTTCACGTAGTCCGTCCGCTGGGGAATATCCGCGCCCATGTCGCGCCCGAAGCTGTCCATGATCCCGGCGTTGTGATTGCGGAACGAGCCGGGGTGAATCTGAAGGACCAGTCCGTCGTCGATGCTCATGCGGGCCATCTCGGTCAGCATCTGCGCACGGAAGGCTTCCGCATCGGCGGCGCTCGCCGGCCCGGCGATGACGCGGGCGTAGAGCGCGGCGGCGTCCTGCGGCGAAAGATTGCCG
>DAORNC010000043.1:4010-4760 GCA_035440785.1 Rhabdaerophilum sp. | reverse complement strand
TCGGGTGGCCGTGATCGGACGAGGTGCAGCCAAACGTCTTGAAATAGGCTCGACGCTGGCGATGTGCGGCGAGGTAGCCCTCCCAGATTCCCGTATCGCAACCGGAAACGCGGCCCAGTTCGGCGATGTTCTCGCGAAAGCCCCTGAACTCTGGATCGACCACCGCATCCGGCCGATAGGCCGGAACGACCCGGCCCTTCCAACCCGAATCGCGGATCATCCGATGCCATCTCAGATCGTCGAGCGCGCCGTCGGTGGTGGAAATCACCTCGATCTTCATGCGTTCGAACAGCGCGCGCGGCCGGAAGGCCTCCGTTTTCAGCGCGGCGTCGATCACATCGTAAAAATGGTCGGCATTGTTGGCATTGAGCCGATCCGTGAGTCCGAACAGCGTCTCGAAGGCATGATCGAGCCACATGCGGGTCGGCGTCGCGCGGAAGAGGTGGTAGTTCGCGGCGAACAGCCGCCAGATCTTGCGCGGATCATTTTCGACCGGTCCGCCGTCGAGCCGGGAAATGCCGAGTTTCTCCAGCGCGATGCCTTGCGAATAGAGCATCCGGAAAATGTAGTGGTCGGGAATGACGAACAGGCTCGCGGGGTTCGCGAAAGGCTCGTTCTCGGCGTACCAGCGCGGGTCGGTGTGACCATGCGGCGAGATGATCGGCAGATCCTTCACCCTGGCATAGAGCCGTCGTGCGATATCGCGCGTTGTCGGATCGGCGGGGAAAAGGCGGTCTGGGTGCAGCATCG
>DAORNC010000043.1:2773-3995 GCA_035440785.1 Rhabdaerophilum sp. | reverse complement strand
CGGGCTTGGAAAACGTCGAAAATCTATCGGGCAAGCCACCCGCCATCCACCGGCAGCACGGTGCCATGGATGTAGCGGGCTGCGTCGGAAGCGAGAAACACCGCAGCCCCGGCGAGATCGGTGGGGTCGCCCCAGTATCCGGCGGGAATGCGGGCGAGGATCGCGGCGTTGCGATCAGCGTCCGCGCGCAGGGCCTCGGTATTGTTGGTCGTGAAATAGCCGGGCGCGATCGCATTGACGTTGATGCCCTTGCCGGCCCATTCGCAGGCGAGAAGCCGCGTAAGCCCGGCAAGCCCGCTTTTCGACGCCGTATAGGAGGCGATGCGCACCCCACCCTGAAACGAGAGCAGAGAGGCGATATTGACGATCTTGCCGCTTCCGCGCGGAACCATGTGTCGTCCCGCCGCCTGGCTGAGGAAAAACGCAGACTTGAGGTTGGTGTCGATCACCGCGTCCCAATCCGCCTCCGTAAAGTCGAGCGCGTCGGCGCGGCGGATAATCCCGGCATTGTTGACGAGAATGTCGAGGACACCGCCCCATTCGACCGCTTCCGATACGATGCCTGCCAGCGGCGCCACGGTGGAAAGATCTGCCCGGATTTCATGGAGCCTCGTGCCGGTCGGAGCGAGTTTCGTCCGCGTTTCCGCCATGTCTGAACGGCCGACCAGAACAACGCTCGCACCGGCCTGCGCCAGCCCGAGCGCGATCGCTTGGCCGATGCCGGTATTCGCGCCGGTGACCATCGCCACCTTGCCGTCAAGCCGGAACGGATTGCCTCCCGCCATCGTTCGCCTCAGAACAGCGTCGGGACCGGCACGGCATCCATGTCCGTGAAGGTCTGGTTGTCGCCGGCCATCGACCAGATGAAGGCATAGGCGGAAGTGCCGCAGCCGCAGTGTCACGACCAGGGCGGAGAAAGGATCGCCTCGTTGTCGCGGACGACGAGATGTCGTGTCGCCTCCGGCCGGCCCATGAAATGAAATACGGCCTGCCCGTCGGGAATATTATGATAGAGATAGGCTTCCATGCGTCGGTCGTGCGTGTGCGGCGGCATGGTGTTCCAGACATTGCCGGTCTGGAGTTCCGTCCGTCCCATCACAAGCTGGCAGGTGGGGAAGGCGGCCGGATGCATGTATTTGGTCAGCACGCGGCGGTTCGCACTTTCCTGCGCGCCGAGCAGGTCGCCCTTGGTCGCCACTGCCTTGACATGATGCGCGGGATG
>DAORNC010000043.1:0-2684 GCA_035440785.1 Rhabdaerophilum sp. | reverse complement strand
GGCAGGTAGAGCGCATCGCAGGGCTGCATCTCGTAGCTCTTGCCGCCGGCCATGACGTGGCCGCGTCCACCGATATTGAAGATGCCGATCTCGCGCCGGGTGAGAAAATCGTCCGCCTTGACGAGATCCGCGAGTTCCGGCCCGAACCCCATCGGGTGCTTGTCCGGCTGGATACCGATCAGCACCATGCGGTCGTAGTGGGTGTAGACGGCCTTGATATGGCCGGGACGGAACAGGTCCGTCACCAGAAAATGTTCCCGCAGCTCTTCCGTTGCCATGCTCTCGGCATGCTCGGGGTGGATGGCGTGGCGGATTTCGATCTCGATCGATTTCATGGCTTCGTTCCGGTTGTTTGTCCGCCGGGAGGGCAGGCTATTCGAAGTAATCGGCGCGCTCAGCGAGTACGCGCGGCAGGTCTTTGAGGATTTCGAGCAGATGGGTGCGCATCGCGTGTTCGGCCTGTTCCGGGTCGCGCGCGTCGATCGCATCGATGATCGCCTTGTGCTGGCGAACCAGGATGCGCATGGAATCGCGATCCTGCAGCGTCAGATGGCGTACGCGATCCATGTGCGCCTTCACGTCAAGCACCATCTGCCAGATCATCTCGCAATCGGCCGCCGCAGCGACGGCGCCGTGGAACTGGGAGTCGGATTGGGTGATGGTGAGATAGTCGCCTTCGGCGGCAGCACGATCCTGCGTTTCGAGGATCGAGTCGATCGAGGATCGGATTACCGGGTCGAAGCGCTCGCAGGCACGCTGGACGATGGCCGTCTCCAGTGCCTCGCGCGCGATCCGCACCTGCATCATGTGGCGGGTAGAAATCTTGGTCACGAGCGTGCCGCGCTGGGGCAGAACCTGTACGAGCCCGATTTTGCTCAGCGAGATCAGAGCCTCGCGCGCGGGCTGGCGAGACACGTCGTAACGCGTCGCGATCTCGCCTTCCGAAAGACGCGTGCCGGGCGGAAACTCCATGGCGATGATCGCTTGGCGCAATCGCTCGGTCACGGCGCCGGTGGCGCTCTTCACAGGCTTCGGGGTGGTCGCTGTCATTCGGAACGAATCCATTTTTGGCGCCTCCCTTCCTTTATGTCTTGATCTACCATACAAGTCCATACTATGCTTGCCGCCAATCGACAAGCCCGGCGGAATCGAACCCGTCATATCCGGGGCACAGACAATAAACGGCCGGTTCCTGAGCCGGGCAGGGTGGAAGCGACATGGACGGAACGCGGGCACACGCCGAAGCGATCGACGGAATCGCCCGTGCCTTTCGGGTGGCCCGCCTGGAGGCGGTCGCGCTCGACCAATTTCCCGTCGCTGTGCCTGGAACCCTCGCCGAAGCCTATCGCGTGCAGGATGAAGCCATCGCCGCTTTTCCCGATCAGGTCGGCGGGTGGAAAATCGCGGGTATCCAGCCCCAGTTCCGCCCCGTACTTGGCGCTGAACGCCTTGCTGGACCGGTAATGGCTGCCGGCATTCGCCACGCGGGTCCGGAATCGCCTGTTCCGTTCGCGGTTTTCGAGGATGGATTTGCGGCGCTCGAAGCCGAGTTCATCTTCGTAATGGGTCGCGACATTCGCCCCGGGGAAGACCTTTCCGACGGTCGATTGGCGGATGCCGTCGGCAGCATGTTTGCAGGTGCGGAAACGGCTGGCAGTCCCTTGGGCATCATCAACGACATCGGTCCGCTCGCGGTCATCTCCGATTTCGGTAACAACAGCGGCGTGATCGTCGGCGGCGAGATCGCCGGATGGCGGAGCCGCGACCTGTCGGACCTGACGGCCAGTGTCACCATCAACGGCGAAGCCGTCGGCTCCGGCAGTGCTGCGAATGTCGCCGGCGGTCCGCTCGCCGCGTTGCGGTTTCTCGTCGGCAACCTCGGGGCAAGGGGGATCACTCTCCGCGCCGGCGAATACGTCTCGACAGGGATGACGACAGGCATTCACGCTGTGAAGCCGGGGGACATGGCGCATTTCGAGTTTTGCGACGGCATTCGTTTCCGCGCGGAAGCGATCAGGGCCCGGCCGATGACAGGCGCGGGTCGATAATGAAGAAGCAGGGAAGGGACGAAGTCCCGCATCAGGAGGACCTATTATGTCAGATCGCAGCATGTTGAAGGGGACCGCGCTGGCGGCCCTGCTGGCTTTTGGCGCTGCCGGCGCACAAGCCCAGACGCTCCGCTCGACGGATATCCACCCCGACGGCTACCCGACCGTCGAGGCCGTCAAGCACATGGGCAAGCTCCTCGACGAGCGCTCGAAGGGCAAGATCAAGATCAACGTCTTCCACTCGGCCCAGCTCGGCCAGGAGAAGGACACGATCGAACAGACACGCTTCGGCGTCATCGATATGAACCGCATCAACATGGCGCCGTTCAACAATCTCATCCCGGCGACGAACATTCCCTCGCTACCGTTCATTTTCCGCTCGGTCGCGCACATGCGCAAGGTCATGGACGGGCCGATCGGCGATTCCATTCTCGCTGAGTTCGAGAAGCACGGCCTTGTCGGCCTCGCGTTCTATGATTCCGGCGCGCGCTCCTTCTACAATTCGAAGCAGCCGATCAAGACGCCCGCCGACATGAAGGGCATGAAGATTCGCGTCCAGCAGTCGGACATGTTCATCGCCCTCGTCTCGGCGCTCGGCGCCAATGCAACGCCGATGCCCTTCGGCGAGGTCTATTC
>DAORNC010000042.1:0-22905 GCA_035440785.1 Rhabdaerophilum sp. | reverse complement strand
TCGCGCCGTTTCGACCCCGATCACGCATGGCGAACGGCAGATTTATCTCACGGGCTCGGTCGGCATCGCCTTCCCGGACGATTCCTCGCTGCTCGACCGCGAGGCACTCGTGCGCAATGCGGAACTTGCCTCGATCCATGCCAAACGCACAGGGCGCGACAGGATCGAGGTTTACCGCGCCTCAATGCGATCGATGCCGCAGGACAAGCTGACCCTCGCCGCTGATCTCCGCAAGGCAATCGAACGCAAGGAGCTTGAGGTTCAATTCCAACCAATCGTGCGGCTGGAGGATCGCTCCATCGCCGGTTTTGAGGCGCTGGTGCGCTGGAACCACCCGCGCCTCGGGCGGCTGCCGCCATCCGAATTCATCTCCGTCGCGGAGGAAACCGGCGCCATCATCGACCTCGGGATGTTCGTGCTGGAGACAACCGCGCGCGAATTGCTGCTCTGGCAACAGAACCTTGTCGTCGATCCGCCGATTTTCGCCTCCGTCAATGTCTCGAGCCGGCAATTGCTGCGGTCGGATCTCCTGCAGGACGTGAAGAACGTGCTGATTCGTTATCCCGTCCAACCCGGCTCGCTGAAGCTCGAAATCACCGAGACGCTGGTGATGGAGAACCCGGAATATGCTGCGCAGATCCTGCAGAAGATCCGCGAACTCGGCGCTGGCCTCGCGCTCGATGATTTTGGAACCGGCTTCTCTTCGCTCGCCTATCTTCAGCGCTTCCCCTTCGATACGCTCAAGATCGACCAGAGCTTCGTCCGACACGACGACAGCGGCAAACGGCCGCTCATCCTGCGCTCGATCGTCGGGCTCGCGCACGATCTCGGCATGAATATCGTCGCCGAAGGTGCCGAAACCGAAGCCGACACGGTGGAGCTCTTCCAGCTCGGATGCGAGTTCGCGCAAGGCTATGTGTTCGGCCCGGCGATCAACCTCGAACAGACGCGCAAGCTGATCGGCATCACGGCCTGACCTCAGGCGTGGCCAGCTTCCTGCGAGAGGAAAGCGGGGTCGATTCCAAGCTGCCGCAAGGCGATATCGTATTTCGCATCGTGATCGGGGCTGAAGATCAGCGCCTGCGTAACGGGCCCATGCAGCCAGGTGTTTTCCTGAATCTCGCGTTCAAGCTGTCCGGCGCCCCAACTCGCATAACCGAGCGCGAGCACGGCTTCTTCCGGCCCCTCCCCGCGCGCGATGGCGCGGAGCATATCGAGCGTGATCGTCAACCCGATGTTCTCGGAAATCGGCAGGGTTGAGTCCTCGATCGTCATGTCCATCGAGTGCAGCACGAAGCCGCGCGTGGTCTCGACCGGACCGCCCGCCAGAACCGGTACGCGCCCGACGCGCCGAGGCAGACGGATCGCCTCGTCCTTGTCGATGATATCGAGTTGCTGGAGAAGATCCGGAAAGGAGATCGAGCGGGAAAGCTTGTTGACGACAATGCCCATCGCGCCTTCCGACGAATGCGCACACATGTAGATCACGGTCCGTGCGAAGCGGGAATCAGGCATCCCCGGCATAGCGATCAGCATCTGGCCATCGAGAAAGCCGGCTTCGGTCTTCTTCCTGAGCGATGAAATGTCCATGCGGGAAGAGTTGCAGTCCTTGCGGGACTTGCCAAGGGGCGGAACGCAGAATTTGCATGAAGCGCCAGAGAGCCCGTTGCGGGGGTCACGGAATTGTTCATCGGTCTTGAACCGGTTCTGACCTATCTTTGTGCCATGAAACGGCTCCTTTTCAGCTTCGCATTGTTGTTGGTCGCTCAAAGCGGGACGCGCGCGGATATTCTTGCTTCCCCCTGGCTCGATTTCCGCGAGGCACGCATACGGCTCCTGATCGACGCCGAAGCGCCGGAAGGAACACTGGTTGCCGGGCTCGAGATCGCGCTGGCGGACGGCTTCAAGACCTATTGGCGCCATGCCGGCGATTCGGGCGTGCCGCCGATGTTCGACTTCGACGGATCGCAAGCCCTCGCAGGGCTGGCGGTCGCGTTCCCCTTCCCCGAGCGTTTCGACGACGGGGCAGGCGGCAAGGCTTGGGGCTATAAGCACGGAGTGATCCTCCCGATTTCCGGCAAAGCCGAGCGCCGGGATTTCCGGTTGGCCCTCACGCTCGATTTCGCAGTCTGCGGCACGATGTGCATTCCGCTCAACGGAACGCTCGAGCTTTCCCCGACGACCGGCACCAAGCTCGCCGGCGAAGAAGCGGGACGGCTCGCCGCCGTGCGCTCCGCCTTACCGCAGCCGGATGAAGGTCGCCCGGCCGAGGTTGCGCGGATAGAAAGCGGCAAATACCAGTGGCGCGTCACCCTGCCTTACACTGGCGATGCTGCGGCGATGACCGCCTTCGCAGAAGCAAAGGGATTCCTTGAGGTGGAAACCGTCGCTGCCGGAGCTGACGGCAAGGCTGTCGTGACGATTTCCGGTCAGCCGGAGCCCGGAAGCGACGGAAAGTTCGGTCCCGTGCGACTGACCTTCGGCACGATGGAGAAGTCCTTCGAAAAGACGCTCGATCTTGACGGTGCGCCGACACCGTGATGGCTGCGGGACCCGCAGCCAAAAAACCCACTCGCCTCGAACTGAAATTGCCCTAGATTGCGCCTCAGGTCCGCGACAGGACCGGACAAGCACAAGACAGGAATGACCCCATGCCGATTGCGAGCGGAGAACGCCTCCCGGAAGTCACCCTCCGGACCATGACCGAGACCGGACCGAAGCCGACCACCACCTCCGAAGTCTTCTCCGGCAAGACGATCGTGCTGTTCGGCGTGCCGGGTGCGTTCACGCCCACCTGCCACAAGACCCATCTGCCTGGCTTCCTCAAGGAGGCGGAAGCTTTCAAGGCAAAGGGTGTCGACGGCATCGCCGTCATCGCCGTGAATGACCCGTTCGTGATGGCGATGTGGGCGAAGGAAACGGGGGGCGAGGGTGTGATCACCTTCCTTGCCGACGGCAACGCGGACTTTGCCAAGGCAACCGGGCTTGATGTCGATCTCTCGGTGGCCGGCCTCGGCACCCGCTGCCGCCGGTTCTCGATGCTGGTCGACGATGGCGTCGTCAAGAAGCTGAACATCGAGGAAGCACCTGGCAAGGCTGAACTTTCCTCCGCCGAAACCCTGATCTGTCAGCTCTGAGTTTTTCTCAGTTCAGCGATGGCCGCGCGGGCGAGTTCGTCCGCGCGTTCGTTTTCCGCATGGCCTGCATGCCCCTTGATCCAACGCCATTCGACGCGGTGACGCTGCACGGCCTCGTCGAGCGCCTGCCAGAGGTCGATATTCTTCACAGGCTTCTTGTCGGCGGTCTTCCAGCCGTTGCGCTTCCAGCCGTAAATCCAGCCGGTGATGCCACCCTTGACGTACTGACTGTCGGTTGTGAGGATGACGGCGCACGGGCGCTTCAACGCCGAGAGCGCCGCGATCGCTGCCTGCAATTCCATGCGGTTGTTGGTGGTTTCCGGCTCCGCTCCGGAAAGCTCGCGCTCCGTGCCGTTGAAGCGCAGGATCGCGCCCCAGCCGCCAGGGCCGGGATTGCCCGAACAGGCGCCATCGGTCCAGATCTCGACCGGGCCACCGGTCGTCTTCGTGCTATCGGACATGCGGGACGGCTCAATCCATCAGGCCATAGGCCGAGGCCGCTTCGACGCCCTGATGGAATCGCAGCTTCTTCCAGTATTCCATCGGATCGAGCGGGCGCACCAACGCGCCGGGCGGGACATTCAGCCAATCGACGAGGCGCGTCAGGAGAAAGCGCAAAGCCGCGCCACGGCACAGGATCGGCAGCGCCTCGATCTCGACGCGGTTGAGCGAGCGCTTGGCGCGATAGGCGGCAATCATCGCCCGGCCTTTGGTGAGATTGAACGAATAATCCGCCTCGAAGCACCAGGCGTTGAGACAGACAGCAAGATCGTAGGCGAGTGCGTCATTGGCTGCGAAATAGAAATCGATCACGCCCGAAAGCTGGTCGCCCACGAACAGCACGTTGTTCGGAAACAAATCGGCATGGATGATACCGGTCGGCAGGGTGCGCGGCCAATGCGTCTCGAGATCCGCAAGCTCGTTGCGGATCGCCTGGCCTAGGCCGACGGCAACCTTGTCCGCGCCCTCCCCTGCCTGCTCCGCAAGCGGTCGCCAGCCATTGATCGACAGGGCATTGGCGCGGACGAGACTGAAGCCCTTTCCCGCCTCGTGCAGGCCCGCCAGCACGGTGCCGAGCGCTGCACAATGCGTCACGGACGGGCGGCGATAGGAGACGCCCTCCAGGAACGTGACGATGGCAGCGGGGCGCCCCGCGAGCATTCGCAGCGCCTGCCCGTCGTGCCCCTTCACCGGCAGCGGACAGGTGATGCCACGATCGGCGAGATGCCCCATCAGCCCAAGGAAGAACGGCAGATCGTCGCGGTTCACGCGTTTCTCGTAGAGCGTCAGGATATAGCGTCCACGCCCGGTTTCGATCAGAAAATTCGAATTCTCGACGCCTTCCGCAATGCCCTTGAAGCTCAGAAGCGGGCCGATATCGTAGTCCTTGAGGAACTCGGTGAGTTCTTCCGCGCTGACATCGGTATATACGGCCATCGTCCTGCCCTCCTTCGACTCCGCCGGCCCGACGGGCTGCTTTTTGCGTGACAAAGGTTCCCGCCCGGTGATACGCCTCGATCAACCTTCCCGTCAAACTTCTCGGCCCTCCTGCCGACGGATTTCCAATGCTTTGGGCCCTCTTCACGGTCATCGCGGCCGGCTCGCAAACCTTGCGCAACGCGCTCCAGCGTGACCTCACCGCGAAGCTCGGAGTCGTCGGCGCGACGCATGTCCGGTTCCTGTTCGGTTTTCCGTTCTCGCTGCTGATGCTTGGCGTGATGCGGCTCATTACCGGAGAGGCTATCCCTGCCTTGAGCCTTTCGTTGCTGCCCACCATCGCCATTGCGGCGGGGGCACAGATCGGCGCTACGGGACTGATGCTTGCCTCGATGAAATCGAAGAGCTTCGTCGTCGCCACCGCCTACACAAAAACCGAGCCGGTGCTGGTGGCGCTGTTCGGGCTGATCGTGCTCGGCGATCACCTTTCCCTTCCGATGATCGCCGCTATCGGCATCGCGACCTTCGGCGTGATGCTCACCGCCTGGCCTAAGCAGACCGGTGAAGGCTGGTCGTTGCCGGCGCTCGGTCTCGGCATCGCTGCTGCGGCGATGTTCGCGATTTCGGCGGTCGCCTTCCGGGCGGCGATCCACCAGTTGCCCTCGGGTGGCTTCGGTATCCGCGCCTCGACAATCCTCGTCGCCGGCCTCTTTTTTCAGTCCGCGCTGCTGACGATCTATCTCGCGGTCACAAACCGGCCCGCCCTGCAGGCCATCTTCAAGCTATGGCGCCCCTCGCTGCTGGCTGGCTTCATGGGCGCCCTCGCCTCGCAATTCTGGTTCCTTGGCTTCGCGCTGGCGACGGCGGCGCAGGTGCGGACGCTGGCGCTGATCGAGGTGCTGTTCGCGCGCGTGCTTTCCGGCAAGCTGTTCTCGGAGAAGCCCACGCCGCGCGAAGGCCTCGGCCTCGCATTGATCGTCATCGGCGTCGCATTGCTGCTGAACCTGTAGTTCCCGGATATTCAGGCCGCATCCGGCCGCAAGGTGCGCGGCAACGGAAAGAAAACGCTCTCGTCAGCCGTAGAGACCGTCTCGACCTCGACCGCGTAGCGCGCGGCGAAGGCGTCGATGATCTCCTCGACAAGCACTTCCGGTGCCGAGGCACCGGCTGTGATGCCGAGAGACCGGATATCGCCGAAGATCGACCAGTCGATGTCCTCGGCGCGCAGCACCAGCCGGGCCGCCTTGCAGCCCGAACGCTCCGCAACCTCACGCAGGCGCTGGGAGTTCGACGAATTCGGTGAACCGACGACAATCATCGCATTGACTTCCGGCGCCACGCGCTTCACGGCTTCCTGCCGATTGGTGGTAGCGTAGCAGATATCCTCCTTGTGCGGGGCGACGATCTCGGGAAAGCGCGCCTTGAGCGCCGATACCACGGCCAGCGTATCATCAACTGAAAGCGTCGTTTGGGTCACGAATGCAAGCGGTTTGCCAGCGGGGATCTCCAACCGCGCAACGTCGTCCACATTTTCCACCAACCGGACAGCGCCTTCCGGCAGTTGTCCCATCGTACCGACGACTTCCGGATGACCTTCATGGCCGACAAGAACGACCAGCCTTCCGCGCCGGTGGTGGATTTCCGCCTCGCGGTGCACCTTCGTCACCAACGGGCAGGTCGCGTCGATCGCGAAGAAGCGGCGCGATTGAGCTTCCGCCGGCACCGACTTCGGCACGCCATGCGCGGAGAAGATCACCGGTGCCTCGGTATCAGGGATTTCGTCGAGTTCGTCGACGAAGATCGCGCCCTTGCGCTTGAGCCCTTCAACAACGTAGCGGTTGTGGACGATCTCATGCCGGACATAGACCGGCGCGCCGAATTTCTTGAGCGCCTCCTCGACTGCGTCGATCGCACGGACAACACCGGCGCAGAAGCCGCGCGGCGCGCAGAGGCGGATGCGAAGCGTCGGTTTTTCGGCGGCGATCATCGGCGATCCTTCGAGACAGTCAATCCCAGCGGTTCTGGCGTGCAGGGGCGGGCGCGTCAAGCCAGAGTGTGGTTACCTTTCATGAACGACGAATCCGGGAAAAGACCGGAAATCATATGGTTATCGCGGCTTAACCGCACTTCTTAGGGGTTTTTCGGCACCTCGGCGCTATCGTCTTTCCATGATCGGAGGACAAAGAATTCTCCGACAGGGACAGGCATCAAACATGACGACGAGCCATCGCGCTGATGGACCGGGCGGCTTTCTTGCGCCCGGTCCGGACGCCCTCCGCGCCCGCTTCGCCAACGACAACGACGGTAGCCTCGCGCTGCCGGGCGAGGTGGCGCGCGGTGTCGTACTTTCTACCGAATTCATGCCGGATGGCGCGGCCGTCGTCGCGATCCGGTTGCTGGGCCCAGATGGCTCGTTCTCGCCGGCGATCGTGGCAACGCAGGATATTTCCGACATCATCGCCGAATGGCGCGGGCTTGGCCGCGATCTCGACCTTCCGCTTTACCTCCGCGAAGCGAGCGGTGTGATGACCCCCGTCACGCCGCTCGCGGGCGAGATCGTCCATGCCCGCCGCAAGGGCTCGCCCCTCTCGGGGCGTCGGCCTCGCTTCCTCGCGCGCCGCAAGGTGCCAGGAATGTCCGTTGCCGCCGGTTCGATGAAAGCGCTCCGGAAAAGCTAGTCAGAGACGTGCGAAAATCGCGTCGAGCATCAGCCCGGCGAAAAAGACCAACCCTGCATTGCGGTTCGAACGGAACAGCATCAGCGCGCGCTCAGGGTTGTCGAGTGCCACCGTCGTCACCTGCCACACGAGGTTGACAACGAGCCCGGTGAGCCCGAACCAGGCGAGGTAGCCCGCGTCGGACATGACGAGCGCGGCACCGAGAAAACCCGTCGCCAGCACGAACATCGCCGCGATGAACACGCGAACCTGCGCGCCATAGGCCAGCGCGGTGGAACCGATACCGACGATGGCATCATCCTCGATATCCTGAAGCGCATAGACCGTATCGTAGCCGATCACCCAGGCAATTCCGCCCAGATAGAGCAGCCATCCCGCCGGCGGGATGGTGCCGAGATGGATCGCGAACCCCATCAAGGCGCCCCAGGCGAAGGCCAGTCCGAGCACGATCTGCGGGTGATTGGTGAAGCGCTTCATGAAGGGATAGACAAGGACCGGCAGCAGCGAGAGCACTCCCATCAGTACGGCGAACCGGTTGAACTGAAGAAGGACGGCGAGCCCGACCCCGCCCTGGAGCGCAATGAAAACGAAGGCCTGCTTGACGCTTACCTGTCCCGAAGGCAGCGGCCGCCCCCGTGTGCGAGCGACGCGTGCATCAAGATCGCGATCGGTAATGTCATTCCATGTCGAGCCGGCGCCGCGCATCGCCACTGCGCCGACGAGCAGCAGGCCGATCACCCAGACACTTGGCCAGAGACCGGCCATCCGCGCCGCGATCGCCGCGCTCCACCAGCAGGGGAGCAGCAGCAGCCACCAGCCGATCGGTCGGTCGAGCCGGGCGAGACGTGCGTAGGGCTGCCATTGAGGTGGCAAGCGTTCGACGAAACTCTGGTGGACGGCATCCGGCGTCGCCGGACCGCTGCCCGCGGTCACAGCGCGCCCTTCGGCAGAGAAACACCGCCGCCGATGGCGGGACCGCGCGGTTGGCGGGGCTGCTGCGCCTGTTTTTTGGCAGCCGTGCACACCTGCCCGCGCGCCTTGATTCCCTGCTGCGTGCCGTCCTTGAAGTTCTTCACGAAGGGTTCCGGCAGCCGGCACCAATCCATGTTGGCTTCCATCCACTTCAGCATCTCGGCCTCAACCTTCACGAGTTCCTGAAAGGTGCCGCATGCCTGCTGGGCTGTGGGACGGCGTTTCTGAAAGCCGTTGATCCGCTCGATCACCTTGAGCCGGGCGCTGCCGTGCTTGTCGAGTTCGGCCTGACAGCTCGGCGTCAACGCCTGCGCTGCCGCGCCCGTCGAGAAAGCGACACCGAGCAGCGCCGCCGACGCTAAACCCACGAATACACGTTTCATTTCTTCCAAAGTCCCCTCACCGTTTCCGGTCCGTCGCGACAAGGCTTATAGATCAAGGGTCGGCGGATTGCCATCCCGCACGACAAAGCGCCTACCCGGAGTGACTTCATGGCCCGATACGACTTCGCGACACACCGGCTTTTCGTTGCCGGGAACTATGGCCCGGAAATGGTGTTGCCGCTCGAAGCGGGGCAGATCAACTATCTCCTCAACGTTCTGCGCATGGAAGAGGGGGCGAAGCTCCTGGCCTTCAACGGCATCGACGGGGAATGGCGCGCGGAACTCAACAAGCCGACCCGCAAGACCGCCGTTCTCAAGCTGATCGAGCGCGTCCGAACGCAGGAGCCGGTCGGGCCGATCCGCTATGCCTTCGCGCCACTGAAATCGGCGCGACTCGATTACATCATCCAGAAAGCGGTCGAGATGGGCGCGGGGAGCCTCGTTCCCGTTATCACCCAGCGCACGCAGATGACGCGCCTCAAAGCCGACCGGCTTTTCGCCAATGCCGTCGAGGCGGCTGAACAGTGCGGCATCCTCTCGGTTCCGGCAATTGAGGACGAGGTGAAGCTTGCCGCCTTCCTGCGCTCACTGAAGGCAGGCGAGTTGCTCATCTTCTGCGACGAGGATGCCGAGATTGCCGACCCGCTGGCCGCCTTGCGGGCCGCGCCCGATCACAAGAGCGTGACCGTGCTCATCGGCCCCGAAGGCGGGTTCACCGAAGAGGAACGCGAGGCGATCCTCTGCCATAAGCCCCTGTGCCGCCTGTCGCTCGGACCGCGCATCCTCCGGGCGGATACGGCGGCGGTTGCGGCGATGGCGCTCGTTCAGGGCGTGCTGGGCGACTGGCGCGGCGGTTGAGGTCAAACAAATTCGGCCGCCCGATTTCTGCCACCATTGTCGAGCGGCAGGGCGATACCTATAACTCTCGACAACGCATGGGCGCCCGGTCGCTCTCCTTTCCTTTCTTTCCGAGGCTCTCATGGCACGGGACACGGTCGATCTCACCCCGATCGAGGGGCGGAATGCCCTCATCAACTGGTTCGAAGAAGGTATCTCCGCCGAAACCGATTTCCGCATCGGTACGGAACACGAGAAATTTCCCTTCTATGCTGCGGACCACTCCCCCGTGCCTTATGACGGGCCACGTGGCATCCGAAAGCTGCTCGAAGGGATGCAAGGCCTGCTCGGCTGGGAGCCGATCATGGAGGGAGATCACCCCATCGGCCTGTTCGACGTGACGGGCGGCGGGGCGATCAGCCTCGAACCCGGCGGCCAGTTCGAGCTGTCCGGCGCACCCGTCCGCACCCTGCACGACACCGCCATCGAAACCGCCGCACACCTCGCGCAGGTCAAGGAAGTGGCGGATCCGCTCGGCATCCGCTTCCTCGGCCTCGGCATGTCGCCACTCTGGAGCCGGGCACAAACCCCGGTGATGCCGAAGTCGCGCTACAAAATCATGACCGGCTACATGCCGAAGGTCGGTTCCTATGGCCTCGACATGATGTATCGCACCTCGACGGTTCAGGTGAACCTCGACTTCTCGTCAGAAGCGGACATGGTCAAGAAGCTTCGGGTGAGCCTTGCGCTGCAACCTGTCGCAACCGCGCTCTTTGCCAATTCTCCGTTTACGGAAGGGAAGCCGAACGGGTTCCTGTCCATGCGCTCGGAAATCTGGCGCGACACGGACAACCAGCGCGCCGGCATGCTGCCTTTCGCTTTCGAGGAAGGGTTCGGCTTCGAGCGATATGTCGATTACGCGCTTGATGTGCCGATGTATTTCGTGAAGCGCGGCGACACCTACAACGATGTCTCCGGCCAGTCCTTCCGCGACCTCCTCGCGGGAAACCTCCCCGGCATGCCCGGCGCCTTCGCGACCATGTCGGACTGGACGAACCACCTCTCCACGATCTTCCCCGAGGTGCGCCTCAAGCGATATCTTGAAATGCGGGGCGCAGACGTCGGCTCGCGCCCGTTCATTACCGCGCTTTCCGCCTTCTGGGTCGGCCTGCTTTACAACAGGGCGAGCCTCGATGCCGCCTGGGATCTCGCCAAAACCTGGTCCGCCAACGATCGGCAAGGTTTGCGCGATAACGTGCCGCGACTTGGGTTCAATGCGGAAATCGACGGGAAGAAGATGCTCGACCTGGCCCGCGAGGCGCTTGCAATCTCGCGTGCCGGATTGAAAGCCCGCAGACAGCTCGACCGGATGGGGCATGACGAGACCTGTTATCTCGATCCGCTCGATGAGCTGGTGAGTCTCGGGCGCACGCAGGCGGAGAACCTGCTAGCGCGCTATCACGGCGAATGGAACGGCAAGGTCGATCCGGTGTTCGAGCACGCCGCCTATTGAGGATTATTCCGCCGCCAGCATCACGCCCGGCTTTTCGAGCGAGAGGTTGTCGAGGCTCTGGACGATATGTTCCGCCAACGCGTTGGCCACATGATCGCGCGAGGCCGGGTTACGCAAGAGCGCGATCTTGACGGTCGGCAGATCAGGAAAACCGTCCTCCGCCGTCAGCACGCGCATGCCGGGGCGGATCGCACTTTCAGGCAACACGCTGACCGCCATGCCCGCGAGCACCACCGCACCGACCGCAGCCGAATTCCAGCTTGTATAGAGCACGCGCGACGACGAGCCGATCTGGTTAAGGCGGGTGATTGCAGCGCGCCGCCAATCGCAGGTGTCGCGCCCAAGCGCAAGCGGCACAGGGCGTTGCTCATGCGTGCAATGGCGTGCGGAGGTAACCCACAACAGCTTCTCCTCGCGCATGATCTCGCCCACCGAATTCTTCTGCGAATGCGTGATAATCGCCATGTCGATTTCGCAGGCGCGCAGGTTAGCGACGAGATGCGGTGTCGGCTCGCAGATCACCATCACCTCGATGCCGGGGTTCGAAGCCGTGAAGCGGGCAAGGATATTCGGTAGGTAGCGCTCGGCATAATCGTCCGGCACGCCAAGCTTCACCGAGCCGGTTAAACGGTCTTCCCGGAAGGAAGCCACCGCCTCGTCATTCAGCCGTAGCATCCGGTAGGCATAGTCGAGCAGTTTCTCGCCATCCTCGGTCAATTTGGCGGCCCGGCCCTCCTTGGCGAAGAGGTCTCGCCCAACCCGTTCTTCCAGCCGGCGGATCTGCATGGAAACGGCGCTCTGCGTCTTGTTCACGAGTTCCGCCGCGCGGGTGAAGGAACCGGTCTCGGCAATGGCGACGAGCGTGCGGAGATGGTCATTGTCGAGCACCGGCAGCATGGCTTTTTCCATTCATCTTTAAATCTGATGAATACATTAAAAACATTCGTTTTTGAAATGCAAGATGCTCCGCTATAACCCCTCCATCGAAAGGAGCGCAAATCCAAGCCCGACGACATCCCGTCCGGCCCGTTCGCGAAAGGATCACATCATGGCACTCGTTCCCGGATTTATGACCGCACTCGTCCTCGCCGCTGCGAAGACTGTTGTCCGCCTCCAGGTCGCAATCGCCAACCGTCGCGCGGCGCAGGAACTGATGAATTGGGATCATCGGGCACTCAAGGACATCGGACTGTCGCGGAGCGATGTTCGAGGGGCATTACAGCTCCCCATATCAGAGGATCCCACGAAATTGCTTTCCCTGATCGCGGCCGGACGTGAGACGCCCGTCCGGCGGGATAGCGCAGGCCGGATGCAGCCTTCGGGCCGCATGCCGGCAGGCAAGGACCGGCTCGGCAATCTCCCCTCCGCCGAGCCGGCGCTTTGCACCTGACGCTGCGATACGCGATCGACTAGAACCGGGCCTTGCGGTCCGGTTTTTCTTTTTTTGGGCCCGGAGAAATCTTCCCCCACCGGAAAGCCGGCGCCGGTGAACCGCAACGGTCGATGTCGATCGGTTGGAAGGTGGCAAGATGATAACGATCGCTCAGCTCATGAAAAAACCGCCCCTTCCGGAGGGAAGGGACGGCTCAGTCCGGGTATGAGGCATGGTTGCCGGGCCGATCGCGGCCCGGCATTGTTCGAGCAGGTCAGGCGACCTTCTTAGCGATGGCCGGAGCCGGCACCTCGACGCTCTTGGCGACGGAGGAATAGCTCGCCACCTTGGCCTCGCGGTCTGCATCGCGGACCGGCAGGCCGAAGGCATCGGACTTGCCGTGGCCGTGATCGTCGTGCTTCGCCGACTTCTCGGCCGCCTCGCGACGCCGTTCGTCTGCCTTGTCAAGGAAGTCCTTGTGCGAGTCGCGGACATCGTCCGTGCGGTCGCGCATCATCTTCGTCATGAGATCGCCGAAGATGTTCTTGGTGCCGGAGAGTTCGGCGTTGATCTGCGGGATCGTCGGCGCGGTCTCGGCCTTCACCTCGGCCTGCTCCTCAGCGGCAACCGAATCCGGCTTCGCCTCGACCTTGACGGTCGTGGGCGCCGCCGCCTCGTTCGTCACCGTGCCAGACGAAGACGACGAGGAGGTGTTGCCTCCGCTGGAAGTGCTCGAACCCGAATTCCCGGACGAGTCGGTCGAACCCGAGGACGACGTCCCGGAGGTAGAGCCGGAACCGCTGGTCGAGCCAGCACCGGAAGTCGTGCCCGAGCCGGAAGTCGTGCCCGTCGATCCCGGCGCGCTGCCGGACGATCCGCCCGAAGCCGCACCGTTGCCGTTGGCAGCGCCGTTACCGTTGGCCGCACCGTTGCCGTTGGCCGCACCGTTGCCGTTGGCCGCACCGTTGCCGTTGGCAGCGCCGTTACCGTTGGCAGCGCCGTTACCGTTGGCAGCGCCGTTACCGTTGGCCGCACCGTTGCCGTTGGCCGCACCGTTACCGTTGGTGGAGCCCGTAGCACCCGGATCGGTCGCGGTCGAAGCGCCCGTGGAATCCGAGCCCGAGCCCGAGCCCGCGGCCGGTGCAGGAGTCGGGGCCGGGGCAGGGGCCGGGGCCGGGGCAGGGGCCGCCGGGAAAAGGCCCGTGTAGCGATCCTTGTTGCCCTGCAGATCCGCGTTCAGAAGCGAGAAGTCGTTCATCTCGTTCTGGAGCTGGAGGTATTCCGAGCGGGTCAGGCCGCCCGAAACGAGCTTGTTCTCGAGGTTCTGGATGCCCTGGAGATCGGTGAGAAGGGCCACGCCTTCCTCGTTCGTCACCGTGCCCTTGTCGATCCCGCGGGTGACGCTCTCGAGCTGCTGCGACTGGCGCTGATCGACGTATTTCACGTCGACATAGCTGTCAGCGAGCTTCACACCGGCATCATTGCGCTGGAGATCATAAAGCACGATCTCGGCGCTGTTCATCGCCGTCGAAAGGCCGACGCTCTCGCGCCAGTTGATATTGCCGTTGGCGAGCGCCTGCTCTTCGAGCTTGTTGACCGCATCGAACTGAGCACGGACCGCATCCGCTTCCTCGGCTGTGATCGAGCCGATCTTGATGGCCTGCTCGAGCTGCTTCTCGAGGGCGGCCTGGCGGTCGTTCACCGAGTTCGCATAGTCATAGGTGCCGAGATTGACGCCCGAGCCGTTGTTACGCGCCTGGTTGATGGCATCCGCCGCCTTGCGCAGCTGATCCATGACCTGCTTCATCTCACCGGCAGTGAGCTTGCCATCGGTCTCGCGCAGCTTGGCTTCGATGCCGGCAATCTCATCCTGCTGGGCGATAAGAACCTTCGCTTCCTCATCGGTGAGCGAACCATCCTTGATGCCGGCGTTGATGCGGGCGGTAAGGTTCTCCTGCACGATGTCGATATCGCGGCCGTCGATACCCGCCACGCTCGACAGGTTGATGCCGGCGGCATTATTCGACAGGCGGTCGATCTGGGCTGCGGCACGATCAAGCTTGCGCTGCAGGATCCGAAGGTCCTTGGCGGTCGGACCGCCGTCCTTCATCTGGATCTGCTCGGCATAAGCCTGGATCGCATCCTGGCGGGTCAGCGCGCGGCTGCCTTCCTTCAGCGTGAACGAGCGATCATAGAGCGCTGCGCCGATCTGCTGGCGCTGCAGGAAAGCCTGCGCGTTCAGCTCCGAGATCGACGGCACCGCCTTCTTGGTCACGGTCGTCTGCTGATTGGTGTTGGTTTTCTGGTTCGCAGCGGCGGCGGACTTCGCATTCGCGCTGTTGAGGGCGGCAACCGAGGCCGCGCTCGATGAAACATTCTGGATCATTACAACTTCCCCTAGCCCAGGCTTTCTGCCTGCACGGGGATGTCGATACGTGAGCGCCTTCTGATGATTACAAAATCAAAAAGCTCAAATTTTATGCACTTCGAAATTCCGCTCGGGTTTGCGGCAATTCTCGCGGACAAACTTTATAAAAACTTACAGAAATTGCGGACGGTTCCGGCAATCAGGTTCGCTGGCCCAGCTGGCCGAGGATTTTCTGCCAGGCGTCCATCTGGCTCGCCTGGACCTCGCGCCCGGTCTCGAACATGCCCTTGAGCATATCGAGGCCGGCACTCATCGGATCCGGCGTCTGCTGCGGCGCCGGGCGAGCGCCGCCCATCATCTGTCCGAGAATGTTGCCGAACATTCCGCCCATCGGGTTCTGCTGCGGCTGTGGCGCACCGCCGCCCATCATCTGTCCGAGGATATTGCCGAAGACGTTGCCCATCGGGTTTTGCGGCTGCGACGGTTGGCCGAACATCCCGCCCAGCATCCCCCCAAGGCCACCGGCGCCGGTGCCCCCCTGCATCATCTGGCCGAGAATGCCGCCGAGACCGCTGTTCGACGCGCCCTTGAAGAGCCCACCGATAATCATCGAGGCGATGACCGGCAGCATCTGTTGCATGATGGAGGCGGGAAGCCCCGCGAACTGCGCGGCGTTGTTGGCGACCGCCTGCGCCATTTCCGGTCCGCCGAACATGGTGCCGAGAGCGCCGTTGCTCTCGTTTTCGAGGTGATCGGGAATGCCGTCCCCATCCGAGTCGAAAAAGGCGGCACTCCCTTGCGATTGGCTGAGGGTGTTGAGGATATTCTGCCAACCCTCGATCGTCTGCGTCTGCTGCTGGAGGCCGAGGGAAATCGCCGGCAAGACCGCCTCGACCGCCTTCTGCGCCTGCTCGGAGCCGATGCCGAACTGCTGCCCGAGATTGTTGAAGGCATTCCCGCCCTGCGCGGCCTGCATGATTTCGAACAGGTTGATCATGGCGGCGCCCCTTGCTGCATTCCCATTTGCCGAACCTAACCATTCGGCTCCGGCACGGCAATGCTTCATTCGGCGGTCCGTCCCTCCTCCAACGCCTGCTTTTCGAGGTGATCGACGACCCGGAAAGCCATGGTCAGCGCGCCGATGCCGAACAGCAGGTTACCCACAACAAGACCGACCATCGCGCCCTCCACGCCGTAATAAAGAGCGCCGATGAAGGCGAAGGGGAAGGCCCCCAGAACGGCGCGCCCCCAGTTGAAGGCCGTGGAATAGAGCGGAAAGCCGAGATTGTTGAACGAGGCGTTGGCCACCAGCGTGAGCCCTCCGAAAACCCAGGCAAGGCCGCCGAACAGACAAAAGAAAACGACATAGCGCGCCGTCGGGCCGTCTACCTTGAAAAGCCACACAACCTGCTCTCGGGACAGCACCAGCAACAACCAGGCAACGAGGGTGTAGCCCGCGCAGAAAACAAAGGCATCGCGAAGCGCCTGCCGCAGCCGACCGAACAAGCCCGCGCCAAGGTTCTGGCCCAGAATCGGTCCGACCGCTCCGGAAAGGGCAAACAGGGCACCGAAGGCGAGCGGCACAAGCCGATCGAGGATCGCGCTTGCCGCAATCGCCTCCGCGCCGAAAGGGGAAAGGATGCGCATGTAGAGCAGCCCGCCGACCGGAGTCGCGACATTGGTCAGGATCGCCGGCACTGCAATGCGGAAGAACGCTGCACCGTCGGCGAGCATGTCCCCCAGTCGAGGCAATTGCATCAGCCGGTGAACCCGGACCACGCCGTTGAATCCCACCGCAGTGAAAACGAGACGCGACACCACGGTGGCAATTGCCGCACCATCGGTTCCGAGACCGAGCCCGAAGATCAGCAAGGGATCGAGCGCCGCCGTCACCAGTCCGCCGAACAGCGTGACCTGCATGGCCCGCCGCGCATCGCCGACGGCGCGCAGGAAGCCGGAAAACATCATACCCGCCGCCATCAGGACATTGGCGGGGAGGGTAATCATGAGGAACCGCTCCGCGATCCGGCTTGGCACCTCCGCCGCGCCGATGGCGGAAAGGATCATCGGCAGCGCCAGGAACAACGCCAGCGCGATGATCATGGAAATGGACAACGCGCTGGCCGCAAGCCGTCGCGCATCCGTCATCCTGCCCGCACCGATGGCTCGCGAAACGATGGCCGTCCCCGCGATCATCGAGCCGATATTGACCGATACGGCAATGAACAGCACGGTCGTCGCATAGCCGACGCCCGCCGTCAGCCGGTCGTCGTCGAGCCGCGAGACATAGAACAACGACAGGAAGTCCACGACGAAGATCGCGATCAGCCCGATCGTGCCCGTCACGGTCATTTCGATAACGTGCTTCATCGTCGAGCCACGGGTGAAACGGGCCTGAAGCGGGGTCTTGTCGGGAGCGTTCATGCCGAGTGCCGCCAGAATGACAGATGGTGTGATCCGCTTGCCGGCGGTATCGCGTGGCTCATTGGTTTCTTCCGGAAGATCGCTTAAGGAACGGCGGGGAGCCGATGCTCGATATCCCTAATCTAGGAATTGCCTGCGCGAAAGCGAGACCCGATCTCGATCGAACCGGCGGGCGACATTTCCTGTCAGGATGGACCAGGACGGAAGGTGCTTCATGGAAAAGGTTGTGCAGATCGCCGCGACGAACGCCCTCTCTTTCGCGCTGAGCTATGTTGCATTGATGGCGCTGATGTCGATCGTTCTTGCCATCCAGGTTATCCGGGGTCGCTATGCGGCCAAGGTCGCTCTGGGCGATGGCGAGAACCGCATGCTCGCGCGGCGCATCCGCGCCCACGGAAACTTCAGTGAATATGCGCCCTTCCTCGGCCTGCTTCTCATCGGCCTCGCGCTTGTCGGCGCCGGTGAATGGCTTGTTCACGCCGTCGGCCTGATCGGGTTGACCGGCCGCGTGCTGCACGCCGCCGGTCTCTCGCGCACCAGTGGTCCGAGCTGGCCGCGGCAGGCAGGCATGCTGCTGACTTTCTCGGCGCTCGCCCTTGGGGCCGTCTCAATCTTGATCTTGGCTTGGAAATGACCGGATCATGACTGCGGATTTCGACCTTGCCCGCCTCCACGAAGGCCTCGTCAGCATCGCGCGGGAAGCCGGCGGGGTCGCGCTCCGAGACTATCGTCCGGACCAGACACCCCGCGCGACCATCAACTGGAAGGACGGGGGATCGCCGGTGACGACCGCCGATCTCGCCGTCGATGCCTTTCTCAACGAGGCCCTGCCGAAACTCGCGCCCCTGCCGGTGCATTCCGAGGAGCGTTCCGAAAGCTGGGATGCGCGGACCCGCTCCGCGTTCGTCATCGACCCGATCGACGGCACCCGCGATTTCGCCGATGGCGGGCGGGCGTGGTGCAACGTGATCGGCGTTCTCGTCGCAGGCGAGCCGGTTGCAGGAGTGGTTTACGTTCCGGCGACCGATACGACCTTCTCGGCCTTTCGCGGAGGCGGCGCATTTCGGGATGGTATGCGCCTCTCGCTCAGGACCGAAGCCGAACCGCCGCTCGCCATCACCGGACCGCGCGTCGCGCTCGATGCCTTCATCCGCAGGACCGGACTCACGTTCCGGCATGTGGCCGGAATCCCGGCGCTGGCGCATCGCGTGCTGGCTCCGCTCGACGGGCGTGCCGATTTTGCTCTCGCACGGGCCGGCGGGCACGACTGGGACATCGTCGCCTCGGATTGCATCCTGCGAGAGGCCGGCGCGCGCCTGCTAACAATTTCGGGGCAACCACCCCGCTATGCGCTGGCCGGCGGGGAGCAACCGCCGCTGGTCGCGGCGAGCGAAACCCTCCTCCGGAAGGCCGGCCTCCTGAACGACAAACCGCTTTCGCACTTGACGAACCCGGCGTGATCGGGAAACGAAGCCTCAGACATTTCCCGGAAGCGGCGTGCGATTCCAAAAAATGAGCTTGCTGCACCGCTATTTGCACAATCAGGACCTGTCATCATGCCCAGCGAAACCGGCAACAAGCAGCTTCTCCACCTCGTCTTCGGCGGCGAACTCGAGGATATCACCGGCATCACCTTCCGCGATCTGAACAAGCTCGACATCGTCGGCATCTTCCCGAATTACGAGGCCGCCCGCGTCGCCTGGAAAGCAAAGGCGCAGGCGACGGTCGACAATGCGCAGATGCGCTATTTCATCGTACACATGCACCGCCTGCTCGATCCCGAGACGCAGGCGTGAAGCGCGCCCTTTCCTGATGCTGCGCAAGATCGGCAGCTCCCGCTTCGTGCAACACACGCTCGGCTGGCTGCTCGCCAGCTATCTGCGTTTCGTGCGCTGGTCGAGCCGGGAAGTCCTCCTTCCCGAGAACGCACGCGCGCTGATCTACGACAATGCGCCGGGCATTCTCACGTTCTGGCACGGCCAGCATTTCATGCAGACGTTTTTCCGCCTGCCCGGAGATCGTTGCTACGTGATGATTTCCCGGCATGGCGACGGCGAAATCAACGCCCATGCCGCCGAGTTGCTCGGTATGTCGGTGGTGCGTGGTTCGGGTGCGCAACGCAAGGATCAGGTGCGCAAGCGTGGCGGCATCCAGGCGCTGCGTGCGCTGCTCGGCTTGCTGGAACAGGGCGAACACGTTTCAATGACGGCGGACGTGCCGAAAATCAGCCGCGTCGCGGGGGATGGAATCATCACGCTGGCACAGCTTTCCGGCCGGCCGATCCTGCCGGTGGCGGTCGTCTGCTCGCGCCGCTACGACTTCAAGAGCTGGGACGCGGCGAGCATCGCGCTGCCGTTCGGGCAATACGCCATCGTGACGAACAAGGCGATCTGGGTGCCGCGGGATGCGGATGAGGCAGCCAAGGAAGCCGCGCGACGCGAACTCGAAGCCGAACTCGACCGGCTCTACGCGGCAGGTTACGCCGCATTCGGTCAGCGCGATCCCGGCGCCGGCCGAGAGAGGGTCCGGCTTGAGCGGGACAAGCGCGAAGCCGACCTTACGAAGGGAAACGGGTGATGCACCCGGAAGCGCGCACATTGCGCATCCCGACGGCCATCCGGCTTTACCGACTCGCCGGCCGGGCGTTGACGCCTTTCGCGCGGGCGATGCTGCGGCGACGCTTGGCCGCCGGCAAGGAGCATCCGGTCCGGCTTGAGGAGAAGCTCGGTCGAGCTAGCGCGAAACGCCCAGCGGGATCGTTGGTGTGGGTGCACGCCGCAAGCGTTGGCGAGACGCTTTCCATCCTGCCCCTGATCGAAAGGCTGACGCACGCCGGCCACAGCGCCCTCCTGACGACCGGCACGGTTACTTCTGCCGAATTGGCGGCGACGCGATTGCCACAGGGCGCAGTCCACCAATTCGCGCCGCTCGATCTTCCCCCCGTGGTCCGCCGGTTCCTCGATCACTGGCGCCCAGATCTCGCGGTCTTCTGCGAATCCGAACTCTGGCCGAACCTGATGCTCGCCTGCCGGGAGCGGGGGATTCCCTTCGGCATCGTCAACGGCCGGATGTCCGAGCGCTCGGCGCGACGCTGGAAGCGCTTCGGCGCACTTTCCCGAACCCTGCTTTCCGGCGTTTCGTTCTGCCTTGCCCAGAGCCGCGAGGATTGCGCGCGCTACGAGAGCCTCGGCGCCCCTGCTTCTTTTCCGGGCAATCTGAAGTTCGATGTCGCCCCCCTGCCCGTCGACGGCGAGGCGCTGTTTGCGCTCGAACGAGCCATCGGGCGAAGGCCCATCTTCCTTGCCGCCAGCACCCATCCGGGTGAAGAAGAGCTGGCGCTGGAAGCCGCTGCAAGACTGCGCGAGCAGGAGCCGGAACTCCTCACGATCATTGTGCCCCGTCACCCGGCGCGTGGCGCGGAAATCGAGGCCCTGTGCCGTGCGGGTGGTATTCGACCGGCCGTTCGCAGCCTAAACGAGATGCCGGATGATTTTTCGCCCCTTTATCTCGCCGATACGCTCGGCGAACTCGGTCTTTTCTATTCACTCGCGACGGTCGCCTTCATCGGCGGTTCGTTGGTACCGATCGGAGGGCATAACCCGATCGAGCCGGCCAAGCTCAGCACGCCGATCCTGCACGGGCCCGAAGTCGCCAATTTTCGTGACATCTATGCCGTTCTCGACCGCGAGGACGCGGCCGTCGGGATCAGCGACCCCATATCGCTCGCGGATGCCGTCGCCCGGCTGATCGCCGACCCGGCAAGACGGGAAGCGCTTGCCCGTCATGCGGCAAGGATCGCGCGGGAAAATGAAGGCGCGCTCGACGCTACCCTCCGGCTG
Source organism: Rhabdaerophilum sp. (assembly GCA_035440785.1). GTDB lineage: Bacteria > Pseudomonadota > Alphaproteobacteria > Rhizobiales > Beijerinckiaceae > Rhabdaerophilum. The sequence goes on along the minus strand of DAORNC010000042.1, from coordinate 1,945 downwards.
TTGCAGGATTGGCTTCCTGTATGCGAGGAAAACAACGTCTGATGCGCGCCCCTGCCTTCTGGTCCCGGTCGCTCCCGTTCTGGCTCGCGCCACTTCTCCGGCCGCTCGGCGCGATCTACGGTGCGCTGACGCTTCGACGCATGGCGCGTCCGGGCTGGCGCGCGTCGGTTCCGGCGATCTCTGTCGGAAATTTCACCGCAGGCGGCGCCGGCAAGACGCCAACCGCACTGGCGCTCGCACAAGACCTGATCGCGCGCGGCGAACGCCCCGCCTTCGTCTCACGCGGCTACGGCGGCTCGATGTCGGGGCCGCACCGCGTGAATCCCACGCAGGACAGCGCGTGGATCACCGGTGACGAACCCCTCCTGCTGGCCCGCATCGCTCCAACCTACGTCGCGCGCGATCGCGCGGCGGGCGGGAGGCGCGCCATCGCGGATGGCGCAACCTGCCTCATCCTCGACGACGCGCTGCAAAACCCTGCGCTCACGAAAGATCTCTCGGTCGCCGTGGTCGATGGCGCGGCGGGGTTCGGCAATGGCGAGGTCATCCCTGCCGGGCCGTTGCGCGCGCCCTTCGACGCGCAATTACCGTTCGTCGATCTTGTGCTGGTGATCGGCGAGGATCGCTCCGATATCACCGCGCGGGCCGACGGACGCAAACCGGTTCTCTCGGCGCGGATTGTGCCTGAGGGAGAACATCTCGCCGGTCGGGATGTCATCGCCTTCTGCGGCATTGCCCTGCCGGAGAAGTTCCAGCGCAGCCTCGAAGCCTGCGGCGCCCGCGTCATCGAGCGGATCGACTTTGCCGATCACCATGCCTTCACCGATGTCGAGGCCGAATCTCTTTTGGCGCGTGTCGCCAGGTCCGGGGCACAACTGGTCACGACCGAGAAGGATCATGTCCGCCTCGCCGGTTCACCGATGCTGGAAAAGCTTGCCACCGAAAGCCTGGCCTTGCCGATACGCCTCGTGGCGGACGAGGCCCTGTTCGAGGCCGTTCACCGCGCCTTGGGCGCCTCGCGCAGCCGCCGAAGCGCGGCTTCGGGTCCCGAATAGGCCTCCTGCGTCTCCGCGTTCCAATAATGCAGGTCGTCGAGCGGGATCGGCTGCCCCGTCACCGCGCAGCGCACAAAGGTCCCCTGCCGCACGATTTGGTAATCGCTGTTCGAATATTCGAGCACGGCTTCGGTGCCGAGACCGGGGGTGGCGAAGCTCGTCGGCATCTTGATCATGGCATCGTCCTGTCTGCTCGCCGGACATCTAGGCCACCTGCTGCGCCGTAACAAGCGCCGGTGCTCAAAAGAGTGTCCCCTGCCCGCCCTCGCCGCGCGGCGTGGCCTTCGGAGAACGTGCGGGCGCGGGGCGCGCAGCATCAAGCGCGCTTCCCTCTGCCCTTGCCGCGAATTCACCATCGGCGAGTTCGATCCTCAAGACCGACGAGGTTTCGACCCGCGCAAGGCGCGAGACGACATGCCCTTCCGTGTCCCTCACCACGGCATAGCCGCGCCCCAGAACGCTTCGATAACTCAGCGACCCGAGCAGCGTTCCGGCGGACCTGAGCCGCTGTTTCCATTTTTCCATCCTGAGATCGCGGGCGCGGGCGAGGCGGGAAGCCAGCTTGTCGAGATCGCCGCGGTATCGGGCAGCATCGCGTTTTTCCAGCGCGACTCGCCCGCTCATCGCCCGTGCGAGGCGATGGGCAAGCTGGACGACGGCTTGAGCCTCGATCTTCCGGTACCGATCCGCGAGTCCCGGCAACCGCGCGCCGAGCAGGCGTAACTTTTCACGATTCCGGGCGAGCCGCGCGGCCGGACTCTGCACCGCAAGCCGGCTCGCGAGCATCGCCAAGCCGCGGTGGCGCCGGTCGAGCGCACCACGCAGCGCCGATTGCGCGCGCAGCGCCGCCCGGTCGAGCCGTTGACGCGGGCCTTCGAGCGCCCGTTCGG
>DAORNC010000041.1:20857-23089 GCA_035440785.1 Rhabdaerophilum sp. | reverse complement strand
GCAACCCGTCCATGTCATCCGAGAAGGCGACAAGCCGTGTCGGGATCTCACCGCCCGTCAGAACCTCGAAGGCGCGGCGCACCATCGAGGTCCGGGCCACCTCGCCGAAGGTGCCGATGTGCGGCAGGCCGGACGGGCCGTAGCCCGTCTCGAACAGGACCGACTTCTTGCCCGATTTCGCCAGCCGAGCCACGAGCTTGCGGGCTTCCTCGAACGGCCAGGCCGCCGAGTTCTGGGCGAATTCGCGATAGCGGGAAAGTTCGGACATCAAGAAATGGACCTGTCTTGGGCAAATCGGCACCCGCGCCACCTATTGGCGACCCGGAAGCGGGCTCTTTCGTTACGGGTGCTTCAGACAAACGTCAATCAATAGAACGGGATCGGAAAGTGTTTGAGGTAGAGCTTGGCGTAGCGGCCGTCGCGGCTGATGCGCCAGAGCGCATAATCAATCGCTTGCCGCAGTTCCGCATTCCCTTGCCGGATGACGATGCCGGCACCTTCGCCGAAATAGCGCGGCTCGGTGAAGGGGCCGCCGAAAAAAACACAACAATCGAGCGATTCCGAACCGTTGAGCCAAAAGGCGATGGCGATACCATCTCCGAAGGCGAGATCGGTCTCTCCACGCCGAAGTGCTTCCAGCGCGCGCTCGAAGCTCTCGAAGCGTCGCAGAGACAACTTGGGAAAGAAGGCGTTGAGGAACGCTTCGTGGCTGGTCCCGCCGACGACGGCGACCGCCTTTCCCGCGAGGTCGGCCAGTGTCGCGGATTCAGGCAACCGGCCCTTGCGACCGATGAAGCGCGCGGGCGAGCGATGCGTTGGCAAGGTCACTTCATAATCGCGCCGGAGGTCTGGCGTGATCCGGTGCGCCGCGATCACCGCATCGGCCTCGTTGGTTTGGAGAGACGGCAGCAGCCGGTTCCAGGCACGCGCCTGGATGGTGCATTGCGCGCCGAGTTCGGCGCAGACCTCGCGGGCCAGATCGACATTGAAGCCAGCGAGTCCTCCCCCTCGCCCGATGTAGTTGAAGGGCGGATAATCCTCCTCCGTCACGAAGCGGATCATCGCGATCTTCCGTCCCGGCGCGCGTTCAATCCGGCGATCGGGATCGATCACATGGGGAATTTTCGTCCCTTCGCCCCCTTGCGCCATCGTCGTGCCGGAGTGGAGGCCGGTCGAAAGATTCACCGCGAATACCATCGCCCATACCAGGCCATGGCGGGCCCTGTGCCGGATCATCATGCGCTTCAACTTTCTTTCATCCCCGCCTACCTCTAGCCTGCCGTATAGCCCGCGCAAATCCCCGAGCAGGCCGCCTGGGAGGTTGCTTTCACGTCGATTTTGCGACAGGAGAACACAACCTTTTCGCAACTGCGAAGTGACTCGGGGAAACCGTCATGACGAAATGGGTCTATACCTTCGGCGATGGGACGGCCGAAGGCAATTCCAGCCTCAAGAATCTCCTCGGCGGCAAGGGCGCGAACCTCGCCGAGATGTGCAATCTGGGTTTGCCGGTTCCGCCGGGCTTCACGATTTCCACCGAGGTCTGCACCGCGTTCTACGCCAGCGACCGCCATTATCCGGTCGAGCTGGCCGGCCAGGTTGATGCCGCGCTCAAGCATGTCGGCGCACTCGCCGGCTGCGCTTTTGGTGACAGGGTCAATCCGCTGCTCGTTTCGGTGCGGTCTGGCGCCCGGGCGTCGATGCCCGGCATGATGGACACCGTGCTCAACCTCGGCCTCAACGATGTTACCGTTGCGGCGTTGGCGAAGCTCTCGAACAACGAGCGTTTCGCCTACGACAGCTACCGCCGGTTCATCACCATGTATTCCAACGTGGTGCTCGACATGGAGCATCACAATTTCGAGGACATCCTTGAGGAATACAAGGATTCCAAGGGCTTCGTGCAGGATACCGAGCTTCAGGCGGACGACTGGAAGCATATCGTCGAGGCCTACAAGGCTTGCGTCGAACGCGAACTCGGCAAGCCCTTCCCGCAGGATCCGCACGAGCAGCTCTGGGGTGCGATCGGCGCGGTGTTCGGGTCGTGGATGAATGCGCGCGCGATCAAGTACCGTGAGCTGCACGCGATCCCCGAAAGCTGGGGCACCGCCGTCAACGTTCAGGCGATGGTGTTCGGCAACATGGGTGAGACCTCGGCAACCGGAGTTGCCTTCACCCGCAACCCCTCGACCGGCGAGAAGGAGCTCTACGGCGAGTTTCTCATCAACGCAC
>DAORNC010000041.1:16334-20847 GCA_035440785.1 Rhabdaerophilum sp. | reverse complement strand
GCGAGGATGTCGTCGCCGGCATCCGCACCCCGCAGGACATCACCGAGAAGGCGCGCATCGCTGCCGGCTCGACCAAACTGAGCCTCGAAGCGGCGATGCCGGACGCCTACCGGGAGCTCGTCCGAATCTACGGCCTTCTCGAAAAACACTACCGGGACATGCAGGACCTTGAATTCACAGTCCAGCAAGGCAAGCTCTGGATGCTGCAGACCCGCAACGGCAAGCGCACCGCCAAGGCTGCGCTGCGTATCGCCGTGGACTTTGCAAGCGAAGGCCTGATTTCCCACGAGGAAGCCGTTCAGCGGATCGATCCGGCCGCGCTCGATCAGCTTCTCCATCCGACGATCGACCCCAAAGCGACGCGCGCGGTGCTCTCCACGGGCCTGCCGGCCTCGCCGGGCGCGGCGACCGGCGCGATCGTTTTCACCTCCGAGGAGGCGGAAGCCGCCGCGAAGGAGAAGCGTAAGGTCATTCTCGTCCGCGTCGAGACCTCGCCGGAGGACATTCACGGCATGCATGCCGCCGAAGGCATTCTGACGACGCGCGGCGGGATGACCTCACACGCCGCCGTGGTTGCCCGCGGCATGGGGAAGCCCTGTGTCTCCGGCGCGGGCGCGATCCGCATCGACATGGTCAACGGCACGATGAGCGCCGGCGGTAAGGTGCTCAAGCGCGGCGATTTCATCACAATCGACGGGTCGAACGGACAGGTGCTGCTCGGCGAGATCGCCATGCTCCAGCCGGAACTCTCCGGCGAATTCGGCACGCTGATGGCCTGGGCTGACAAGGCGCGGCGGATGAAAATCCGCACCAACGCCGAGACGCCGCTCGACGCCCGCACCGCCGTGAAGTTCGGAGCGGAGGGCATCGGCCTCTGCCGCACGGAACATATGTTCTTCGACGGCGAGCGCATCATCGCCATGCGCGAGATGATCCTCGCGGACGACGAAAAGGGCCGCCGCGCCGCGCTCGCCAAGCTGCTCCCCATGCAGCGCTCGGACTTCATTGAGCTGTTCGAGATCATGAAGGGTCTACCCGTCACGATCCGCCTTCTCGATCCGCCGCTGCACGAGTTCCTTCCGCACGAGCCGAAGGAGATCCAGGAGGTCGCGGAAGCCATGGGCGCATCCCCTGAGAAACTGCGCCTGCGTGCGCTCGAACTCAAGGAATCGAATCCGATGCTCGGTTTCCGTGGCTGCCGCCTCGCGGTCGCCTACCCGGAAATCGCCGAGATGCAGGCCCGTGCGATCTTCGAGGCCGCCATCGAGGCGGGCAAGAAGACCGGCGCCATCGTCACGCCCGAAATCATGGTGCCGCTGGTGATGACCAAGGCCGAGCTCGATCTCGTCAAGGCACGCATCGACGCGATGGCGAAGAAGGTGGGCGAGGAGCACGGCATGACCCTGCCCTATCAGGTCGGCACCATGATCGAGTTGCCGCGCGCGGCGATCCGCGCCGGAGACATCGCGAGAAGCGCCGAGTTCTTTTCCTTCGGCACCAACGACCTGACGCAGACGACGCTCGGTATCTCCCGCGACGACGCCGGCTCGTTCCTCGGCTCCTACAAGGCGCGCGGCATCCTCGCCGACGACCCCTTCGCGACGCTCGATCAGGACGGCGTGGGTGAACTCGTCAAGCTCGCTGTCGAGCGTGGCCGGGCAAGCCGGGCGGACATCAAGCTCGGCATCTGCGGCGAACATGGCGGCGATCCTGCTTCGATCGCCTTCTGCGAAACAGTCGGCCTCGACTACGTGTCCTGCTCGCCGTTCCGGGTTCCGATCGCCCGGCTCGCTGCCGCACAGGCCGCGCTCGGAAAGGTCACCAAGGCCGAGGGCTGATAAATCGTAGCGCGCGGACAGGGGTCCGCGCGTGACGTTGATACTTCAAAGACCGTAACCGAACGGCACGGGATGGAAGGCATAGCCCGTTGCTGCCTTCACGACGTTGCCGTAGCCGGGGAAATCCAGGTGCGCGCCGGTCACCAGAACCTTGTCGGTGGCGACAGAGTCCAGCACCTTGAGCCGGGTTTCTCGCGCCTGATTTTGATCGGAATCGAAGCCGATCGTAATTTCCGGGCTTGCGAACTGCAGCGCCGGTGCATGCACGATATCACCCCAGATGAGAAGCTGCTGGCTACCGGAACTGATACGGAAGCCGGAATGGCCCGGCGTGTGCCCGAACAACTCCACCGCGTTCACCCCGGGGATGATCTCTTCTCCGCCTTTGAACCGCTGCGTGCGGGCAGCATATGGCTTCAGGGCATCCTGCGCGATCTTGAAAAACGGCTGGAATTCCTTCGGCGCCCGCGAGGCTATACCGGCATCGGTCCAGAATGCATGTTCCCTCTCATGGACGGCGAGAACCGCATTCGGGAATACGGCCCCGGTTGCATTGAAGATGCCGCCGACATGGTCCGGGTGGAGGTGCGTCGCAAGGATGATATCCACCGCGTTGACGTCAAAGCCCGCTGCGGTAAAGCCGGCCAGGAAACGGGCCAGGGTCGGCGCAAACCCGGTAATAGTGCCGCTATCGATGATCGCCAGCTTGTCACCGGTATTAACCACATAGGCATTCACCGATGAGCGATGAGGGCCGGCCGAGCGAAAGCTGCTCGCCAGCAGCGCATTGATGCGGGCCTCGTCTGCGCCCTTGAACAGCGCCAGCGCGATATCAAGGAAGCCGTCCGAAATCGCCGTGACTTCGATCGAACCGATCTTGATCCGGCTGAGGCCGACAGCCTGTACATTCGCAAGCGGCGCCTTCGCGAAGGCCGGAAGGCCGAAGAATCCACCACCGCTCATGGCGGCGATAGCGGAGAGTGCATTACGACGAGACAGATTCATCGGAAGCTCCGAATTCATGAGGGAGATGGGGCAAGGCCCTAAGATGATCCAGAATTTGCACGGTCTGTGCGTTGCAACAAGCCCGATCCGTAACCGGTCATTTCACTTCTTCGGGAGATCAGGATTCGTTAACCCCGTCCCTTAAGTCGCCCTGAACCTCGATGAGTGAATATCGATCTTGAGCACGGTTTCGTGGTTGAGCGTTGTCGTTCGGTCACAGCCCTGCATCGCCGGACCATCGGGAGTAAGCGTTGTCGCGCCGTGTATCCTTTGCCAGCCGTGGAGGGCGCAGACTGGCCGACCTGCAGAGGGCGGGACGCTTCTTCGTGGAGACACTCGCACCCTGGAGCATCGGCGTCGCGGTCCTTGTTTCCTTCACAGCATCGGCCGGCGAGAACTTCAGGCAGGTCGACCGGGAATTCCGGCGATCGACGATGATCGAGACCCAGCGCTTGACCCTGGTCCCTCCCCGGCTCTCGGTACTGTCGTTTCAGGATCAGGTAGAAAGTGCCGTTGCGCTCGGCCGCACCCCGAGCGGCGGCGAGCGCGTGCTGCCGCACATTCGCAAAGTCGATTTGTCCCGCGAGATGTCGCGTGCTGATGAAATCGGTCCGCTGGTCTTTGCCGTCGATACGATCCTGCTGCCCCGCAGCCCGCTCGAACCGGCCGTGACGCTAACCCGCGCCAGCCAGACCCTGCTCGCCCGGCTCAATCGGTTCGAGGGCAAGACGCTGGCCCCCGGGATGCAGTCGGGGCGCTCGGTGGAAGCTCCGGCGCAAGGGCGCTCCCCGCAGCATCTTTCGATGCTGCGCCCCGATGGCGCTACCCCCATCGTCTCGACCGCCGCGCGGCTTTCATCCGTCACGCCAACCCCTGTCGAACCGGAGATCATCGCCGCTGGCGCAACCCGGATTCCAGCCTTTGCCCGCGTTCACGGCGATCCGGAAGGCCGACCGGTCGAAACCGCGAAGCTACGCGTCTCCTCCGGCTATCTCGATCTCGTGACGCCAGAAGCGATGAAGCGGGAAACGCAATGCCTCGCCGAGGCGGTCTATTTCGAAAGTCGTTCCGAGCCGGAGGCCGGACAGGCCGCGGTTGCGCAGGTGGTGATGAACCGGGTGCGTTCGGGTCTTTATCCCACGACGATCTGCGGCGTCGTCTACCAAAACCGCCACCGCTACAAGGCCTGCCAGTTTTCCTTCGCCTGCGAAGGACGGAGCCTCGCCATTACGGAGCCCGGTCCTTGGGAAACCGCCAAACGCGTTGCACGGGCGGTGCTGGAGGGCCAGCGCTACAATCGGGACCTTGGAAACTCAACGCATTATCACGCAAACTATGTCGCGCCCTATTGGTCTCGCAAGCTCAAGCAGACCGACAAGATTGGCCGACATATTTTTTATCGTTTACGGCCGGGACAGACCTGAATCGATCGTTCAATTTAACCTCGATTAATTTTCTGGATTAATTTTACCATAAAAAGCGGAGGAATTTACCCTCTCACAGGAAATGCAACACTGAACTCCCTGTTTTTCTTGCTTTAATAGAGTTTTGAAACAACGCTTCTTGCGCTTTTTGAAACGAGGTCAAACATGCGCAAGGTTCTTTTTGCATCCGCTCTGGCGCTGGTGGCGAGCGGCCTGCCGCTGCCGCTCGGGTCAGCCGACGCGCCG
>DAORNC010000041.1:8455-16243 GCA_035440785.1 Rhabdaerophilum sp. | reverse complement strand
CCCGCCACGTTCCTGCTGTTTATGGCGAAGTCAGTGAGACGGTTGTGGTCCGTCCGGCACATCGGGTCCAGCGCGTCATCCCCGCACAGTATTCAACGGTTGCGGAAACCGTGATGGTTTCGCCCGCCCGCAAGGTTTGGCAGGTGACGCGCGACGCCTACGGCCGCGAGATCGGCTGTTGGGTGACCGTGCCGGCGCAATACACGACCCAGCACCGCCATGTGATGATCAGTCCCGAGCGGGTCGCCTATGATGAAATCCCGGCAGAATACGGCACGCGCTCGCGCACGGTACTGGTGAAGCCGGGCTATGTGACGCACGAAACCGTTCCCGCCGCCTATGCGACGCGCCATCGCCATGTGATGACCTCGCCGGGCTATTCGGGCTGGGCGCCGCTACGCTAACGCTCAATCGCCGATCGCGATATCGAGGCCGAGGTCGAGAACCGGCGCGGAATGCGTGAGCGCCCCGACCGAGATGAGATCGACGCCCGATCCCGCGATTGCGAAAACCGTATCGAGATTGACCCCGCCCGAGGCTTCGGAGAGAAGCGTCGGGCGTTTCGCTTTCACGCGCCGCACGGCTTCCTTGAGCTGCTCCGGTGTCATGTTGTCTAGCAAGACGACATCCGCGCCTTCGGCAATCACCTCGTCGAGCTGGGCGAGCGTATCGACCTCGATCTCGATCTTCACGAGATGACCGGCGTGCTTCTTTGCCGCCTGAAGCGCCTGTTGGATGCCGCCCGCCACGGCGACGTGATTGTCCTTGATCAGCACGGCATCATAAAGCCCGAAGCGGTGGTTGCGCCCGCCGCCGCACACCACGGCGTGCTTCTCGAAGGCCCGTAGGCCCGGCGTCGTCTTGCGCGTGCAGACGATCGAGGCGTTGGTTCCGGCTGTCCGGGCGACGAAAGCCGCCGTCAGTGTCGCGACGCCAGACATGCGGCCCACAAAATTCAGCGCCGTGCGTTCGCCGGCGAGGATCGCGCGAGCGCTGCCCTCGACGATCATCACGGTGTCGCCCGGCGCGACACGCGCGCCATCGCCATGATGGAGTGTGACGGCGAGTTTTGGATCAACCTGCCGGAAGGCCTCGACCGCGAGATCGAGCCCGGCCATCACTCCCGGCTTGCGCGCAACCATCGCGAGACGCGCGTCGAGATGAGCGGGAATGCAGGCCTGCGAGGTGACATCGCCGGCAAGACCAAGATCTTCGGCCAGCGCGCGCGAGACCGCCTCAGCGACAAGATGGGTGGGAAGGGCAGCGATCATGGTTTCAACTCGCCGTGCGGGATAGGGCCGAGGCCATGAGCACCCTGCCATTCAGATGCTTCATAGCTCCAGAGCGGCAATTTCCAAGTCGCCGGCTTGTCTGAACGAGCGTGGCCACCCCGACTCTCATACCGACTCATAGCCTGTTGACAAAGGATTTCAGCCAACTCGGTCATCTTGAGAACCTGGTCTGAATTCGGACCCTTCCCGCAATTCGCGTCAAGGGCCTTCAGCGCTTCATCCAGTGACTGGGCGCTCCGCAGGACACCGGCATTCGACTGCATGAGGTTGCGGATCGCGCTGATCTTCAACTGCTGCTGCTCGGCCTGAGGGGCAACCTCCGAGAGGTAATCTGACGGATGCCTTGGCACGTCAGTCGCTGGGCACGCCTCGAACCCCTCGCCCGCCCCGATCCTCGCCGCCACTCGCTCGCCGAACACTACGGCTTCCAACAGCGAATTTGAAGCGAGGCGGTTCGCGCCGTGAACGCCGGTACAGGCGACTTCACCCACCGCGAAAAGACCCTCCGGCGCGGAAACGCCGAGCGCGCGCCCGTTCTCATCGGTCCAGATGCCGCCCATGTGGTAATGCGCCGCCGGGGCAACCGGGATGAGGTCGGTTACGGGGTCGATGCCCGCAGATTTGCAGGTGGCATAAACGGTCGGAAACAGGTCCGGGAAATGCCTGCCGATGCTGGCGCGACAATCGAGAAACGCGCTGCGCCCTGATTTGATCGCCGAGAACACGCCGCGCGCGACGATATCGCGCGGTGCGAGCTCGGCATCCGGATGAAGATCGAGCATGAAGCGGCGGCCATCGCGATCGACGAGGATCGCGCCTTCACCGCGCAACGCCTCGGTCGCAAGCGGCGCGGGATCACGGCCGATGTCGATCGCGGTCGGGTGAAACTGCACGAACTCCATGTTCGCGAGCGTGGCGCCGACCTGATATCCCATCGCGAGGCCCGAGCCCCAGGCCTCTTTCGGGTTGGTGGTGACGGCATAAAGCTGCCCCGCACCGCCTGTGGCGAGCACGACATGATCGGCGGAGAACCGCACCACACGCCCGTTCACGTTGGCGCGGGCGCCGGCGATACGGCCATTATCATCTTGGAGAAGATCGAAGGCTTCCGCCCCCTCGATCACGCGGATCGACGGCGCCTTGCGCACGGCAGCGACCAGCGCCTCCATGATCGCCTTGCCGGCCATGTCGCCCTTGACGCGGACGATGCGGTGGGCCGAATGCGCGGCCTCGCGGCTCTGGACGAGCTTGCCTTGCAAGTCCCGGTCGAACGGCACGCCGTATTCGAGAAGGTCGATGATCCGGTCCGATGCCTCGGATGCCATGAGCCGCACCATCGCCGCGTCGCACAGGCCGGCACCGGCGGCGAGCGTATCGGCGACGTGGCTCTCGATGCTGTCCCCCTCGCCGATCGCGGCGGCGATACCGCCCTGCGCCCATGCTGAGGATGCGCCCTGTCCCAAGGAAACAGGCGTCAGCACGGTGCAGGGTAAAGGCGCGAGCTTGAGCGCCGTGAACAGGCCCGCGAGACCGCCGCCGATGATAAGGATGGAGGGCATTAGGGTGCCTTGCCGGCGCGAGCCGGAACCCCGGCTCCGCCGTTCAGTTAATCACTGCGTCAGATTGACCATGCGCTCGACCGAACGTCGGGCGCGCGTCGCCAACTCCTCGGGAATCTCGACCTTGTGCTGGAGGTAGAGCAGGCTGTCGAGGATCTTCGGCAGGGTGATGCGCTTCATGTGCGGGCAGAGGTTGCATGGCCGCACGAACTCGACATCTTTCGCCGAGGCGGCGACGTTGTCCGCCATCGAACATTCGGTGACGAGCAGCACCTTGCCGCCGTGCTGAGCCTTCGCGTAGTCGATCATTCCGGCGGTTGAGCCGGTGAAATCGGCCTCGGCGATCACATCTGGCGGGCACTCGGGATGTGCGATGATCTTGATCGAGGGGTCAGCCTCGCGATAGCGCCGCAGTTCCTCACCGGTGAAGCGCTCATGGACCTCGCAGGCACCGTGCCAGGCGATGATCTTCACCTTGGTTTTCGAGGCGACGTACTTGGCGAGATACTGGTCGGGCACGAACAGCACGCGGTCGACGCCAAGGCTCTCGACCACCTGCACCGCGTTCGAGGAGGTGCAGCAGATATCGACCTCGGCCTTCACATCGGCGGAAGTGTTGACATAGGCGACCACCGGCACGCCGGGATAGGCCTCGCGCAGGCGGCGCACATCGGCGCCCGTGATGCTCTCGGCGAGCGAGCAGCCGGCCTTCATATCAGGGATCAGCACGGTCTTCTCGGGGCTGAGGAGCTTCGAGGTCTCGGCCATGAAATGCACGCCGCCCTGCACGATGATTTTCGCATCAAGCTTCGCTGCCATCTTGGCGAGCTGAAGACTGTCACCCACCACATCCGCGACGCAGTTGTAGATTTCCGGCGTCTGGTAATTGTGGGCGAGGATCACCGCGTCGCGCTGCTTTTTCAGGCGGTTGATCGCCGACACGTACGGCGCATGGAACGGCCACTCGACCGGCGGTATGATGTGCTTGACGCGCTCGTAGAGATGCGCGGTCTCGGCTGCAACCTCGGGCGTATAGGCGAGATCTGGGCGCGGTAGCACGTCCTGCTCCGTTTTGGGCCGGGCGATACCCTTCACGTCAACGCCGGAAACTACGCTGGTCATCGCATACTCCATGCCTCGGGCGAGCCTTCCCGACACATATGCTCAATTGGAGTATTTCTATTACACGCTTTTAGCCGGAAAAGCTAGTGGGCTTCATCGAGGAATTTCCCGCGCTGCCGGCAGATTGACAGAGAGTGCCCAATCGCGGCAATTCAGCGCCCGGAAACGCGAGCGGCGGGGCAGTCTTGCACGATACGAATCCGGAACTATCCCCCGACGCAAGGGTCATGCCACCAGCCGGACTACCGGTTTCCCTTTGGCGCGACATCACGCAACGGGCGCAGGCTACCGGCTCCGAAGCACTCGATCTTGCCGTTGCGGAGGGCCATCTCGACGAGGCGACCGTGGTGGCAAGGCTGGCGGCGTCGCTCGGTGTGCCCTTTACCCTGATGCCGCCGCCACCGAGTTCGGCCAAACCGCTCGATCGCATGGCCATGCTCCGCGCCTACCCTGCGGCAGACGCGGCCGGAAGCGAATGCAGGGTCATTGCGCCGAATGCAGCGCTCGTCGGTCTCCTCGAGCGCCAGCACAAAACCGGGAAACTGCCACCGGTCATCCTGACAACGCATCAGGCATTGATCGATGCCATGGTGACGGCCCGGCGCGGCCAGATAACCGCGCTTGCCTCGTCGAGCCTGGCCCCGGAACTCTCGGCGCGAGCATTGGATCAGGCGATCAGAACCTGGTCCTGGACGATGACCATCACGGCCGCGACCATCGGCTTGGCAATCGCGACGTTCGCATTCCTGTTCCCGCTTCAGATGATGGTCCTACCGCCGCTCGTGCTCGCACCCGTCTTCATGCTGGCAGCTCTGGCAGTTCTTACCGCAGCGATCGAAAGCCTGCGCCCTAACTCGCCGGGGGCCCGGCTCGCCGCGAGAGACCTGCCGCGGTATTCAATCCTCGTGCCGCTCTACCGCGAGAGCAACATCATCGATGAGCTGATCGGACACCTCGCCCGGATCGACTATCCCCGCGACCGGCTCGAGATTTTTCTTCTCGTCGAGGAGGATGACGACGAGACGAGACAGGCGCTTGGCGAACGTCTCCTTCCCGGTTGGTTTAGGGTGCTCACCGTTCCGCCGGGCGAGCCGCGAACCAAGCCGCGTGCTCTGAATGCGGCCCTGCCGTTCTGCACCGGCCGTTACCTCGTGATATACGACGCCGAAGACGAACCCGAACCGGATCAGCTCCTGCGCGCGGCGGCGCGTTTCCGAGGCCTACCTGCTGATGTCGCCTGCCTTCAGGCACGCCTCGGAATCTCCAACAGCTACGATGGCTTCCTGACGCGCCGCTTCGCCATCGACTACGCCGTGCTTTTCGACTGTATCAAGAGTGGCACCGCGCGAGCCGGTTGGGCCGTGCCACTCGGCGGATCATCGAACCATTTCCGTCTTTCCGCACTCCGCGAGGCCGGCGGATGGGATGCGTGGAACGTTACGGAAGATGCCGATCTCGGCATCCGCCTTGCCCGCCTCGGCTGGCGGGTGGAGGATCTCGTGTCCACGACATGGGAGGAAGCGCCCAATACGCTTGCCGCCTGGATGAACCAACGCACCCGCTGGATGAAAGGGTGGATGCAGAGCACCGGGGTGCATTTGCGCGCGCCAGGGCAGGTTCTGGCGTCGCTCGGCGCGTTCCGGACAACGATCCTCGCCACGACTGTCTTTTCGGTGTTGATCGGCTCGGCGCTCTACCCACTGTTTCTTCTCGCCATCCTTGCAAGGCTCGCCAGCCCGATCCCCCTTGGCACGGGAGGCCATTTGCTCGCGATCGGAGATGCCTCCATCATCGTGCTGGTCGCGGTCGCCATACTGGCGGAAGTCGTGCCCGCGACGATCGCGCTCAAGCGCCGCAAGGCGCTCCACCTCGCGCCTTTCGTCGTCCTGGCGCCGATCACGCACCTGCTCACATCTTTCGCGACCTGGCGGGCAATGATCGAGCTGATCAGGCGCCCTTACCATTGGCACAAGACCCTACACGGCCAAGCGAAGCACGAAGGCCGCCTTGGCTCGCTCGAAGGCTGAAATCTCAGAAGCAGAGCGCCCAGGCCGAGGCCAGCATTTCCGCGAAGACGCTCGGCCCGTTCAGCCACCAGAAAGTGGCGGCAATCGCGAGCAAGGCGGCAACGGCGATACCCTGTGCGAGGCGGGCGCCTCGCAGGGGGGTAGACTCGAGCTTTTCCGGAACGGGATTCATGCACGCCTCGTTGGAAGCCGAAGCTCAGCTGTCTGGAGCGGGTAGCGGGAATCGAACCCGCGCGTTCAGCTTGGGAAGCTGACAGGCTACCATTACATCATACCCGCGCGCGCCGACTTAAGCCCAATTTTTTGGCTCGATGCAAGCGCGATCCGCCATCAGGCACGGAAATGCTTCGAGAGCTTCAGGCCCTGCGCCTGATAGTTCGAAGAAAGCCCCGATCCATAGAGAACGCGCGGCACCTCGGCCATCCGCTCGTAGATCAAACGGCCGACGACCTGCCCGTCCTCGATGATGAAGGGAACGTCGCGCGAGCGCACCTCGAGCACGCCGCGTGCCCCCGCCCCACCGGCTGCGGCATGGCCGAAGCCGGGGTCGAAGAAACCGGCGTAATGGACACGGAACTCGCCCATCATTGGATCGAACGGCACCATCTCGGCCGCATGATCGGGCGGGACATGCACCGCTTCCTTCGAGGCGAGGATATAGAACTCGTTGGGATCGAGCACCATCTCGCGCCGCCCCGTGAGGCGGATCGGCTCCCAGAACTCGGCGAGCGGATAGCCACCCACGCGATCGACATCGACGACCCCTGTGTGCCGTTTGCCGCGATAACCGACGAGGCCCATCTCGTCGAACCCCGACAGATCGACCGAGAAGGTCACGCCATCCTGAATAAGGGCTTCCTCCCGGTCAACCAGCCGAGCACGGGCGTGCAGCGCGCGCAGTGCGGCATCGTCGATGCGCGGCTGGCCGCGCCGGAAGCGGATCTGCGAAAGCCGGCTTCCGCTGCGCACCAGAACCGGAAAGGTGCGCGGCGAGATCTCGGCGTAGATCGGGCCGCGATAACCGGCCGGCACGGTGTCGAACGCGCTCGCGCCATCGACGATGACGCGCGTGAAGACATCGAGCCTGCCAGTTGAACTTTTCGGGTTGGCGGAAGCGGCCACATCCTCGGGGAGTGCCAGCCACTCCTGGACTTCCGCGAGATAGACGCAACCGGTTTCGAGCACCGCGCCCTTTTCAAGGTCGATTTCGTGCAGCGAGTAGGCCGCGATCCGATCCCGTACGTCGCCACCCTTGCCGGGCAGGAAACTCGCGCGCATCCGCCAGCAACGCTTGCCGAGACGCAGATCGAGGCTAGCCGGCTGGATCTGCCCCTTGGCGAGCGGCCGCGGCACCATGACGCTTCCAGTCGTCACAAGGTTCTCGATCATCGCATCGGAAAAAATGCCATCCGCGGACACAGAACTCACTTCCCAGCCCTCTCAGCTTCCCCCGATCGCTACAGGAGGGGGGCGGGGCTGGCAACACTCGCCCGGCCCAACACGCTGATTGCCCCCGGTTTTTTGACAACCCTGCACCGATTGACGCCCGGCGGACATGGCTGCATCGTAACGAAAACAAAGAACAACGGGTGGAAACGATCCATGTATCGGGCAGTGACCGAAGGCATCGAGGTGACCGTCGAGCCGGCCTATGCCGCCGAACGTTCCTCGCCGGCCGAAAACCAGCATTTCTGGGTCTATTCCGTCGAGATCCGCAACCTCTCGCCGGACACCGTGCAGCTTCGCTCCCGCCGCTGGCAGATCGCGGACGGGAACGGCAAGATACAG
>DAORNC010000041.1:0-8412 GCA_035440785.1 Rhabdaerophilum sp. | reverse complement strand
CAGCCGATCCTGCGGCCGGGCGAGATCTACCGCTATTCTTCGGGATGTCCGCTCGACGCCGACCACGGCATGATGGCCGGACAATACGAAATGGTCGCGGCGGACGGGCGACGGTTTGATGTCGAGATCCCCACCTTCTCCCTCGACATGCCGACGCGGGCGCGGGCGATCAACTGAGGTGCCTCAGAGCGACAGCCGATACTTGCGGCTGCAGAATTCGCAGGTGACGGCAATCTCGCCATCGGCCTCGCGCATGGTCGCGATCTCTTCCGGCGGGAACTGCGCGAGGGTTTCGCGGATGCGCGCTTCCGAACAGCGGCATTCGTCGCGCATCACCAACGGATCGGAGACGATCACGCCCCGCTCGTTGAATAAGCGATACAGCAGTCGGTCGAGCCCCAGCGCGGGATCGACCAATTCGATATCCTCCACAGTCTCCACCAGCGCCCGTGCCTCGACCCAGGCCTCGTCTTCCGGCACCGAGTGAAGAACCGTGCCTTCGGGCGCATCGCCGGGATGGAGATCGGCCTGCCGCATCCGCTCCGGCGAGGTCGGCAGGAACTGGGCGAGGATGCCGCCCGCACGCCATTGCCGCGTTCCGCCCGCGACGTGATGTTCGGCAACCGCGATCCGAAGCGCTGAAGGAATCTGCTCAGACTGCCGGAAATACTGCATCGCTGCTTCCGGAAGCCCGCGCCCATCGAGCGCAACGATACCTTGATACCGCTGGCGGTATGCGCCCTGCTCGACCGTGAAGCCGAGCTGGCCGGAGCCGAGCAGCTCGGCTGGGCTGACGGCGCCGCCGGCAGCCTCGACCGCTGCGGCATCGAAACGGGCATAGGCTCGCAGGCCATCCGGTGTCGCGAGATCGACGACAAGCAGGCTAACCGCGCCATCCGTCCGCGCCTGCAACTGGAACCGCCCCTCGAACTTCAGCGAGGAACCCATCAGCGCCGTAAGCGTCACGGCCTCAGCAAGAAGCCGCTCGACCGCGAGGGGGTAGGCGTGGCGGGCGAGGACCGAATCCAGAACCGGTCCGAGCCGGATCGCACGGCCGCGCGTATCGAGCGGCTCCACACGAAACGGCAGGACAATGTCATCCGCTCCGAAGGCGGGCACGGAACCGACCAGCGCCTCCGCCATCAGGCGAAGCTTTCGCCATAGGCCCAGGCAAGGATACTCTTCTGCGCGTGGAGGCGGTTCTCCGCCTCGTCGAATACCACCGACTGCGGTCCGTCGAGCACCGCATCCGTCACTTCCTCGCCACGCTTCGCGGGCAGGCAGTGCATGAAGATCGCCTGCGGGCCGGCCACCTTCATCAGCCGCTCGTTGACCTGATAGGGCTTGAGCAGATTATGGCGGCGCTTGCCGTCCTTGTCGCCCATCGAGACCCAGGCATCGGCGAGAACGCAATCCGAGCCTTCGACCGCCTCGTTGGGATCGCGCATCAGGCGCATGTCAGCCTTGTGGGCCTTGGCCCATTCCACCAGATCGGCAGGTGGGGCCAGTTCTTCCGGCGTCGCGACCTTGATGGTGAAATCGAGCTTTGCCGAAGCCTCGACCCACGACCGCAGCACGTTGTTGCTGTCTCCGACCCAGGAAACCGTCTTGCCGGCGATGTCGCCCCTGTGCTCCTCAAAAGTCAGCACGTCCGCCATCACCTGGCAGGGGTGCGAGGTCTTGGTGAGGCCGTTGAGCACCGGAACAGTCGCATTCTCGGCGAGTTCCACGAGCTGCGCGTGGTTGAGGATGCGGATCATGATCCCGTCGACATAACGCGAGAGCACACGCGCCGTATCCGCGATGCTCTCGCGCTCGCCGAGCTCAATCTCCTTTCCGGTGACCATCACGCTCTCGCCACCAAGTTCGCGGATGCCGATATCGAACGACATGCGCGTACGCATCGAGGGCTGCTCGAAGATCATCGCGATCGACTTGCCGGCGAGCACCTTGTCGGAAGCGAGCGGTGCTTTGCGGCGGGCCTTGATGCGGCGCGCACCGTCAAGGATCTTGCGGATCTCGCCGGTGCTCAGCACGCCCAGATCGAGAAAATGCCGCCGGTTGCCGGGAAGGGTTCCATTCGTCCTGGCCATTTTCATGTGCCTCGTCGTTCAAATCCGGTTCAGGGGTGAGAAAGCCGCCACCGTCATGCTGTGCCGTGCTTTTTCTCGAGCGCTGCACAGGCTTTGTCCAGCCGCTCGTAGGCCTCGCGGATCTCCGTCTCGCCGATGTTGAGCGGCGGCAGGAGACGGACGACATTGTCGCCGGCGCCGATCGTGAGAATGCCGGCCTCACGTCCGGCGGCCACGAATTCGGTGTTCGGCACCTTGCACTTGATGCCGATCAACAGCCCCGAGCCACGGATATCCTCGATGATGTCCGGGTGGCTCGCCTTGAGTTCGGCGAGACGCTGGTTGAGATCGCGCGAGACCTCGCGCACACGGGCGAGAAACTCTGGCGTCGCCACCTCGTCGATCACCGCACCGGCGACTGCAGTTGCGAGCGGATTACCGCCATAGGTCGAGCCGTGCGTGCCAGGCACCATGCCCTTGGCGGCTTCTTCCGTCGCCAAGCAGGCGCCGACGGGGAAGCCGCCACCGATGCCTTTCGCAACCGCCATGATGTCCGGCGCGATGCCGGCCCATTCATGCGCGAAGAGCTTGCCGGTGCGGCCGACGCCGGTCTGCACCTCGTCGAGCACCAGCAAGAGCCCGTGCCTGTCGCAAAGCTCACGGAAATAGCGCAGATCCTCGTTCGAGATCGCGCGCACACCGCCCTCGCCCTGGATCGGTTCGACGAGGATGCCGGCGGTTTCCGGTCCGATCGCCGCTTCGAGTGCCTTGCGATCGCCGACGGGTACCTGATCGAAACCCGGCATCGCCGGGCCGAAGCCCTCAAGGTATTTCGCCTGCCCACCTGCCGCGATGGTCGCGAGCGTACGGCCATGGAAGGCGCCTTCAAAGGTGACCAGCCGATAGCGTTCCGGATGCCCGTTTGCATGGTGATACTTCCGGGCGGTCTTGATCGCGCATTCGAGCGCCTCGGCGCCGGAATTGGTGAAGAACACCCGGTCGGCGAAGGTCAGCGCACAGAGCTTGTCCGCGAGACTCTCGCCCTCGCCGATGCGGTAGACATTCGAGACATGCCAGAGCTTCTGCGCCTGCGCATGCAGCGCAGCGACGAGCTTCGGATTGGCGTGACCGAGCGAATTCACGGCGATGCCAGAGCCAAAATCGAGAAACTTGCGGCCGTCATTGGCATAAAGCCACGCGCCTTCCCCTCGCTCGAAGACGAGTTCGGCCCGCGCATAGGTGCCCATCATGTGCGAGGGCTTGGATCGGGTGGCGGCCACGGCGAAAGAAGCGGTGTCGCTTTTCTGCATCGTGCTCATGGCATCCTCCGAATGAAAAAAGAAGGCCGCCCAAACAAGGGCGGCGATCACGATTTTCTTTCCGATTTTCCGAAAAAAGTCAATGTTCCACGCCTTTGCCGCACTTGGGGTGCAAAAGCGCCGAAGAGGGTGCTCCGGAAACAAACGCTGTTGAAAACAGGGTGTGTTGCTTTTGCGACTCTCAACCTCGGCGATGTGATCGGCTAGGGTCTTTTTCAAGCCAAGTGCGGACGCCCCGACGTCGGGTGACGCGAGAATGCTGGCTTTGGTCGACAGTTCCCCACCCGGTTCATCCGGTCGAGTCCGCGGCGTTTTCGCGGACAGGGGGAGGGATTCTGCGCCAGAGGACGGCAAGGGAATATGAGGAGGTGGCCATGTCCTGGGATGACAACCGCATCGAGCAGCTGAAGAAGCTCTGGAGCGAAGGGCTGAGCGCCAGCCAGATCGCCGCCGAACTCGGTGGGGTCACGCGGAACGCGGTAATCGGCAAGGTTCACCGCCTCGGTCTTTCCGGCCGCACCAAGGCAAAGCCGACCGCTGCCGCGCGCCCGCGCAACAAGACTGTGAAGACAGCGGTGCGCACGACCACGGTTTCATTCCGCGGCAATCTGGCTGTGGTCGAGATGGTCGATGCGGTCGCGGTAGCCGAACCGGTCCGGGAAAGCGTCGTGATCCCGATGTCGCGCCGCGTGTCGATCATGGAGTTGCGCGAAGGCGTCTGCCGCTGGCCGCTCGGTGATCCGTTGCAGGCCGATTTCGCCTATTGCGGCGCGGATTGCGGCGCCGGCAAGACCTATTGCGAGGCCCATGCCCGCATCGCCTTCCAACCGCAGAACGACCGTCGCCGCGCAGGTTGAGGGAAACGCGCCAATACAAAGCGAAACCCGCCGGAAGGCGGGTTTTTTGTGGTTAGCGACCAAAGGTCTCGTCGAAGGAATAGCCCGCGCCGCGCACCGTGCGAATGGGATCCTGCTGACCGCGGCGATTGAGAACCTTGCGCAACCGCCCAACATGGACGTCGACGGTGCGCTCGTCCACATAAACGTCCTGCCCCCAGACGTTGTCGAGCAGGTGCTCGCGGGTGAAGACGCGACCTGGGCTCTTCATCAGGAATTCGAGCAGGCGGAACTCGGTTGGCCCGAGATGGAGCTCGCGTTCGCCGCGCCGAACGCGTTTCGTCATCCGGTCGAGCGCGATATCGCCGATGGCGAGCTGGTGGGCGACATGCTCCGGCTTCGCACGACGCAGAAGCGCATGGACCCGCGCCACCAGTTCGGGCACAGAGAAAGGCTTGACAACATAATCGTCCGCGCCAACGGAAAGCCCACGAATACGTTCGGCCTCCTCGCCACGCGCCGTCAGCATGATAATCGGCAGCCGCGCGGTCTCGGACCGCGAGCGCACACGCCGGCAAATCTCGATCCCCGAAAGCGCCGGCAGCATCCAATCAAGGACCAGCAGGTCCGGTACCTGCTCACGCAGGCGCAAGTCCGCCTCGTCACCACGCGCGACGTGATCGACCTGATAGCCTTCAGCCTCAAGGTTGTAGCGCAGGAGGATGGCAAGGGCTTCCTCATCCTCGACGACAAGGATCCGGGGCGCGCCCGACATGTCAATCGTCCCGGCTGTCGAAGGCAACGGCCGAGGATTCGCCCTTCGGACGCGGGCCGCTGAGCTGCTGCCCGGTCTCGATGAAGTAAACCGTCTCGGCGATGTTGGTGGCGTGATCGCCGGCGCGCTCGATGTTCTTGGCGATGAAGAGCATATGCGTCGCGAAGGTGATCGAGCGCGGATCCTCCATCATATAGGTGAGGAGTTCGCGGAAGAGGGCGTTGTGGAGCGTATCCACCTCGCCGTCATGCAACCAGACGTGACGGGCAAGCTCGGCACTGTTCTGCGAGAAGCTGTCGAGCACAGCCTTGACCTGCTGGAGCACCAGATGCGCCATATGCTGGATGCCGGACATCGACCGAAACGAGAGGAAACGATCCTCCATCACCGTTACGCGCTTGCCGATGTTCTTCACGAGATCACCGATCCGCTCGATGTCGGATGCGATACGGATCGTGCCCATGATATGGCGGAGATCGTTCGCCATCGGCTGCCGCTTGGCGATGAGCAGCACGGCCTGCTCCTCGATCACGTGCTGGATATCGTCGAGCTGGGAATCGCGCTCGACGACGGTGCGGGCCTTGGTGACGTCGTGCTTGGCGAGTGCGTCGACCGCGTCGACCAGCATCGCCTCGGCGATCCCGCCCATCTGGACGATCTTGGCTGAGAGGACGCCGAGTTCCTCGTCGAAAGCGCGGACAATGTGCTGGGTCATGGCGTTCTCTCCTGCCGGCTCAGCCGAAGCGGCCGGTGATATAGTCCTGCGTCCGGCGATCTTGCGGCGCTGTGAATATCTGCTCCGTCGCGCCTTCCTCGACCAGCGTTCCCAAATGGAAGAATGCCGTGCGTTGCGAGACGCGTGCCGCCTGCTGCATCGAATGTGTCACGATGACGATGGTGAAGTTCGAACGCAACTCGTCGATCAGTTCCTCGATCTTCGCAGTCGCGATGGGATCAAGCGCCGAGCAGGGCTCATCCATCAGAATCACTTCGGGGCTGACCGCGATCGCGCGGGCGATGCAGAGGCGCTGCTGCTGGCCACCGGAGAGCCCGGTGCCGGGGTCATTTAGGCGGTCCTTCACTTCCTCAAACAGGCTCGCGCGCTTGAGAGAGCGCACGACGATCTCCTCGAGTTCGGTGCGGTCACGTGCAAGACCGTGGATCTTGGGGCCGTAGGCAACATTCTCGAAGATTGATTTCGGGAACGGGTTCGGTTTCTGAAACACCATGCCGACACGTGCGCGCAGTTGCACCACGTCGAGCGCCGGATTGTAGATATCCTCGCCGTCGATCTCGATCCGCCCCGTGACACGGCAGCTTGGAATGGTGTCGTTCATCCGGTTGATGCAGCGCAGGAAGGTCGATTTACCGCAGCCCGAGGGGCCGATGAAGGCCGTCACGGCTCGGTCGGGAATATCGACGGTCAGGTTCTTGATGGCATGCTTTTCGCCATAGAACACGTCGACCCCGCGCGCGGATACCTTCACGCGCGGATGAGTGCTCTCCATCGTTGCCGCCATCATCTGCACATCGTTCATGTCACCACCGCCGCTCGAAGCGCTTGCGCAGCCAGATCGCCGCGCCGTTCATCGCAAAAAGGAAGCCCAGCAGCACCACGATGGCACCTGCCGTCTTCGCCTTGAAAGCCTGTTCGGGAAGATCCGACCAGAGGTAGATCTGCACCGGCATCACGGTCGCCGCATCGGTGATGCCGCCGGGAATATCGACGATGAAAGCCACCATGCCGATCATCAGGAGTGGAGCAGTCTCGCCCAGGGCATGCGCCATCCCGATGATCGTGCCGGTCATGATGCCGGGCATCGCCAGCGGCAGCACATGGTGGAACACGGCCTGCTGATGCGAGGCGCCGAGCCCGAGCGCCGCCTCCTTGATCGACGGCGGCACGGCCTTGATGGCCGCGCGCGCCGCAATGATGATCGTCGGCAACACCAACAGCGCCAGTACGAGCCCGCCGACCAGCGGCGCCGAGCGTGGCAGGTTGAAGAAGTTCAGGAAAACCGCCAGCCCGAGAAGGCCGAACACGATCGACGGCACGGCAGCGAGATTGTTGATATTGACCTCGATGATCTCCGTCAGCCGGTTCTTCGGCGCGAACTCTTCGAGATAGACCGCCGCCATGACGCCGATCGGCACGCAGAGCACCAGCGTCACCAAAAGCGTCAGAAAGGAGCCGACGAGCGCACCCCGGATGCCGGCGAGCTCGGGCTCGCGGCTGTCGCCGGCCTTGAAAAACAGGAAATTGAACCGGTTCTCGACCCGCCCGGCACCCGCGAGCCGATCCAGGAATGCGATCTCTTGATCGGTCGTCTTGCGCGCGTTTTCGGGTACGGAATAGCGCCGCAGCGACCAGGCACCGGCCTTGATCTCGCCGCCTTCGCCGGCAGGAAGTAGTGCCGCGCCTTCGGCCTTGTCCGATCCAAGCCGAACGATCTTGACCAGGGCATCACCCCAGCCGACAAGCAGGCTCGGCATGTTGCCATCGAGTTCTTCTGGTTGGTCGTTGGCCTTGGCGCGGGCTTCGAGTTTCTCCGCTTCCGCCGTGAGTTCGGCAAGCCGAGCCTTGGTCGCATCGCTGCCGCCGGCCCCGATACGGGCAATCTCGACACGAAGCGTGCGCGCCCTCGCAGTGAGGATCGCCTTCACCTCGGCAAGCGCGGTCGCAAATTCCGGCCCGTTGGCGGTCAATGCAACTTCGCCGCCATCGACGGCGGCGGTCAGCACGCCCTTGCCGGGCGTGCCGGGCGTGCCCTTGCCATTCGCCTTGAGATAGAGATCAGCGTCGGCGGAAATCAGGAGCGCGAGTTTCTGTCGCGTGCCGATGATTGCCGGATCAGCCAGCACGGAAGCACGGATGGGGTCGCCGGCGCCGGTTGATAGCAGGCGCGAGAGCGTGCGTCGCGCCTGCCGGCTCTTGATTCCGGGAACGGCCTCGTTCAGCGCCTGCTGCGCCAGCGCGTTGTAATCGGCGGCGCGCAACGCCTCGACCTCGCGCTTGCCAGTCGGGTCGATCACATCTGCCTTGAGTTCAACATCGAGGATAACGTGATGCTGCCAGAACGCGGGCAGGCCGCGCACGAGAATATCGCCGAGCAGCGCAACGACGAACGCACTCGTCAACAGCAGCGCAAAAAGGCCATAGGCGCGGAAACGCCGTTCCGCGCGATAGCGGACTTTTAGCCGGGCGCCCACCTCGGCGGAGATCGGGCGTTGCTGACTCTTCGAAGCGGACAGGGTAGCGTCAGTCATATTGCTCCCGGTATTTCTGCACGACCCGAAGGGCGATGAAATTGAGCATCAGCGTGATGAAGAACAGCACGAAGCCAAGCGCGAAGGCCGCGAGGGTCTTGGCGCTGTCGAATTCCTGATCGCCGACGAGGATGGTCTTGATC
>DAORNC010000040.1:23286-23496 GCA_035440785.1 Rhabdaerophilum sp. | reverse complement strand
GCGGAAACGGGTGTCAGCATCGGTTTGGAAGCGCTTGAGCTGGTCCTCGGTGCGGCGAAGCTGGAACATCAGCTCTTCGACCTGTCCGTTCAGCCGGCGGTTCTCGTTCTCCAACCGGTCGAGCCGGAGCAGGATGTCCGCTGCGTCTTGCGCGTGTGTCGGCGCGGCCATGCTACCCACGAACGCGAGGCCGGCAATCAGGGCGAAAAC
>DAORNC010000040.1:0-23250 GCA_035440785.1 Rhabdaerophilum sp. | reverse complement strand
ACCATTCTGATCATTCTAACGTGTAGGGCGGAGGGAGGCCAGTTCCAGGCCCCCCAATCCGCGAGGCAACCGGTCAGCCGCCGCCGTTCAGCACCGTGACGGCGCGGCGGTTCTGCGACCAGCAGGAGATGTCGTTGCAGACCGCGACCGGACGTTCCTTGCCGAACGAGGTGGTGCGGATGCGGTTGGCGCCGACGCCGCGGGCGACGAGGTAGTTCTTCGCTGCTTCCGCGCGGCGGGCGCCGAGCGCGAAGTTGTATTCGCGCGTGCCGCGTTCGTCCGCATGGCCTTCGAGGGTGAAGGAATAGCGTGGGTAGCGGCTCAGCCACTGCGCCTGCTTGTCGAGCGTCTGCTGACCCTGTCCGTTGATCTCGGACGAATCCGAATCGAAGAACACGCGGTCGCCGACATTGACGACGAAATCCTGGATCGAGCCCGGTGTCGAGGCGCCACCGGCCCCGCCGGCGCCGTCAGCGTCGGTGTTCTTGGAAGCGCAGGCGCCGAGCAGGCCGGCGACCAGAACGGCGGCGGCGATGCGCGAGACGCGCGCAGAAGCGAAAACGGGATACATCCCTGAAACTCCTTAGAATTGGCCGAGACTTCGAAAATTCGTCCTTGCCCCGGCCAACCAGATAAAGTTGTGGCGATTAACGAAAGCTTCCGTAAAGGCTAACGGAACCGCAATAGAGCGGCTCCGCATGGCGACTTTACGGCAAATGGTGAACGCTTTCTTGACGTTACACGCATTTCAGACGGGAAGAAGGCCACGCGCGGCATCGCGTTCACGCAGCCAGCGCAACACGGGGATCGCGAGGAGGACCATCCAGGCCTTACCGACGACCTGCCCGCCTAGATAGTCAAGCGAGCCGAACGCAAGGTTCAGGAATACGACCGAATCGATGACGAGCCCGACGAGGCTGCTCGCCACGGCGGCCAGCACCAGTCCGCGCTTCTGCAACGGAGTGAAGACAGCGAGGTCGGCGAGTTCCGAGAGCAGGAAAGCAGCGAGCGACGCCGTCACCAGAGCCGGCGGCGCGAAGAAGGCCGAGAGACCGGCTCCGATCGCGATCGCCAGCACGGACCAGGCGATGCCGAGCCGGCGCTGCACGAGATCTCGCAGGACAAGGGCAACGCCAACCATGAGGACTCCGCTCGGAGCGGTGAGACCCGGCGCGACCGGGATGAGACACGGGCCGTTGGGCACACAGAAGGTGCCCGCGTTCTGGATCATCCAGTTTGCCGCAGGGATGCAGGCGGCGAAGGCCGCGAGAAAGGCGAAGCCCTCGCGGCGACGAATGGAATTGTCGTGTTTCATGGAATACTCGCTTTGGCCCGTCCGGGCTTTGAGGGATCAGCCACCCTGTTTCGGATCTGTCACCGACCTCGGAACCGCGCGAAACCAGCGGCCCGCAACGCGCAGGCGGGACATTGCCCGCACCCGTAACCCCATTCATGGCGCTTGTCACGCGTGCCGGCGTAGCAGGTATGCGTTTCCTCTACGACGAGATCGATCAGTCGTGAGCCTCCCAGCGCTTCCGCGAGCGCGAAGGTCTCGGCCTTGTCGATCCACATCAGCGGGGTGTGGAGCACGAAGCGTCGTTCCATGCCGAGGTTTATCGCGACCTGAAGCGCCTTGATTGTGTCGTCGCGGCAATCGGGGTAGCCGGAGTAATCGGTCTCGCACACGCCGGTGACGATGTGCCTGAGCCCGCGCCGATAGGCGAGCGCGGCGGCGAAGGTGAGAAAGATGAGGTTGCGGCCGGGAACGAAGGTGTTCGGCAACCCTTCAGCATCCATCGCGATCTCGACGTCGCGGGTCAGCGCGGTCTGCGACATCGTGCCCAGCACGCCGAGATCGAGAACATGGTCCTCGCCGAGGCGCGCGGCCCAGTCCGGTTTGAGCCGTCCGAGCCCTGCGCGGACGTTTTCCCGGCAGGCGAGTTCGATCTGGTGGCGCTGGCCGTAATCGAAGCCGATGGTCTCGACGCGGGCGAAACGGTCGAGTGCCCAGGCGAGGCAGGTTGCCGAATCCTGCCCGCCAGAGAACAGGACGACTGCAGCTTCGTTCGCGTCCCCCATCAACGGGCCGAGATCAGCGGCGACCAGCTCGGATCGGAGGCAAAGGCCGGCGTCGGGATCGCAACATCGACCCGGCCGTTGACATCGACCATGTAGAGTTTCGGGCCACCGCCGGAATCGCGGAAGAACACGACATAGCGGCCGTTCGGCGCCCAGCTCGGGCCCTCGTTGTGGTAACCCTCGGTGAGGATGCGTTCGCCCGAACCGTCCGGCTTCATGATGCCGATGGCGAAGGAATTGGCCTTCTGCCGGGTGAAGGCGATGTAATCGCCTTTCGGCGACCATACGGGTGTGGAGTAGCGTCCGTCACCGAAGGAGATGCGCCGCGCGCCGGAGCCGTCCGCGCCCATGATGTAGATCTGCTGTCCGCCGCCTCGATCGCTCTCAAAGGCGATCTGGCTGCCATCAGGCGAATAGGAAGGTGAGGTATCGATCGCGCTGCCGTTCGTGATCCGGCGGATCTGGCCAGAGGCGGCGTCCGCGACGGCGAGATTGGTGTTGCCGCCGGCTTCGACGCTCAGAGCAAGTTGGGAACCGTTTGGCGCGAAGCGCGGTGCGAAGCTTGTGGTCTCGGCGCCGCCGATCACCGAGCGGCGTCCGGAGGCTAGATCGAGCACCTGCACGTTGGCGCGGCCGTCCTCGGTCAAGGCCATGAAGGCCACCCGGTCACCGCGCGGGCTGTAGCGCGGGGTGAGCAGCAGTTCGTTGCCGCCTGAGAGCGCACGGAAGTTCGCCCCGTCCTGATCGATGATCGCGAGGCGCTTGCGGCGCTTGTCCTTCGGGCCGGTCTCGTCGACGAAGATGATGCGGGTATCGAAGAAGCCGGCCTCGCCGGTCATGCGCTCGAATACGGCGTCCGAGGCGAGGTGCGCAAGGCGGCGCCAGTTCTGTGGGTCGATCGCGTGTTTCTGGCCGACAACCTGCTTGCCCGTGGTCGCGTCCCAGAGCCGGTATTCGACTGCAATGCGCCCGCCGTCACGGATCACGCGGCCGGTGACGATGGCCTGCGCGCCGGCGGCGGTCCAGGCTGGGAAGTTCGGAACGGCATCGAAGCCGAGAGCCTTTTCCGGGTGGCGGGCGGGGTCGATCGGTTCGAACACGCCGGAGCGTTTCAGGTTGGAACTGATGATCTCGGAAACCGTGCTCGCCTGCGCATCGCCGGTGAAGGTGACGATGGCGATCGGCATCGGCTTGAAATTGCGCGGGTTGAGATCAATGCAGAGTTCCCCGGCGCGGCAGCCGGCGGCCTGCGCGTGGACATGGCCGGCGATGAGCAGGGGCGCCATCAGCGCCGCGATCAGGCCGATCGCGAAGATCACCGGGCGGAAAAGCTGGAGGGGGCGGTTCATGGCGTCTGGCTCGCGATGTGGCGGTTTGTTTCGGACGGATTCACTGCATTCCCGGCGTTACTGCATTTCGGAGGTATCGATGTTCAGCCGGATGTTCTTCCAGTCCTCGTAGGTGGCGAGGAACCGGGCGGGTACACGATAAGGCTGGCAATTGCGGAGCGCGCGCATTGTCGCTTCCGCGAAAGGTACGAAATTGCTTTCGCCGGAGCGGTTGACCAGATTAACGCCGCCAACGATCGTGCCGCCCTGAGCCAGCGTGAAGGTCAGTTGGGGGCCAGTCTTCGGCGCAGTGCCGGAGTAGGAGATACAGCGGCTCATCTGCTCGGTGAGAATGCCGATCAGCTGCGCGCGATCCGAGGGTGATAGCTTCGCGCCGGTCGCCGTGGTTGTGCCAAGGGTCGACCGGTTGCTGATCGCCGCGCCGGTGGAGCCCGTTGAGGACGGGGTGTCGCGTGAGGCGAGCAGCTTCTGGCGGATGGCGTCGTTGAGCTTCTTCTGCTCTTCCGCCTCGCGTTTTTCCTGGTCGCGTTTGGCCTTGGCCTCAGCAGCCTTTTTCGCGGCCTCAGCCTTTTTCTTTTCCTCGGCCTTCCTGATCTCCTCCGCCTTGCGCTCGGCCTCGACTTCCGCCTTCAATGTTTCTTCGAGCTTGCGCTTTTCCTCGCGGATGCGGGCCTCTTCCTTGCGCTT
This sequence comes from Rhabdaerophilum sp., assembly GCA_035440785.1. Taxonomy (GTDB): domain Bacteria; phylum Pseudomonadota; class Alphaproteobacteria; order Rhizobiales; family Beijerinckiaceae; genus Rhabdaerophilum. The sequence goes on along the minus strand of DAORNC010000040.1, from coordinate 19,135 downwards.
CTCCTCGAGGCGCTTTTCCTCAAGCTTACGCTTGGCCTCGGCGCGGGCGGCCTCTTCGAGCTTCTTCTGCTCCTCGATCTTTTTCTCTTCCTCGCGCTTCTTGCGCAGCAGCTCGGCCTGCTCGTCGATCTTGTCGTCTTCCTCGATCTGCGCCGGCAGCTTCGGCTCCGGCGGGGCGATGCGCAGCTCGGGCGGACGCACGGGCGGGGTGGCGATCGCGACCTTCTGCTCCGGCTCGGGCTTTTCGGCCTGCGCCTCTTCCTGCTTCACCGGTGGGGTGGGGGTATCGGTCTTCGCGACGCCCTTGTCCTTGTCTTCCTTCGTTTCGGCGACCCGATCGACGCGGCGCTCTGGCACGGCCGCCTTTTCCTTGGCGTTCTTGTCGCCCTTCATCATCTCACTGAAAGCCTGATCGGAGACAACCTCGACGGGCAGGGCCTCGTTCGCCGGGGAAAAGGGCTGGGCGGAATTGAAGGCATAGACGCCGGCGACGAGCAGCAGGGCGTGCGCGCCGGCCGAGACCATGCCGCCCGGCTGCCGCCAGGAGAGAAACCGTCCGAGATGATCCCGAAGGGCGAGCGCCAAGCGTTCCGCCTCCTTCTCTACTTCTTTGCTTCGGACGGTGCGTTGACGAGCGCCGTCTTGGTGTAACCTGCGGTCTTCAGCGCCGCGAGAACCTCGGCCACGCGGCCGTAGTTCACCTGCGCCGCGCCGCGCACGTAGATGCGTTCGTCGAAGCCTTCCTTGGCGACGGCCTTGATGTCATCGGCCAGAGTTTCAAGTTTCGAGGGCTTTTCCTGCACGAAGATCGCGCCCTTGTCGTCGATGCTCACCGAGAGCGGCTTCTTGTCGATGTTGAGCTCGGCAGCGCCGGTCTTCGGCAGGTCCACCGGCACGCCGGTGGTCAGCAGCGGCGCGGCGACCATGAAGATCACCAGCAGCACCAACATCACGTCGATGAAGGGGATCATGTTGAGATCCGCCATCGGCATCGCGCGACGGGACCGGCGGCGCTTGCCGCCTCCTGCTCCACCTGCGTTCATTGCCATTGCCATGCCCACGCTCCTCAGGCCGCACCGCGATCGCGCACCTGACCGGCGCGCTCGTCGATTTGGCGGGAGAGGATGGCGGAGAACTCGTCGGCGAAGCTTTCAAGCCGCCCTTGCGTGCGGGAAACGTCCTTCACGAACTTGTTGTAGAAGATATTGGCCGGAATGGCCGCCACCAGCGCGATGGCGGTGGCGAACAGCGCTTCGGCGATGCCGGGTGCGACAACCGCGAGCGAGGTGTTCTTGGAGGCCGCGATCGAGCGGAACGTGGTCATGATGCCGAAGACCGTGCCGAACAGGCCGACATAGGGGCCTACCGAGGCGATGGTCGCGAGCACCAGAAGCTTGGATTCGATCCGCTCCACCTCGCGGGCGATCGAGACATCGAGCACCTTGTCGATGCGGGTCTGGAGCGAGGCGAAGCCGCGGCCCGAGCCCTCGAAGGCGCGGCGCCATTCGCCCATCGCCGCTACGAACAGCGCGGCAAATCCGTCCGGCGTCTTCTGCGCGAGGCTGCGGTAAAGCTCGTCGAGGCTTTGGCCCGACCAGAAGGTATCCTCGAAATCGTCCATCCGGCTTTTCATCCGCCGCAACATCAGCGATTTGTTGATGATGATTGCCCAGGACCAGATCGATGCGGCGAGAAGCCCCATCATCACCAGCTTGACGATGAAATGGGCATTCAGGAACAGCGAGATCAGCGAAAGATCGGTATGGGCGTCGGCTGTCGGCATGTCGGGTCCTTCCGCCGGTGCATGCAAAATGCCACCAGCCTCGTTCATCCAGCGGCAATGGCCCGGTTTTGCGACCAAACTGAGGCATCGCGCCGGGGGCGCACCTGATCCGACCGGATCAAACTGCCCCAATTCATCAATCGGAAATTATGGTTAATGTTTCGTATATTTCACGACTTGTGCATTGCAACAAGTTTGTCGCGCAGTTCCGACGGCAGGCGCGCGGCGCGTGCCCTGGCAAGAAAGGCGATGGTGACGTTTGCCTCGCACAGGATCTCGCGGCCCCGACGCAACACCTGGTCCATGACCAAGCTCGCGCCGGCAAGCTTGGAGATGCGCGTCTCGACCTCGACGAGATCGTCCATCCGTGCGGGGCTGCGGTAGTCGATCGTCATGTGCCGGACGACGAAGCCGAAGGGGCCACCTTCCGCCTCGAACAGTGCGCGCTGGTCGATGCCGAGTTCGCGCAGCGTCTCGGTGCGGGCGCGCTCAAAGAAATGGAGATAGCGCGCGTGATAGACGAAGCCGGAGAAATCCGTGTCCTCGTAATAGATGCGGAGGGGGAGTTGGCTCACGCGTCCTCCTCACCCCCGTCGAACAACCCGAACTGCGGCGCCTGACGTGATGGAACCGCCATCCCCAGATGCCGGAAGGCTGCGTCTGTGAGGAGGCGCCCGCGCGGGGTGCGCTGAAGGAAGCCCTGCTGGAGCAGATAGGGCTCGATAATGTCCTCGATGGCGTCTCGCGGCTCCGAAAGGGCGGCGGCCATTGTCTCGATGCCCACAGGGCCGCCCATGAATTTCTCGGCAATGGTGAAGAGGTAGCGCCGGTCCATCAGATCAAGGCCGATGGAATCGACATCGAGCATGGTCAGCGCCTTGTCGGCGATGGCGCGCGTGATGGTCGGTGCGCCCTCGACGATGGCGACGTCGCGCACGCGCCGGAGGAGGCGACCGGCGATGCGCGGGGTGCCGCGGGCGCGTCGGGCGATTTCGTTGGCGCCGTCCGTGCTCATGCCGATGCCGAGCACGCGTGCACCGCGCGTGACGATCAGCTCGAGTTCCTCCACCGTGTAGAAATTCAGCCGCACGGGAATCCCGAAGCGGTCGCGCAAAGGCGTCGTCAGCAGCCCGGCGCGGGTGGTCGCGCCGACGAGGGTGAATTTCGGCAGATCGATCTTCACCGAGCGCGCGGCTGGCCCCTCGCCGATGATGAGATCGAGCTGGTAATCCTCCATCGCGGGGTAGAGAATTTCCTCGACAGCCGGGTTGAGGCGGTGGATCTCGTCAATGAACAGCACGTCGCGCTCGTCGAGGTTGGTCAGTTGAGCGGCAAGATCGCCCGCTTTGGCGATCACCGGCCCCGAGGTCGAGCGGAAGTTGACGCCGAGCTCGCGGGCCACGATCTGCGCGAGCGTCGTCTTGCCGAGGCCCGGCGGGCCAACGAATAGCACATGGTCGAGCGCCTCGCCGCGCGTCTTCGCGGCCTGGATGAAGACCTTGAGGTTCTCCTGCGCCTGGCGCTGGCCAATGAACTCGCCGAGCGCGAGCGGACGGATCGATTGATCGAAATCGTCGCCACGCTTTTCGGGGTTCAAAAGGCCGGGGCGGCTCAAAGATCGATCTCCAGTTCGATGGCGTCACGTACGGGAATGCCGTCCACGCCGATTTCCGGCAGATTGCGCGCCACGGTGCGATAGATCATCACGGCGCCCGGATAAAGCGCCGCAATGCGAAAACCCAGCTTCTGAAAATAGCGCAAGGCGGGTGTGTTGTCGTTGGTCGTCAGTACCCGCAGCACCCGTGCACCTTTTTGCCGGCCGATTTCCGCCACGTGGTCGAGCAACGCCCGCCCTACACCGCGGATATCGGAGAAATTGTCGATCGTCAGGGCGAGTATGGTGGTTTTCTGCATGGCATGGGTGGCGAGGCCCAGCACCTCGCCCTGCCCGTTCCGCGCGACCAGGGCTTCGTACTCGTCGATCTTCCAGGTGCGCCCGAACATCATCAGATCGTCACCCCACCGGCGGGCGAGAAGTGCCTTGATGAGACCGGTGTCGGCCAGCGGTTCGATCCTGAATGGGGATTTGCTCACATCTGCCCCTTTGTCGCGCGCTGATTCTGTGCGGTTGGCGGTGATAGGGACGTATTCGGTGCCCGAATTCAACCCTTTCGTCGGCATTTCATCTGGAAATGCAATTGGTGAGCGCGTTTTGGATTTCACGCCCGCGATGGTTGTTTTGCCGATTGCAAAACCTCCGCTAGATCAGGCATTCCAGTTCCAGAGCGTCGTGGATCGGCAGGCCGAGGTGGCCATGCGTGATCATGCCGGGCATGACCGGACGATAGGCGTCGACCGCGCCGACGTAGAGCGTGGCGAAGCGGAAGCCGTTCTTCTGGTAGAAAACCAGCGCAGGCATGTTGTCATTCGTCACCATCGATCGGATCGACTTTGCCCCGATCCGTCGTGCCAGAGCCTTGATCTCGCCGAGCATGAGGGTTGCGAAGCGGTTGCCCTCCTTCAGGGCATGGAGCGCGCAGAGCACGACTGTCCGGTCCCGCAGTTTCCAGCTCGCGAAGGCAAGGAGATCGCCCGCGGCGTTGAAAAGGCCGTGGGCTTCAATATCGGCAACATCATAAGTATGCATGCCGACCAGCATGCGCGACGAACCCCAATGATGCGTCATGAACTCGGCAATGGCCCGCTTGTCCTCCACCGCCCGAAAAACAATCCCCTCCGGCAGGGTGCTGGCTTCCGTCACTTCGCAAGCTCCTTGAGGCCCTGGCGGATGAGCGCGCCGGTCTCGGCGTTCTCCCCGAGCGCCTTCGAGGCGGCCGCCACGGCGGCGGCGGCCTGCGGCTGGCCGTATCCGAGATTGACGAGCGCGGAGACCGCATCGCGCAACGGGCCGGCGGCGCGCATCTCCTCGACATCGCCCGCGAGCTTCACGACCGCGGGATCGATGCTGCCGAAAGCCGGCGCCTTGTCCTTCAGCTCGACACAGATGCGCTCGGCCAGTTTTGGGCCGACACCTGGCGAGCGCGCGATCGAGGCCTTGTCTTTCATGGCGATGGCAGACGCGAGTTCGGCCGGGCGCAGCGTGGAAAGGATCGCGAGTGCGACCTTCTGGCCTACGCCCTGCACATCGAGCAGGATGTTGAACCAGTCTTTCTCGATGGCGCTGGCGAAGCCAAACAGCCGGATCATGTCCTCGCGGACGATGGTCTCGATGAAGAGAGTCGCGGCCTCGCCCGGTTGGGGCAGCGATTGCAACGTGCGCGACGAACAATGCACGAGATAGCCGACGCCATGCACATCGAGGATCACGCTGTCCACGTCGTAGCTGTCGATCACCCCCCTGAGCTTGCCGATCATATCAGTTTCCGCACCGTTGGAGCGGCGCGCTCCTGTCCCCGTTAGCCCAGAGGATGCGCATGGAAGTGCCACGCATCTCGATCGCGAATTTCTGTGGCCCCGGCTTGCCCTCTTCGCCTTCACAGCGCTTTGCAGCGACGTTCCAGGCGGCAGCATCTCCTCCACCGGCCCCGCGTGCGGTGAATGTAAGACCGGTGCAGGAAAAGACCGGGAGGTCGAGTCGGTCCCCCTTCAGCGTGAGGAAAATATCGTTTGCCGCGCAGGCCTCGCGATGCAGGGCGTAGCGACCACCGGGAGGGCGCGCATCCGCTGTCGCAACAAGGGCGGGGAGCACGGTGGCGAGCAGCGGAAGCGCTGCGCGCATTACAAATCGGGTCAAGGCCGTGATGCTGTTCATCTCACTCTTCTGTTGTGTGCATGGCAGATGGCGATGGCGAGCGCATCCGCCATGTCGTCGGTGCGGAATTCCGCCTTGGGCAGAAGCACCTTCACCATCATGCGGATCTGCGCCTTCTCGGCGTGGCCCGCGCCGACGACGCTCTTCTTCACCTGATTGGGGGCGTATTCCGCGACCCTGAGTCCGGCCTGCGCGGGCACCAGCATCGCCACGCCGCGCGCCGCGCCGAGTTTGAGGGTCGAGCGCGGATCCTTGTTGAGGAAGGTTTCCTCGACCGCGGCTTCCTGCGGCACATGATCGGCGATGACAGTGCGCAACCCCTCGTGGATCGCGGCGAGGCGGTCGGCGAGGTCGGCGCTCGGTGTCGGCTCGACCGCTCCGCAGGCGACGAAGCCGAGGCGGGTGCCCTCGACCTCGATGATCCCCCAACCTGTATGCCGGAGGCCCGGATCGATGCCGATGATTCGCGTTACGGATGCCATGCCCTCACGTTATGCACGGAGAAGGCATTGCGGAAACCGCCTCTGGCGTGTTTTCAACGGCTCAAGCCGTGAGCTTCGCCATCACCTCATCGGAAACCTCGAAGTTCGAGAAGACGTTCTGCACGTCATCGTCATTGTCGAGGTTGTCGATGAGCTTCATCACCGAGGTCGCACGGTCGAGATCGAGCTCGACGTTGTTCTGCGGCTTCCAGATGCCCTTCGCCGAGGCGGGCGCTCCGAGCGCGCCTTCGAGCGCCTTCGAGACCTCGGACAGATCCTCGAAGGCGCAATAGATGGTGTGCCCGTTCTCGTCCGAGACGACATCGTCGGCGCCGGCCTCGATCGCCGCTTCCATGACCGTGTCGGCATCGCCGGCTTCGGTTGGGTAGGTCACTTCGCCGACGCGATCGAACATGAAAGTGGCGGAACCCGTGGCGCCAAGTTCGCCGCCCGCCTTGGTGAAGTAGGAACGCACGGCGGCGGAGGTGCGGTTGCGGTTGTCGGTGAGTGCTTCAACGATCAGCATCACGCCGCCGGGGCCGCGGCCCTCGTAGCGCACTTCCTCGTAGTTCTCGCTGTCGCCGCCGGCGGCCTTCTTGATCGCACGCTCGATGTTGTCCTTCGGCATGTTCTCGGCGCGCGCGGCGATCACGGCCATGCGCAGGCGCGGGTTCATGTTCGGGTCCGGCATGCCCATCTTGGCGGCGACGGTGATCTCACGCGCGAGCTTCGAGAACAGCTTGGAGCGCACGGCATCCTGCTTGCCCTTGCGGTGCATGATGTTCTTGAATTGCGAATGACCGGCCATGAGGGCGTCCTTGCTCTTGAAGGGACGGGAAACTGTGGCCCGCTAAACCAAATGCGCGGGCAAAAATCAAGAAAGCGGATTTAGGGCCTTCCGCGGCTTTCGCGCGCCTTCCGCTCTTCCCGGCGCAGATAGCGGCAGGTCGGGTTGTTGCCAGGCGGGTGGCAGCGCGCGATCCGCGCTTCGGCGAGACATTCCTCGATGAAGCGTTCCCGCTCGCTTGTGGCCTTCCGGCCGGCCCGATCCATTCCCGCCCACTGGGCTTCGCAATCGCGGCGTTGGGAAGCAAGGCGGCTTTCCTCGCGGCGGCGCCAGAGGTCCGGCGATTCCACGGCGCGATCGGTCTGGGCGGCGACGGGAAGGGATGCCATTGCCATGAGGGCCAATGCCGGGATCCGAGCGCGCAGGTCGATCATTCCCAACCCTTCGGGCGGCTCTCTTCCAGCATCGGCCCGAGACGCATGGCCCAGCAATTCGTCGCAAGGCCGGTGCGGTCGTCGGTTTCGACCGCGAAGCCGCAGAGCGTTGCCTCGCCCTCGGCGCTCTCGAAACGGCCGGAGGGCGTTGAGTGCATCAGGCGGTGCATCGGCGCTTCCTTCTGGCAGCCGAGGATGGAATCATAGTCGCCGCACATGCCGGCGTCGGTGAGATAGGCGGTGCCACCGGCGAGGATGTGGTGATCCGCCGTCGGGACATGGGTGTGGGTGCCGACGACAATGGAGGCGCGACCATCGACGAACTGTGCCATCGCCTGCTTTTCGCTGGTCGCCTCGGCATGCATGTCGATCAGCATCGCATCGCAACCGTGACCGAGCGGACAGGCCGCGATCTGCCGTTCGATCTCGACGAAGGGATCGTCGGAGAGCTGCATGAAGACGCGGCCGATGAGGTTCACGACGAGCACGCGCGCGCCGTTGCGAACCTCGACGAGCGCTGCGCCCCGGCCCGGTGTTCCGGCTGAGAAATTCGCCGGCCGGATCAGCCGGTGCTCACGCTCGATGAAAACGAGTGCCTCGCGCTGGTCCCAGGCATGGTTGCCGAGCGTGACGACATCGGCGCCCGCGTCGAGGATCTCGTTACAGATCGCCTCGGTGATGCCGATGGTGCCGGCGGAATTCTCGCCGTTGACCACCACGCAATCGAGGTTCCACTTCTGCCTCAGGCCGGGCAGCCGTTCCGCGACGGCACGGCGACCGGGTTTGCCGACGACATCGCCGAGAAAGAGAATACGCATGAAGTCCCGGCCCTGCTGAAAAGAGGAAAGTGCGGAGCCACGATGACCGGTGGAGTGTCGATCCCGGGAACCTACATAAGTAGGTGGGCGCCGTGTACCCGGACCCACGGGTCCGGATAAGAACAGCTCCCTAAGGATCGTTAAGGCCCCGGGGAATACGTATAACCTGCCGCATCCCGCAGCCCCGCATCGCTAATGTAGGAGTTTTGGCGCGGAAAGAGAAGGGGTCAGTTCTCGTCCGGCACATGGCTGAGGCTGCGGGTGATGCGTTCGATGCGCTGGGTCAACCCGTCGATAGCCGCCGCAATGGCAGCGTCGCGCTGATTGACGCCTTCTGCCGCCTCGCTGCGCGCCGTGCGATCATGCTGCGCCGCCTCCTGGAGCGCCTCGTTGCGGCGCTTTTCCTCGAAATATTCGTCGCAAACCATCAGCGCAGCCATAACGGTGAGGCGGAGATCGCCGATTTCGCCGAAACTTTCCCGCATGGTCTTCACGCGCTGGTCGACGTGGGCGGCGAGCATTTCGAGATGCGCCTCCTGTCCGTCTTCGCAAGCCATGCGGAACTGCTTGCCGTCGATGGTCACACTCAACTGGGCCATCGACTATCCTTCCGCCATGCCCTGCCGGATCGCGGCGATGGCGCGGTCGATCCGCGGGCCAAGTTCGCTCAGGCCCGAATCCGATTCGATCCGCGCGGCCTTTTCCTCATCCAGCAAGCGGGCGAGCTGGTGACGATCCTCGCGCATAAGGTTGAGTTCGGCCTCAAGGGTTGCGCGGGCTCGGTCGCCGTCGGCATGGCGCAGGGCGGCCGCGTCGAGCCGATCGAGCGCTGCACCGAGGCGAGCCAGCGAATCCTTGATGATCTCGCTCAAATCCGTTCCCTGCTGCTGATTGCACGCGGACTAACCATCGAAAGGCGAGCAAATCAAGCGTCTGAAGGCCCGAACTTTCGCAATAGGGCATTGCCAGGTCAACAGGCCGGAGCGCATGATTTTGGATCGCCATGCGATCGTCGTTCCACAAATTGCTAAGCGAAACTCGACGCCGATCGTGGTTATAGAATGGCCAACCCTGGATTTCGTTTGGGAGGACGCGATGGGAACGAGCCGGTATCACGATATCTACGCAAGCTGGATGAGGGATCCTCAGGGGTTCTGGGGCGAACAGGCGGGTGCGCTCGACTGGATCGTGCCGCCGAAAACGACGTTTGATGCCAAGGCCGGTGTCTACGGCCGCTGGTTCCCGGACGGGATCTGCAACACGACGATGAACTGCCTCGACCGCCATGTCCGCGACGGGCGCGGCGACCAGCCGGCTGTGATCTACGATTCCCCGCTGGCGGACGCCAAACGCGTGTTGACCTACGCGGAACTGCTGCGCGAGGTCGAGATGCTCGGCCATGCGCTCAAGCGCTTCAATGTCGCAAAGGGCGACCGGGTCATCATCTACATGCCGATGATTCCCGAGGCCATCGTGGCGATGCTGGCCTGCGCGCGAATCGGCGCGATTCATTCGGTGGTGTTTGGCGGGTTTGCCGCCCACGAACTCGCGACCCGCATCGACGATGCGCAGCCGAAGATGATCCTCGCTGCCTCCTGCGGCATCGAGCCGGGCCGCGTGGTGCACTACAAGCCTCTGCTCGACCGTGCGATCGAGGAGGCGAAGCACAAGCCGTCGAACTGCCTGATCTTCCAGCGCCCGCAGGAAACCGCCGGCCTCGTCGATGGCCGGGATTATGACTGGGCCAAAACTTGCGAGGGGCTCAAGGCCGAGGGCATCGGCCCGCTCGCGCCGGAACCGATGCAGGCGACCGATCCGCTCTATATTCTCTATACCTCCGGAACCACGGGCAAGCCGAAGGGGGTCGTGCGCGACAACGGCGGGCACATGGTCGCGCTCGATTGGACGATGGGCGCGATCTACAACATCAATCCGGGCGATGTTTACTGGGCGGCCTCCGACGTCGGCTGGGTCGTTGGGCATTCCTACATCGTCTATGCGCCGTTGCTGCGCGGAGCGACCACGGTCGTCTACGAGGGCAAGCCGGTCGGCACGCCCGATCCCGGCGCTTTCTGGCGCATGATCTCGGAATACAAGATCAAGGTGCTGTTCACCGCGCCGACGGCCTTCCGTGCCATCAAGAAGGAAGATCCGAAGGCGGAATACCTCAAGAAATATGACCTGGCCGGCTTCAAGGCGCTGTTCCTTGCCGGCGAGCGCGCGGACCCCGACACCGTGAAATGGGCCGAGGATATCCTCAAGGTTCCGGTCATCGATCATTGGTGGCAGACGGAGACCGGTTGGGCGATCGCCGGCAATCCGCTCGGGCTAGGGATGCTGCCGGTGAAATACGGTTCGCCGACCGTGCCGATGCCGGGCCATGAAATCCATATTCTCGACGAAACCGGCAAGGAGGTCGAGGCTGGCAAGATGGGCACCATCGCCATCAAGCTGCCGCTGCCGCCGGGTTGCCTGCCGACGCTGTGGAACGCCGAGGATCGGTTCCGTTCAAGCTACCTCAACGAATTCCACGGTTATTACTCGACCTCGGACGCGGGCTATCGCGACGAGGACGGTTACCTCTTCATCATGGGCCGCACGGACGACATCATCAACGTTGCCGGTCACCGGCTCTCGACGGGCGGCATGGAAGAGGTCCTCTCCTCGCATCCGAGCGTCGCGGAATGCGCCGTGATTGGCGCGAAGGACAGCCTGAAGGGCGAGGTCCCGCTCGGCTTCGTCGTGCTCAAGAGCGGCGTCAACACGGCCCATGCCGATATTGCGAAGGATTGCGTCCGCTTGGTGCGCGACCAGATCGGCCCGGTGGCGGCCTTCAAGCACACGCTGGTCGTCAACCGGTTGCCGAAGACCCGTTCGGGCAAGATCCTGCGCGGCACCATGAAGAAGATCGCTGACGGCGATGCCTGGACCATGCCGGCCACGATCGACGATCCGGCGATCCTCGACGAAATCGCCAAGGCGCTCGGCGAGGCCAATCTGAAGGGATGAGAGGTCAGGCGGCGGCGTTCTCCAGCACGTCGTCGCCGCCGCCCGGAATGAGGAATTCGGCACTGGTCGATCCCGGCTGGATCGACTTGTCTTCCGGCTCGTCGCCGAAATCGTATTTCGTCTCCTTCGGATCAGCCCAGGGGTTGAAAATCTCGATATTGAAGGGCGCGAAATAGCCGATGTTCTGGGTCATCACGGTGAGGTCGTGGCGTTTGGCTGTCGCGGCGACGAGGCTGTCGTGGTAGGGTAGTTTCAGCCGGCGACGGGCGGCCGAACTCATGATCTGCCCCCAGATGATGCCGGTCTCGTAGTCGATCCCGTGCAGGTTCTGGCCGAGCTTGCGGCGGATATCCTGCATCCAGCTGCGCACGCGGCGCTGCTTGAATTCCTGCGGCAACTGGTGAACCCCGCCTTCCATGATCGCGAAGGTGACCGCGCTCATATGGATGTCTTCCATCCAGAGGTCGTCGACGGCGCGGCGGACGCGCCAGAACGGGCGCGGGAGGTGGAGCTCCCGCAAGACACAGGTATCAATCAGGAAAGGCACGGAAGGGGCTCCCTTTGCAACGCAGGGGAGCATCATCCATAAATACTACTTTTTCGTGTATTCCTGCCTCCACTCAACCGGAAGCTGGTCTCATTCCTGCTCGTCGAGCGGCTTCAGGTCCTTGAGCTTGGCGAAGACATGCTCGGCGTCGAGCTCGACCTTCTTCTTCGGCGCCTCCGCCGCGGTTGTCACCTCGGCCGGGATCAGCGTCGCGCCAACATCCGGTGCCGCGGCAGCCGGGCGATCCTTCGCGGCGCGGCTGACTTCCAGATCGAGATCGATCTGCGAGCAGAGTCCGAGCGTGACAGGATCGAGCGGCTGGAGATTGCCCGAGTTCCAGTGCGTGCGCTCGCGGACCGACTGGATGGTCGATTTTGTGGTGCCGACGAGGCGGATGATCTGCGCATCCTTGAGCTCCGGGTGGTTCTTGATGAGCCACTGGATTGCGTTTGGGCGGTCCTGCCGCTTGGAAACGGGCGTGTAGCGCGGGCCCTTGGTGCGCTTCAGGTCCGGCAGGCGGACCTTCGGCTCTAGGAGCTTGAGGCGGTAGTCGGGGTTTGCCTCGGCGCGTTCCAGTTCGTCGCGCGTGAGCTGCCCGGCCTGCACCGGATCGAGGCCCTTCATGCCGGCCGCGACGTCACCGTCGGCGATGCCCTTCACCTCCAGCGGGTGAAGATTGCAGAAGGCGGCGATCTGATCGAAGGTCAATGCGGTGTTCTCCACCAGCCAGACAGCGGTCGCCTTGGGCATAAGCAGCGTTGCCATCGATCTCTTCTCCTCGGGTCTTGTCGTTGTCCGGGCGGGCCGGTTCAGGGGTCTTCGGATACGTCTCTCCGTTCGCGCCGCCTTCCCCGGGCGGCCCGCAACGAGAAAGACTCGATGCCAATTTGGGAATGCGCCCTTATACTGTCCGCAATTGGCTCATGCAACCGTACATGTCGCATCAAATCGGGAGAGCGGAATGTTCGACGAGGAAACGGCGCCCCGGAAGAAATCGACCCACGAGATCGGTCAGGATCTGGCGCCGCTCTCGCTCGCGGAAATCGATGCGCGGATCGAGCTTCTCAAAGCCGAGATCGAACGCCTCACCCAGGTGCGAGGCGAGAAATTGAAAACACAGGCGGCCGCCGATGCGCTGTTCCGCCTTTAGCGCCTGCCAAGCAGGAACGATGAATCGTTCCCCAAATCATAGGGTTAGCGAAAGACCCGTAGTATTTGATGAAAATTCTCTCAAATTAACAGTTCGTTAAACCCTTCAGGGTAAATTCGCTCATGTTCCGGTTCGCCGGATCCCGAGTGGCTCCTGCTACTCTGTTTGACGCCTCCCTGTTGGACTTTATTCAGGATCGCTTCGGCGGTCCTTTTTTTGTCCTGACGCGTTAACCATGATCCGAGCGCCTTTATCTCGACATGAGCGTTTGGTGTTAGTCTTGCAGCAACGCTTCCCATCAGCCGCAATGTCTCGTTGCGGCACACCGGATGACGGAGGCGAACCATGCAGGACAAGACGCGCGACACCTCGATGACAGGAATTGGCAAACCCGGCGCGAGCGATCCGGTAGCGGCTGTCTCGTTCACCGAGCGCATGCTGGCTTCCGAAGGTTTCATGGCGCTGTTCCGCGAGGGCATGAGCCTCGTCGAGGCGACGGCAGCCTATCTCGACGGCGACGGCCGCAACGATTCCAAGGTGCTCGACCGAACCATCGGCCTCGCCTATGCGAGCGAGAGCATGCGCCTGACGACGCGCCTGATGCAGCTCACCTCCTGGCTGCTGCTCCAGCGTGCGGTCAACGAGGGTGAACTCACCCGCGCGGATGCCGAACGCGAACACAGCCGTGTGGTGCTGGCGATGCAGGATTCCAACATGGCGGCAGATGTTTACGGCCAGCTGCCGGAGCGCCTGCGCGATCTCATCGCCCGCTCGCAATCGCTTCAAGCCCGCATCTGTCGTATCGACGACGAGCTCAAGGGCAAGGCGCCGCTTACGCAGCCGGCCAACCCGATCGCCGGGCAGCTTGATCGTCTGGCGGCTGCGTTCTCCGGTAAGTAACCGCCAAGTCCGCTGCCTGAAATACGAAAGGCCCGCCGGAAGGCGGGCCTTTTTTATGATGTTGCGCGCTTTTGCCGGGTGCGGCTCCGCGCCGCCCTGTCTCACTTCTTGCCGAAGGAGAAGCCCGCGTACTTGTTGTTGAATTTCGAGACACGGCCGCCACGATCCATCAGCGTCTGCGTGCCGCCGGTCCAGGCCGGATGGGTCTTCGGGTCGATATCGAGGTTGAGCTGATCATCCGCCTTGCCGTAGGTCGAGCGGGTGATGAACTCCGTGCCATCGGTCATGACGACCTTGATGAAGTGGTAGTCGGGATGGATATCCGCCTTCATGGTGGAAGCCTTTCGTGCGCAAAAAAACCGTCTCGTCAGCCGCGTTCGGGGCCGTCAAGACGCCAGAACCCTGTTCGTGAGAGCGCCCCTATACATGAGAGTGCTTGACGGGACAAGCGCCCAGCGTCCAAACGACATATGCGACTTTTGCAATCCGAGCGGGGTGATGGCCCCTCGCATTTCACGAGGACGGAATGAGTTCCGAGACGACGCAGAAACCGACAGCTCGACGCTTCCGGCCCGATCTCTCGTCCCTGCGGGTGCTGGTGCCTTTCGCGAGGGCCGAGCGGTTCCGGATCCTGATCGCGCTCGTCGCACTGATGGTTGCCGCCGGGCTCACGCTCGCGGTCCCGCTTGCCGTGCGCCGCATGGTGGATTTTGGCTTTTCCGGTGAGAACCGCGGCATCGTCGATGCCTATTTCGGCATGATCGTCGTGCTGACCGGCGGCCTCGCGGTCGCGGCGGGCGTCCGTTATTTCTACGTCATGACCGTGGGCGAACGGGTCGTTGCTCGCATCCGTCAGGCGGTGTTCGAACGCGTGATGAGCCTCGATGGCGCGTTTTTCGATTCCGCCCGCTCCGGCGAGATCGTCTCGCGGTTGACGGCGGATACGACCGAACTCAAATCCACCTTCGGCGCCAGCGCCTCGGTCGCCCTGCGTAACGCGATCACATTGATTGGTGCGGTGGCCATGATGATCGTCACCTCGCCCAAGCTCTCGGTGCTGGTGCTGTTCGCGATTCCGCTAATCGTTCTGCCGCTGGTTGCCGCGGGGCGCGGCGTCCGCAAGCGCGGTCAGAACGCGCAGGACACGCTGGCGAATGCCGCTTCCTTTGCCACCGAGCGGATCGGGGCGGTGCGTGTGGTGCAGGGATTCGCCGGTGAAAAGGCCGCCGTTTTGCGCTTCGCGGATGCCGTGGAAAGCGCCTATCAGGCCGCGCGAGCCGCGACCAAGGCGCGGGCCTTCCTCACCACCATCATCATTTTCATCGCCTTCGCTTCGATCACTTTCGTGCTGTGGACCGGCGCGAAAGCCGTGATCGCCGGCGAGATGACGGCAGGCAGGTTGTCGCAGTTCGTGCTCTACGCGGTGTTCGCGGCGAGCTCGCTGGGGCAACTTTCGGAGGTGTTCGGCCAGCTCAATCAGGCAGCGGGCGCGGCACAACGCCTCGCTGACCTCCTTGCGACGAAGCCTCTGGTCGAGGAACCCACCCAGCCGGTGAGGCCGTCCATGCCCCCGCGCGGCGAGATCGTGTTCGAGGATGTCACCTTCGCCTATCCCGGCGCGCCAGACCGACGTGTTCTAGGGCCGATCAGCTTGGCGGTGAAATCGGGTGAGCGGGTGGCCGTCGTCGGACCATCCGGCGCCGGCAAGACCAGCCTGTTCCAGTTGCTGCTGCGGTTTTACGATCCCAGCGCCGGCGTCATCCGCATCGACGGCACGCCGACAAATGCAATGACCCTCGCGGACTTGCGCGCCAACATCGCCATTGTGCCGCAGGACGCTGCGATCTTCGCCGGTACCATTGCCGAGAATATCCGCATCGCCCGGCCGGATGCGAGCGACGACGCCGTGCGGGCTGCGGCGGAGCAGGCAGCGGTGACGCGGTTCGCCGATCGCCTTGCGCAAGGGCTTGCGACGGAGGTCGGCGAGCGTGGTGTGACGCTCTCTGGTGGCGAGCGTCAGCGCATCGCCATCGCGCGGGCGATCTTGCGCGATGCGCCGATCCTGCTCCTGGATGAGGCCACCTCGGCGCTCGATGCGGAGAACGAGCGCGCTGTGCAGGAAGCGCTCGATATGGCGATGCAGGGGCGGACAGCGCTCGTCATCGCGCATCGTCTCGCGACGATCCGCAACGCAGACCGCATCCTCGTGCTCGATCACGGCAAGATCGTCGAGGAAGGGACCCACGAGCGTCTCGCGGTGACGGGCGGGCTTTATGCGCGTCTCGCGACGCTGCAGTTCGGAACTGGTTGATCGCTAGCGTTCGGTCAGCTTGAGCTCGAGACGGCGGTTGCGGGAGAGCGCCTCCGGTGTGTCCCCGAATTCGAGCGGTGCGAATTCACCGAAGCCGGCCGCGACGAGGCGCTGGGGCGAGACGCCCTTCGAGATCAGGTAACGCACCACCGCGATCGCGCGCGCCGAGGAGAGGTCCCAATTATCCCTGAATTTTCCCGCGCCGGAGAGCGGTCGTTTGTCGGTGTGTCCGTCGATGCGCGCGACCCAGGTGATGTCCGGTGGGATGGTGCGCTCGAGTTCGACCAGTGCCGAGGCGAGCTTGTCGAGTTCGTCCTTGCCCGCGTTTTCAAGCTCGTCCGCGCCGGAACCGAAGAAGATTTCCGACTGGAACACGAACCGGTCGCCGACGATGCGGATATCGGGCCGCGATGAGAGCACCGTCCGCAGCCGGCCGAAGAAGTCGGAACGATACTTCGTGAGTTCCTGCACACGCTGGGCGAGCGCGACGTTGAGGCGGCTGCCGAGATCGGTGATGCGCACCTGCGCGTCCTTCTCGCGCGTCTCGGCGCCGGCGAGCGCATTTTCCAGCGCCTGCAACTGCTGACGCATGGCGCGGATCTGCTGGTTGAGCAGTTCGACCTCGCGCAAGGCGCGCGCTGCGGCATCCTTTTCCTCGTCGGCGCGGCGGGCGAGGGCGTCGAGCCGGGTCTGATCGGTCTGCGAACCTGCCAGCAGGCTCTGAAGCCGTTCGCGTTCGGCCTTCTCGGTCGCCAGCGTCGCGGTGAGCGAGGTGATGCGCGCTTCGGCGCTTTCCTTCGCGCTCTTCTCGAGCGCCAGAAGATCGGTCAACGCAGCGATGCGCTGGTTCAGTTGTTGAAGGAAATCGTCCTTGCCGGCGATTTCGCGGCTGATGAAAAACTGCCCGAGCATAAAGACGGCAAGAAGGAAGATGAAGACCAGCAGCAGGGTCGACAGGGCATCGACAAAGCCCGGCCAGTAGTCGATTCCCCTGTCCCGATTGCGCGTGCGGCCAAGAGCCATTTCAGACGCCCCGTTCCATCATTCGCCTTTGCGTTCCTCGGGCGGAGCGGGAGGTGGCATGTCCCGCGCAAGGCGTTCGAGCAGGCGCTTCACGTCAGCCTGCTGTGCCGACTGCGCCTCGACCCAGGAGCGGATCATCTGCTGCTCGTTGCGCATATGCTGCACCATCGCCTGAATACCTTCCGCGAGCTGGGCGATCGACTGGCTGGCGTTGCGTCCGGCACCCGCATCGTTCACCGCGCGCGAAATGCCATCGAGCGCCTGCCGGAGATCCGCTGGAGCACCGGCAGGAATCGGCTCGTCGTCGACGCGGCTCGAGAGCCATTCCTCGACCTCGTAGAAAAAACGGCTCTGTGCTTGTCCAGCCTGAAGATCGAGGAAGCCGAGGGTCAGCGACCCGGCAAGGCCGAACAGCGAGGACGAGAACGCGATGCCCATACCGCCGAGCGGAGCGGCGAGCGAGCGCTTCAACTCGTCGAACAGCGCGGTATTCTCGCCGCCGGAGGGTAGTTTCTCGATTACGGTTCCGATCGAGCTCACGGTTTCGATAAGCCCCCAGAACGTGCCGAGCAGGCCGAGGAAGACCAGAAGGCCGGTCAGGTAGCGCGCAATCTCGCGGCTCTCATCCAGCCGGCCGCCGATCGAATCCAGCACCGAACGCAGCGTGAGGGTGGAAATGTTGTTGCGCCCGATGCGATCCCCCAGCAGCGCCGACATCGGCGCGAGAAGGATCGGCTCGACGACGGGCTTGGTTTCGTCCGGCGTGATGAGCGAATTGACCCAGCGAATCTCGCAGAAAAGCCGACCGACCTGCGCGAAGGCGAAGACGATGCCGAGAGCGAGCACCAGCAGGATGAGGCCGTTGAGCGCGGGATTGGCCCAGAATGCGACGATGATCTGCTTCTGGATCACCAGCAGGATCAGACCCGCCAGAACCAGGAAAACGATCATCCGGAACAGGAAAAGCCCCGGCGATGTCAGTTTCCGGCGTGTCGTCGCGCTCGACATTCCCGCTCCTTTTCCCGTTTCGGCGCTAATCAAGACCGTTCGGGCGGGAATGGCAACAGCTTTGGATCAATCAAGCAGCGGAAATGGCCTTGAGCAATGCCGCGTGGGCAACCTCATTGCCGGCAATGATACCGCGTGTCTCGAAGATCCGGTCTGAACCATCGGCCGCGGTTACGAAGCCGCCTGCCTCACGGATCAGCAGGATACCGGCTGCCAAATCCCACGGCGAAAGGTTGCGTTCCCAGAAGCCTTCGAGGCGGCCAGAGGCGACATAGGCGAGGTCGAGCGCCGCAGCACCCATCCGGCGCACGCCCGAACAGCGCGGCATGATCCCGGCCAGCTCGCGGATGAACTGCCCGTGGTCGCCGCGTCCGGCATGGGGGATGCCGCAGCCGATCACGGCATCGGCAAAATCGGTGCGTGGCGAGACGCGCAGGCGGTAATTGTCCCGCGGGTCCGGGCCGACCGCGAAGGCGCCATGGCCCTTCTCGGCGACGTACATCTCCTCGGTGGCCGGATTGTAGACGAGGCCGGCGACGATCTCGTCTTCACGCTCAAGGCCGATCGAGATCGCGAACTGGGCGATATTGTGCAGGAAATTCGTCGTGCCATCGAGCGGGTCGATGATGAAACGATGCGACTTGTCCGTGCCCTCGAAGGTGCCTTCTTCCTCCATCAGGAAGCCATAGCCCGGCCGGGCCTTGGAAAGTTCCTGAAACAGGATGCGCTCCGCTTTCTTGTCCGCTTCCGAGACGAAATCGCCGGGGCCCTTGCGCGAAATGGTCAACGAAGGCAGTTCGGCGAAATCGCGCTTGAGGCTCTTGCCGGCCTTGATGGCGGCGGCCGTCATCACGTTCATGATGGGAGAGCGAAGCATGGGGCAATCCGGTTAAACAGCGGGGTTTGGCAGGACATACCGGGAGAGATATGCGGGAAGGGGTGTAGCGGGATTTTCGCGCCGAAAGCAAGGGGCGCTTCGGCCCGGCTGCGCCATTGCGCTCAGACAGGGGTGGCCAGCACGCGCGCCTTGGCGATGCGCCGCGCTTCGGCAACCGTCTCGGCGTTGATCGACTTGCCGTTCGCGCTGATCTTTCTGCTGGTCATCGTCTGG
>DAORNC010000039.1:16429-23503 GCA_035440785.1 Rhabdaerophilum sp. | reverse complement strand
GCTGGCGCAGATCGGCACCGGCTACAAGGATGCGATCTTCACCTTTATCGGCGGGCTGTTCGGTGCGTTGGTGTTCACCTACATGGAGCCGAACATTCTCAAACCGGTGCTGACCGCCGGTTCCTACGGCAAGCTGACGCTCGACAAACTGCTCGGCCTGCCGTTCCCGGCGGTGGCGCTGACTTTTGCCGCGATCATCGTCGGGTTCCTCGTCTGGCTCGAGAAGGTCTCGCCCTGGGAGAAGGAAATCGGCCCGAATGCCGATGGCCTCCCGGCCGAGAAAGCCGACGCTCTGCCGCAAGGCGCCACCTCGCGGGCCTGACATCGGAAAACAGGGGACGAAGGCGAGGGGGAACCCTCGCCTTTTTCGTTTTTCCGCTTCTTTTCCTTGGACATTTGCGCGCGCTTCGCTATGCGCTGGCGCATGACAACGAAGCCGATCTCCAACATCCGCAATTTCTCGATCGTCGCCCATATCGACCACGGGAAATCGACGCTCGCCGACCGCCTGATCCAAAAGACTGGTGGCCTTGCCGACCGCGAGATGGCCGAGCAGGTGCTCGACAACATGGAGATCGAGCGTGAGCGCGGCATCACCATCAAGGCGCAGACCGTGCGCCTTACCTACAAGGCCGAGGACGGCGAGACCTATATCCTCAACCTGATGGATACGCCGGGCCACGTCGACTTCGCCTATGAGGTCTCACGAAGCCTCGCGGCCTGCGAAGGCTCGCTGCTGGTGGTGGATGCCAGCCAGGGCGTTGAAGCGCAGACCCTCGCCAACGTCTATCACGCGCTCGACGCCGATCACGAGATCGTTCCCGTGCTCAACAAGGTCGATCTCCCTGCTGCCGAGCCGGATCGCGTCAAGGCGCAGATCGAGGAGGTCATCGGCCTCGATGCTTCGGAAGCGGTGCCGATTTCCGCCAAGACCGGTCTCAACATCGAGGGTGTGCTCGAAGCCATCGTCCGGAAGCTGCCCCCGCCCAAGGGCGACATCGACGCGCCGCTGAAGGCCCTGCTGGTCGATAGCTGGTATGATGTCTATCTCGGTGTTGTCGTGCTGGTGCGGATCGTCGATGGCAAGCTCAAGAAGGGCATGCGCATCAAGATGATGGGCACCAATGCGGTCTATGAGGTCGATCGCCTCGGTGTGTTCACCCCGAAGATGATCGACATGCCCGAACTGACACCGGGCGAGGTCGGCTTCATCACCGCCTCGATCAAGGAGGTCGCGGATACCCGCGTCGGCGATACGATCACCGAGGACAAGAAGTCCTGCGCGCAGGCGCTGCCGGGCTTCAAGCCGGTGCAGCCAGTGGTGTTCTGTGGCCTCTTCCCGGTCGATGCGGCGGATTTCGACGAGCTGCGCGCCGCCATGGGCAAGCTGCGCCTCAACGACGCAAGCTTCACCTTCGAGATGGAAAGTTCCGCCGCGCTCGGCTTCGGTTTCCGTTGCGGCTTCCTGGGACTCCTGCATCTCGAAATCATCCAGGAGCGCCTGACCCGCGAATTCAACCTCGACCTGATCGCCACCGCGCCGAGCGTTGTCTATCAGGTGGTCATGCGCGATGGCGAGGAAATCGAACTCCACAACCCCGCCGATCTGCCGGATGTGATGAAGATCGCCGAGATCCGCGAACCGTGGATCCGTGCCACCATCCTCACGCCCGACGATTATCTCGGCGCGATCCTCAAGCTCTGTCAGGAGCGGCGCGGCGCGCAGATCGACCTCACCTACGTCGGCAAGCGCGCGATGGTGGTTTACGACCTGCCGCTCAACGAGGTGGTGTTCGATTTCTATGATCGCCTGAAATCGGTATCGAAGGGTTACGCGAGCTTCGATTACCAGATCACGGATTACCGCGAGGGCGATCTTGTGAAGCTCTCGATCCTCGTCAACGCCGAGCCTGTCGATGCGCTCTCGATGCTGGTTCATCGCCAGCGCGCCGAGGGGCGTGGCCGCGCGATGTGCGAGAAGCTCAAGGAGCTGATCCCGCCGCACCTGTTCCAGATCCCGATTCAGGCGGCGATCGGCGGCAAGATCGTTGCCCGCGAGACCGTGCGTGCGCTCCGCAAGGACGTCACCGCCAAGTGCTACGGCGGCGATATCTCCCGCAAGCGCAAGCTCCTGGACAAGCAGAAAGAGGGCAAGAAGAAGATGCGGCAGTTCGGCAAGGTCGAAATCCCGCAGGAAGCGTTCATCGCCGCGCTGAAGATGGACTCATAAGATCAGGCCTTCGCCTTCGAGATCAGCCGCCCGGAGGGGATCGGCGCATTGTTGAGCGCGCTCTCGGCCTTGGGGCGGCGCTTTTCATCTACCAGCCAATGCGTTGCGCCGGCCCCCAGCCACATGCCGATCAGCGCCAGCCAGGCAGTGAGCGCGAAGATCGCGCCGCCCGATACCCCCGCGCCGACCGCGCAGCCGCCTGCCGCCATCGCCCCGAAGCCCATCAGGAACGCGCCGATCATGTAGCGCAACATGCCGGACTGGGCGTCGAACACGGTGAGGCGCCATTCGCGCGCGAGGATCGCGGCGATGGCGGAGCCGAGGAACACGCCGGGCACCAGCAGGGTATCGAAGCCGATCGGCCTGTCCGATTGCTGGAGAAGGCGCATCAGCACCTCCGCCGAAGGGCCAGAGAAGGTGATGCCCTTGGGATCGCCCGGTTCGATCGCCGCGAGTGCGATCTGGCTGGTGAGGTAATAGGCAAGCATGACCGCGAGCCCGCAGCCGATGCCGCCGATCCAGCCCCAGAACGGAATCCGGCCGCGCAGCGCAAACAGGAAAGCGATCACAAGCCACAGCAGCGCGAGCGGCAGCTTGTCGCCCTCCTGCCCGCCGAGCCGCAGGATAAGGTCGCGCGCCGCGCCACCCTCGACCATCCACAGCGAGGAGACCCAGAGCCGTGCCGGTTCGAGGATGCCATGATAGGCCGCCTGCGCGACGACGACAAACACGAGACCGGAGATCAGCGCCCGGAGGTTACCCGTTGCCGAGAGCACAAGCAGCCGGCTCGCGCAACCGCGCGCCAGCACCATGCCGCAGCCGAACATGAGCCCGCCGACAATTGCGCCGGACATTGAACCGGGCGCGGAAATCGCGCGGGTCGAGGCGATGTCGATGGCCTTTTCGGCGATGAGGAACTGCACGCCGGTGATCGCGACGCCGAAGGTCAACAGCCAGATGGCCAGCTTCTCACCGAAATGCCCGGTGACGAACTCGACCGTCGCGGCCCGGAGACAGAACCGGCTCTTCTGCGCCATGAAGCCTAACAGCACGCCGACCGCAAGCCCGGCCAGCGCCATCGCGCCGGAAAGCCCGAAGCTCTCCACGAGCCCTTCGATCCACTGGACGATCATTCCCGCTCCTGCCCGGTCGCGGATGGCCGCGAACATATTCAGGGTAAGGAATTTATGTCGATCTGCCCTTGATGGGCATCAAGTGCGGTTACGTGATGACGATTCTGGCCTTGCCCGGCCCGTGGTTCTTCACGAGGTTAAAGAGCGTGCGTGCATGGCCTGTGGCGAGGCGGATGCAGCCATGCGACGCAGGCCTGCCCAATGCCTTCACGGCATTTGTGCCGTGGACCGCATAGCCGCCCTTGAAGAAGATCGAATAGGGCATCGGCGAGTTGTAGTATTTCTTCGAGAAATAGGTCTTGTGCATCCGCTTCGGCGCGTAGACCCCGCGCGGCGTCGCGAAGCCCTTGCGCGCCGTCGAAACGCGCCAGACATGCGCGACCTCGCCATCGACCTTGACGACCATACGCTGCGCCTTGACGTCGATCCGCGCCTCGACGCGCGCCTGCGACGGGTTAATCTGGAGAAGCACGCCGAAGACGACCATCAGGGCCGGCATCAGGCGACGAAGCAATACGGACATCATGATCCACCTCCTGCGGGTTCTTGCTGCATCCTTCCTGCGGCACAACCGTCCAGAAAATCCTGAAAAGCCAAGGTGAACGAACCCTTGCCGCTTCTGGCTGGTTAACCTTTGGCTGCGAGATTACACTGGATTTTCCTGATTCCGAGGGGGAACCTCGATGCCGCGTCCGCTCGCCGCCTTCGTCACGATGATCGCCCTCGGGCTGGGAATGATCGTCGCAACCGCGGCGCCCGTCCGCGCCCAGCAGACACAGACCGAGGAGATGGAGCGCCGCGCCAAGGTTCTGTCGCTTCTGCCGAACAATGCCGCCAAGCGCATCTTCGGCACGACCTCAGGTCCTGCCCGGATGGAAGCGCGCGCTATCGGCTCCTACGCGCGCGGCTGCCTCGCCGGGGCGACGGCGCTTCCCGTGGATGGCGAGACCTGGCAGGTGATGCGCCTCTCGCGCAACCGCATGTGGGGCCACCCTGACTTGATCCGCCTCGTCGAAAGCATTGCCAGACGCGCGCCGCGTGAGGCGGGCTGGCCGGGTCTGCTGGTTGGTGATATTTCCCAGCCGCGCGGCGGGCCGATGCTGACCGGCCATGCCTCGCATCAGGTCGGGCTCGACGCGGATATCTGGCTGACGCCGATGCCGGCGCGGACGCTCTCCCGCGATGAGCGCGAGAACATGAGCGCGACAAATGTTGCCCGCGCTGACTGGATGGATGTCGAACCCTCGGTTTACACAAAGAAGCATCTCGCGCTGATCCGCCTTGCCGCGCGCGAGAAGGCGGTGACGCGCATCTTCGTCAATCCGGCCATCAAGGTCGCGCTGTGCCGCGATGCCGGCGTCGACCGTGGCTGGCTCTCCAAGGTGCGGCCGATGTGGGGACATAACTATCATTTCCATATCCGCATCGCCTGCCCGGCAGGCGACGCGACCTGCACCGACCAGCCGCTGCCGGCAGACGGAGATGGTTGCGGCAGCGAACTCCAGGATTGGTTGAAAAAGCAATACGCGGCCATGCATCGCCCGAAACGGCAGGGAGCCGGCAAGGGCAAGCCGAAGCCGCCGCCCCGGCCCTGGACGCTTGATGACTTGCCGGACGAATGCCGTTCGGTCGCGGTGGCGCGTTAAATTTTCAGTTTGGCAAAGCGCTCAAGCGCCGCATCGAGCGTCGTTCGCTTTTTGGCGAAGCACAGTCTGACAATGGTTTTCACCGGGTCGGACGCGTAGAACGCCGAGACCGGTATCGCTGCGACGCCATGCCTGGCGACGAGCCGTTGGCAGAAGGCGACGTCGTCCGCCTCGCCGAGCGGCGCGATATCGATGTTGAGGAAGTAGGTCCCGCGCGAATTCAGGACGGGGAGCCCGAGAGCTGCAAGCCCGTCGGCGAGATAGTCGCGCGCGCGCTGGAAATCGGCGCGCATCGCATCGAAGAATGCATCCTCCTTCCCGAGCCCGTAGGCGACCGCGGTTTGAAGATTAGGTGGGGTCGTAAAAGTGAGGAACTGGTGCGCCTTTGCAAGAACGCGCATCAGTTCGGGCGCTGCCATGACGAAGCCGACCTTCCAGCCCGTCAGCGAAAAGATCTTGCCGGCGGAGGAGATCTTCACCGTTCGCTCGCGCATCCCCGGCAGCGCGATCAGTGGCTGGTGGCGGACCCCGTCGAAAACGACATGCTCCCAGACCTCGTCACAGACAGCGATGGCGTCATTCGCCATGCAGAAATGCGCGAGCATGGTGAGATCCTCGACCGGGCAGACGTTGCCGGCCGGATTGAGCGGATTGTTGAACAGCACGAGCTTCGTGCGCGGCGAGAAGGCTTCCATCAGGTCGTCCGCGGTAAATCGCCAGTGCGGCGGCTTCAGCTTGACGAATTTCGGCACCCCGCCCGCGCGCAGGACAAGCGGCAGATAGGCGTCATACATCGGCTCGAACAGCACAACCTCGTCGCCCGGTGCAATCAGCGCGAAGAGCGCCCCGGCGATGGCCTCTGTGGCGCCGGAGGTGACCATGATCTCGCTGTCGGGGTCGAGCATCAGGTTCTGGTGACGGCCATAATGCGCGGCGATTGCCGTGCGCAGTTCAGGCAGCCCCATCATCGGCGGATACTGGTTCCAGCCTGAAACAACGGCTTCCGCCGCCTTGGCGCGAATGTCCTCGGCGCCCGGATCGTCCGGAAAGCCCTGTCCGAGGTTGACTGCCTGATGCTCCCGCGCAAGGCGCGACATGATTTCGAATATGGTTGTCGGCAGGTTTGCGAAAACCGGGTTGAACGCACTCGACATCGACAGACAGCTCCAAGCGATACTTCTAGGCGGAAACACCGCGTCGCGCCGGACCTTATCCGCTCATCCGGCGTATTTCCAGCGACGCCGATACTGACGGAATCTGACAGGGTTATTGACGTAACATATGTCAAGTGATAAAAATCAAAAATCATCATTTATCAGTCTTCACGAATGTAGAAACGGATCCCTATGAACATCCGCCAGCGACTTTCGCCCGAGGATATGCGCGATCGAATCATCGCCGTGGCTGAGGAGCACTTCCGGCGAATCGGTTACGCCAAGACTGCGGTGGCCGATATCGCGGCTGCGATGGGCATGTCCCCGGCCAACGTCTACCGGTTCTTCCCCTCCAAGAGCGCGATCAACAACGCGATCTGCGCCAAGTTGATGCTCGAGGTCGATCAGTTGATGGAGAGCATCGTTTCCTCGCCGCAGAGCGCGACGGAGCGGCTGCGCACCTATTTCCTCGAACTTCATCGCAACAACAAGGACAAGCTCACCCACGAGCATCGCATCCATGACATGGTCGAGGTGGCGATGGCCGAGAACTGGCCGGCGATCGAGTGCCATTGCACTTCAATGATCGGCTACCTCGCGCGTATCGTCGCCGACGGCGTGAAAAGTGGCGAGTTCCGAGCGGTCGAGCCCGAGGCTTTCGCGCAGACCGCGTTCGAAGCCGCAGCGAAATTCATCCACCCCACGCTCATTGCCCACAATGCCGACCGGGATCAGCTCGATCAGGTGAAGCGGATCACCGATCTTCTGCTCGCGGCGCTCCGGCCCTGAATTTCCCCTTCGAGGACACCATGACAAACGCCCGTTTTAACGGATTTCTCAAGAAGGCGCGGGGCCGCACGGGCCTCGTGGTGCTGGCGGCGACCCTCGGCCTCGCCGGGGCGGGGTGGGCG
>DAORNC010000039.1:12470-16256 GCA_035440785.1 Rhabdaerophilum sp. | reverse complement strand
AAGATCGCCAGCCGCCATGCCGAAGCCGGCACGCGCGTGAAGGCCGGCGATATTCTCGCGCGGCTCGACGAGACCGATCTGCGTTTGTCCCGCGAAGCCGCGGAAGCAGAACTCGCCGCCGCGCGATCCTCCGAGAGGCAGGCGCGGCTCGATCGAGACCGGATCAGCGAACTGCGCGCCAAGGGCTGGTCGACCGAGCAGGCTTTCGATCGGCAGAAGGCGGTTCTCGACGAAGCCTCCGGCCGTGTCCAGCGCGCCGAGCGGCAGGTCGAACTCGCGCAGAACTCGCAATCCTACACTGAGCTGAAGGCCGAGGAGGATGGCACGGTGATTGCCGTAACCGCGGAGGCCGGGCAGGTTGTCGCTGCCGGACAGCCGGTGTTCCGCATCGCGCAGGACGGCGACCGCGAGGCGCTTGTCGCGATTCCCGAGCAGGACATGGCACTCGCACGCGAAGCCGCAGCCAGCGTGGTGCTGTGGTCCGATCCCGCTCGCACCTACCCCGCGAAACTGCGGGAACTTTCGCCCAACGCCGATTCGGCGACGCGGACCTTTCTCGCGCGCTACACGATCTCCGGCCTTGCTCCCGATGCGCCCCTCGGTATGACGGCGACGCTGGCCCTCACCCGGCGCGACGTGGCGCCGGTGATGCGCCTGCCACTGTCGGCTGTCCTCAACCAGGGCACAGGGAACGAAGTTTTCGTGCTCGACAAGGCGAGCGGAACCCTCGTGCGCAAGGTGGTGAAGGTGACGACTTTCGATGCGGAATCAGCGTTTGTTGCCGGCGGCCTTGAAGAAGGGGATCTGGTGGTGACGCTCGGCGTCCACACGCTCCGCGAGGGCCTCAAGGCCCGTGCCTTTGCCCTAGCCAAATCCTGATCCAGCCAGATCCTGAGCGGAGACATCGCCATGCGCGGCATCAACCTTTCCGCCTGGGCCGTCCGGCACCAGACGCTCGTCCTGTTTCTTATCCTCGTGATCGGTGCGGCGGGGACGATCTCCTATCTGCGGCTTGGCCGTGCAGAAGATCCTTCCTTCACGATCAAGGTCGGTGTCGTGACGGTGGTCTGGCCGGGCGCGACCGCGCTCGAAATGCAGAGTCAGGTGACGGACCGCATCGAGAAGAAGCTGCAGGAACTGCCCTATTTCAACAAGGTCGTGACCTACGCCAAGCCCGGCTTTGCCGCGCTTCAGATGGAGTTCAAGGACTACACGCCCGCCAAGCAGGTGCCTGAACTCTTTTACCAGATGCGCAAGAAGCTCGGCGACCTGAAGCCCGAGCTGCCGTCCGGTGTCATCGGTCCCAACGTCAATGACGAATTCGGCGACGTCGATTCGATCCTGACCATGATCACCGGCGACGGTGCGAGTTATGCCCGTCTCAAGGCGGTGGCGGAAGATTTCAAGCGCGCCATGCTCAAGGTGCCCAACGTCGTCAAGGTCAATATCTACGGCGCGCAGGACGAAAAGATCTACGTCGAATTCTCCCATGCCAAGCTCGCGACGCTCGGTGTTCCGGCGAGCGCGATCTTCGATGCCATTGCCCGGCAGAACGCGATGACCCCGGCCGGCGCCTTCGAGACGAGCGCCCAGCGCATCCCTCTCCGGGTGACCGGCGCGCTGAATGGGGTCGAGGCGGTGGCTGCGATCCCGGTCGAGGCGAACGGTCGTTCGATCCGCCTTGGCGATATCGCCGAGATCTCGCACGGTTATGAGGACCCCAGCGATTTCATCATCCGCCAGAACGGCAAATCGGCGGTCGGGGTCGGCGTCGTCATGCAGAAGGGCGCAAATATCCTCTCGCTCGGCGAGGACATCGAGAAGGCGACCGTCGCCTTCGAGGCAGGCTTGCCGCATGGGATCGACCTCGAACGCATCGCCAATCAGCCGAAGGTGGTCGAGGGGTCGGTCAAGGAATTCGTGAAGGCCTTCGTCGAGGCGCTGGCCATTGTGCTCGCGGTTTCGTTCCTCTCCCTCGGCTGGCGCACGGGCATTGTTGTCACGCTCTCGGTACCGCTGGTGCTGGCGATGGTATTCACGATCATGGAGATCTGGGGCATCGACCTGCACCGCATCTCGCTCGGCGCGCTCATCATCGCGCTCGGCCTGCTCGTCGATGATGCGATCATCGCCGTCGAAATGATGATTGTGAAGATGGAGGAAGGCTGGGACCGGTTGAAGGCGGCCGCCTTCGCCTGGGAGTCGACCGCCTTCCCGATGCTGACCGGCACACTCGTTACCGCCGTCGGCTTCCTGCCGGTCGGCCTCGCGGCGTCCGGCGTCGGCGAATACACCGGCTCGCTCTTCATCGTCGTGGGGCTGGCGCTCATCGCCTCGTGGTTCGTTGCGGTGGTGTTCACGCCATATCTCGGCGTGAAGCTGCTCCCGGCGATCCGGCAACACGATTCCGCCCCCGGGGCCGAAGCGCAGGGTGGGCACGGCCATTCCGCGATGTATGACAAGGGTATCTACCAGGGTCTTCGCCGCGTCGTCCAATGGTGCGTGCGCCATCGCGTAATCGTCATTCTCGTGACCATTGGCATCTTCGCCGCCTCGATCATGGCGTTCGGCCGCGTCGCCCAGCAGTTCTTCCCGCTTTCGGAGCGGCCGGAACTGTTCCTCGAAATGCGGTTGCCGGAAGGCTCCTCGATTACCGCGACCGACAAGGTCGCCGCCGAGGCCGAAGGGCTTCTCAAGGGCGACCCCGATGTCATCCATGCGACGAGCTACATCGGGCAGGGCTCACCCCGCTTCTGGCTCGGCCTCAACCAGGTCCTGCCGAATGAGGCTTTCGCGCAGATCGTAATCCTTTCGAAGGATGTCGAGGCGCGCGAGCGCATCAAGAGCCGTCTCGAAAAGGCGTTGAAGGATGGCGCGCTCGCGGCTGCGCGGGTTCGTGTCGATCGGTTCAACTTCGGTCCGCCGGTCGGTTTCCCGGTCCAGTTCCGTGCCGTCGGCGCGGATCCGGCCGAGGTGCGCAAGATCGCTTATCAGGTCCGCGATGTGATGGAGAAAAACCGCAAGGTCGTCTCCCCGCATCTCGACTGGAACGAGATGATGCCGTCGATCAAGCTCATCGTCGATCAGGACAGGGCCCGCGCCTTCGGACTTGACCCCAGCGCGATCGCGCAGGTGCTCCAGACGCTCGTTTCCGGCGCGCCGGTGACGGTTGTCCGCGACGGCACCGAGCAGGTGCAGGTGGTGGCACGCGCGGTGAAGAGCGAGCGTCTTGACCCCGCCAAGCTTGCGGATTTCACCCTGACCGCCCGCAACGGCGTGCCCGTGCCGCTGGGGCAGGTCGCGCGCATCGCCTATGAGCACGAGGAGCCAATTCTCTGGCGCCGCAGCCGCGATATGTCGATCACCATCCGCTCGGACATCATTGACGGTGTGCAGGCGCCCGATGTGACCAACGAAATCTGGAAGGCGCTCGCGCCACTGCGCGAAAATCTCCAGCCCGGATACCGGCTCGAGATCGGTGGCGCGATCGAGGAGTCGGCCAAGGCGAATGAGTCGATCTTCAAGCTCTTCCCGCTGATGTTCATCCTGATGTTGACGCTGCTGATGATCCAGCTCCAGAGCTTCTCGAAGCTGTTCCTGGTCTTTCTGACCGCGCCGCTGGGCATCATCGGCGCGTCGCTGGCGCTCAATCTCTCGGCAAAACCCTTCGGTTTCGTCGCACTGCTCGGGTTGATCGCGCTTGCGGGCATGATCATGCGCAACACCGTCATCCTCGTCGACCAGATCGAGCAGGACGTGGAGGAGGGCAAGTCGAACCGGCGCACC
>DAORNC010000039.1:8468-12460 GCA_035440785.1 Rhabdaerophilum sp. | reverse complement strand
GCCGATGAAGGAGGCGATCGTCGAGGCGACGGTGCGCCGCGCGCGGCCGGTGGTGCTGACGGCGGCGGCGGCGATCCTGGCGATGATTCCGCTCTCCGGCTCCGCCTTCTGGGGGCCAATGGCGTTCACGATCATGGGCGGGCTGTTCATCGCGACTTTTCTGACACTGCTGTTCCTGCCGGCGCTCTACGCCTTCTGGTTCCGCAGCCGGATGAAACGCGAGGCGCGCGAGGCCGACGCGAAGGCCAGGCTCGAGGCGGGCAACAGCAACGAGCCTTCGGCACCACCTCCGATCATGACCCCGGCTCTTCCGCGCGCCGCAGAGTGAGAAAACAGCAAGTAAAAAAATGCAAGATGAGCCGGGTTGACTGGCTCGCCTCTGTCGATTTCCGCAAAACGGCATGGCGGAAATTTCACTTGTTCCGGCCCGGAGGTTCCGCGATCCTGCTGCCAAATAAGGTGGGGAGCGTCATGACGGACAAGGCTGCACTTGGTCTCGACCAAGGGTTCGATTTCATCGTGGTCGGTGCCGGAACGGCCGGCTGCCTCCTGGCGAACCGTCTTAGCGCCAATCCGGCGCACCGTGTGCTCCTCCTCGAAGCGGGCGGGGATGATCGTTACATCTGGTTTCATATTCCGGTCGGATACCTGTTCCTGATCGGCAACCCACGCGCCGACTGGTTGTTCAAGACCGCGCCGAGCCCCGGCCTTAACAACCGGGAGCTCCTCTATCCGCGGGGCAAGGTGCTCGGCGGCTGTTCAGCGATCAACGGCATGATCTACATGCGCGGTCAGGCGGCGGATTATGACCGTTGGGCTCAGATGGGCCTGAAGGGGTGGGGCTGGGACGATGTCCTGCCATACTTCCTGCACCATGAGGATCATTTCGGCGGCTCCAGCGCGCTCCATCGCGAAGGCGGGGAGTGGCGCGTCGAGAAACTGCGCGTGCGTTGGGATATTCTCGACCGCTTTCGCGACGCAGCCGAGGAGATGGGCATCCCCAAGACCGAAGATTTCAACTGCGGCGACAACGAAGGCTCGGCCTATTTCGAGGTCAATCAGAAGCGCGGCCTGCGCTGGAGCGCCGCGCGCGGCTTCCTTGACCCGGTCAAGCATCGCTCCAACCTGACGATCCTTACCCATGCCGAAGCCGAGAGGCTGGTTTTCGAGGGGAACCGCATCACCGGCATCCGCTTCCGCAAGGACGGGACGATCCATGAGGTCAAGGCGCGGAAACGCGTCGTGCTCGCTGCGGGCGCGGTTGCCTCGCCGAAACTCCTGATGCTGAGCGGCATCGGCGATGCGGCGAAACTCGCGGATTTCGGCATCGCGGCCAAGGCGGATCGACCCGGCGTCGGCGCCAACCTGCAGGACCATCTGCAATTGCGGCCGATCTACAAGGTCAAGGGCGTGCGGACCCTCAACATGGATTACGCCAACCTGTTCAAACGGGCCTGGATGGGTATCGAATTCGCGCTCCGCCGCACCGGGCCGTTGACGATGGCGCCCTCACAACTGGGTGTCTTTGCGAAAACCTCGCCCCGCTATGAAACAGCGAACGTGGAATTTCACGTCCAGCCCCTGAGCCTCGACAAGTTCGGCGAAGGACTGCATCCGTTCCCGGCCTTCACCGCCTCGGTGTGCAATCTTCGGCCGACGAGCCGGGGCGAGATCCGCCTCGCGGGACCAGACCCTTTCGCGGCGCCGGTCATCGACCCGAACTATCTCTCGACCGACGAGGATCGGCAGGTCGCGGTTGAATCCATCCGCCTCGCCCGGCGCATCGTCAGTGCGAAGGCACTCCGGCCCTTCTCGCCGGAGGAATTTAGGCCCGGCACCCACCTGACCTCGGACGGTGATCTCGCGAAAGCCGCCGGCGACATCGGCACCACGATCTTCCATCCTGTCGGCACCGCGCGCATGGGACATTCGAACGATCGCATGGCGGTGGTGGATGATCGGCTCTCGGTCATCGGCGTCGAGGGCTTGAGCGTCGCGGATGCCTCGGTCATGCCGAGTATCACCTCCGGCAACACCAATTCCCCCACGTTGATGATTGCCGAGAAGGGTGCGGAGATGATCCTCGCCGATTGTGCCTGATGACGGAGATCGGGCCGCTCGACGGCATCGCCCGGGCCGATGCGGCGCGGTTGCTGGTGCGCGGCCTCATCCGACACCTCCATCACCTCGACATGACGGGCCTGCCGGAATTCATCCTGCCGAACGGTCGTCGGGCGGACCTTGTCGCACTGGGACGCAACGGGGAGATCTGGATCATCGAGGTGAAATCCTCGGTGGAAGATTTCCGGACCGATGGCAAATGGCAGCATTATCGACCGTTCTGTGATCGTTTCTTCTTCGCGAGCCACGTGGGCGTGCCGGAAGAGATATTTCCCTCGGAAGCCGGCTTCATCCTCTGCGATGCTTTCGGTGCCGCCCTGATCCGCGACAATGAAAAGGTAGCCCTGGCACCGGCGACCCGGAAGGCGATGACGATCGAGATCGCGCGCCTGGCGGCGCTGCGCCTCAACGCGCTCATCGACCCCGAGAGCGGGCGCGGTCCCGAATACTGATCGGGATCAGGTGGTTGACCGCGCGCCGATGTGCGCAAACACACTTGCATCGGATCGCGCACCGATGTCTATTTGTGGCAGTTTTCGGGCTGGTCAGGTCTCACTCTCAAGGAAAGGAGATTAGCTGACCGCCTCTCAGGGGAGTTGCTTATGTTCATTTCCTTTGGTCGGATCGGGCGGGCCGCGTTTGCGGCGGCGGCCGGTATTGCCCTCGGTGCCTCGGCGGCGTCGTCAGCGGAAATCGCCAAGCTGCGCATCGGCAACTGGCAGGGCGGCGCGTTCTCCAACGATCAGAACGGCACCTTCTCCCATTGCGCGGCGAGCGCACGCTACAAGAGTGGCATTACGCTGGTGTTTTCGGTTTCCAACAATCGTGTCTGGAGCATGGGATT
The DNA here is from genome assembly GCA_035440785.1 of Rhabdaerophilum sp. Lineage (GTDB taxonomy): Bacteria > Pseudomonadota > Alphaproteobacteria > Rhizobiales > Beijerinckiaceae > Rhabdaerophilum. The sequence continues at coordinate 9,495 of DAORNC010000039.1, read as the reverse complement.
CTCCAGCTCGACCTGGAATCTCAACCGCGGTTCGAGCTATCCCGTTCGCTACTGGGTCGATAACGGCGAGGTGCTGAACGGCACCGCCTATGCCAAGACCGACAAGCTCGCGCAGGTAATCCTGCCGGCGAATTCCACGCTGTTCGGCGCCTTCCGCTACGGGCAGATGCTGCGCGTGGCGGCCGAACAACAAACCCTCGCTTTCCGGCTGACCGACACCTCAGAACTCCTGAATATGCTGCTGCAATGTTCGCGCGATTACGGGAACTACCGTGCCGGTGGCGGAAATCCGTTCGGAAGCGGCGGAAATTCCGGCGGGTCCTCGAACCCGTTCGGCGGCGGACCGGCGCCGGCGCCATCAAATCCGTTCGGCGGCGGCAATGCGCCGCGCCCCGCGCCGGCTGACAAGAAGTCCGGCGAGACGATCTGATCGGCGGCATTGCCGGACAGTGCGAACGACAGGAAGCCTTCCTGTCGTTTTTCATTCGCGCAGGAGAAAATTCTCATTTTTCCGGGACGGTCGGTGGCAGTTTCTTCTCTCGACCGACTGGCCTCTTCCGGGGGCGTTGACAACCGAACGAACTCGCAATCTGATGGCGCATGGACGGCCATAAGGGGTCGTTTTTCTCGCGTTTCGGGAGCGCCAAACAATGTCTCTAACGATCACCAAACGCCGCGCGATGACGCTTGCGGCAGCCTTGTTCGCGACCACGTCCTTCGCAGCCCTCATGCCTGCCGCCGCGCAGACCCCGAAGGATACGGTGGTTATGGCGAAGCAGATCGACGACATCATCTCGCTCGATCCGGCCGAGGCCTTCGAGTTCTCCGGCGTCGAGGTCGGCGCCAACGTCTATGACAAGCTGATCGGCGTCGATCTCAAGAATAACAATGCCCTCATCCCCGAACTGGCGGCGAGCTGGGCCGTCAGCGCCGACAGCCTGACCTACACCTTCAAGCTTCGCCCCGGCGTGAAATTCCATTCCGGCAATCCGCTCACGGCCGGAGACGTGGTGTATTCGATCCAGCG
>DAORNC010000039.1:7945-8359 GCA_035440785.1 Rhabdaerophilum sp. | reverse complement strand
CGAAGCCGTTCGCCCCGACCTTTTTCCTCAACTGCCTGACCTCGGGCGTTGCCAGCATCGTCGATTCGAAGACCGTGAAGGCCAACGAGAAAGACGGTGATTTCGGCAATGCCTGGTTGAAGACCAACTCGGCTGGCACCGGCGCCTATTCGGTCCGTGCCTGGCGTGCGAACGAGCAATATGCGCTGGAAGCCAATCCGAACTGGTACAAGGGCGCGCCGAAGAACAAGCGCGTCATCGTCCGGCATGTCGCCGAGCCGGCCTCGCAACGCCTGCTGCTCGAGAAGGGTGACGTGGATTTCGCGCGCAACCTGCACAAGGATGCGCTCGCCGCGATTAAGTCCAACGCCAATATCGAGACCACCAAGGGCGACAAGGGCTATATTCTCTACCTCGGCCTCAACACCAAGAACC
>DAORNC010000039.1:0-7871 GCA_035440785.1 Rhabdaerophilum sp. | reverse complement strand
GTCGAGGGCACGTTCCAGCAGCACCAGAGCTTCCTGCCGAAGGGTTTCCTCGGCGCGATCACCGACAAGCCCTACAAGTACGACGTCGCCAAGGCGAAGGAATTGCTCGCCAAGGCCGGACTCGCGAACGGCTTCACCGTTACGATGGATGTGCGCAACACCTCGCCGATCACGGACATTGCCCAGGCGATCCAGTCGCAATGGGGCGCGGCGGGCATCAAGCTCGAGCTGATCCCCGGCGACGGCAAGGCGACACTGACGAAATACCGCGCGCGCCAGCACGACATCTACATCGGCCAGTGGGGCCCGGATTATCTCGATCCGCATACCAATGCCGAGACCTTCGCGATCAATGCCGACAACAAGGATGACGCGAAATCGAAGACGCTCGCCTGGCGCAATGCCTGGGATATCCCCGATATGACAAAGAAGACGGCGGCAAACGTGCTGGAAACCGATGCCGCCAAGCGCAAGGCGGTCTACGAGGATATCCAGCGCGAGCACCAGAAGACCTCGCCGTTCGTCATCATGTTCCAGCAGATCGAGGTGGCGGCCTACCGCAAGGGCGTTACGGGCTTCGTCGTCGGGCCGACCTCCGACACGAACTTCTATCACACGATCGCGAAGAACTAAGGACCGCTCCGCCCGCTGAAGCCGGCACCCAAGCCAGGCAACGGCGGGCGGAATTTTTTTGAAAGTTGTGTCCGTGAATTCGGGTAACAATTGGAATTCGGGTAAAAGCGGGCTCAAGACCGTTCACGCAATTGCGCGCGAACTCGCGACGATCCTGATTACCATCCTCGGATTGCTGGCCGTCACGTTCTTCATTGCCCGTGTGATGCCGGTCGATCCTGTCCTCGCCGTGGTGGGGGACAACGCGCGGCCGGAGGTCTACGAGAAGGCGCGACAGGATATGGGGCTCGACAAGCCTCTGATTGTCCAGTTTTGGCTCTACCTTACCAAGGTGGTGCAGGGCGATTTCGGAAAATCGGTTCTCACCTCCAATGCCGTGGTGGAGGATATCAAGCGTGTATTCCCCGCGACGCTTGAGCTTGCGACGCTCGGCACGCTGATCGGCATCTGCCTCGGAATCCCGCTCGGTGTGCTGGCTGCAACCAAGCAGGGACGCTGGCCTGATCAGGTTGCCCGGTTCGTGGGCCTCTTCGGCTATTCCATCCCTGTGTTCTGGCTGGGACTGATGGGTCTCCTCCTGTTTTATGCCAAGCTCGGCTGGGTTTCCGGGCCGGGGCGGATCGACGTCTCGTATCAGGATTTCGTCCAGCCGATCACCGGCGTCCTGCTTCTCGATTGCGCGCTTCAGGGCGAATGGGACGCGTTCCGCAACGCCTTCTCGCACCTCGTGCTGCCCTCGACCGTGCTGGGATTGTTTTCCACCGCCTATATCAGCCGGATGACGCGCTCATTTATGATCAACGAACTACAGCAGCATTATGTCATCACGGCGCGGGTGAAGGGCCTCTCCGAGCGCCGCGTGGTCTGGGGTCATGCGCTGCGCAACGCGGTGGTTCCGTTGCTCACGGTGATTGCGCTCTCCTATGCCAACCTGCTTGAGGGCTCGGTGCTGACCGAAACCGTATTCGCCAGGCCGGGCCTCGGCCGCTACATCACCAATTCGTTGCTCAACGCCGACATGAACGCGGTGCTAGGCGGCACCATCGTCGTCGGGCTGGTCTTCGTTGGCATCAATCTGCTGTCCGACGTCCTGGCGCGGATTTTCGATCCGAGGGCGAGATGAGATGAGCACGCTACGTGAATACCTGACATCCGAACGCCCTGCCTCGCGCCGGCAGGCCCGCTGGGGTCAGTATTACCGGCAATGGCGGGCACTGAAACAGAACCCGCTCGCCCTGCTAGGGCTCGTCATCATCGTCTCGCTTCTGACCGTCGCGGCGGTCGCGCCCTGGATTGCTCCCTATGATCCGATCGCGCAGAACCTGTCGCAGCGGCTGCTGCCGCCCTCCGCCGCCCACTGGATGGGTACGGACGAACTCGGCCGCGATATCCTCAGCCGCGTCATCCACGGCACCCGGCTCACGCTGGCGGTCGTGTTGCTGGTGGTGATTTCGGTGGGTCCGGTCGGGCTGCTGATCGGCACACTGTCAGGCTACTTTGGCGGCGCGGTTGATACCACGCTGATGCGAATAACAGACATCTTCCTTGCCTTTCCGCGTCTTGTTCTGGCGCTGGCGTTCGTCGCCGCGTTGGGCCCCGGCATCGAGAACGCGATCATCGCCATCGCCTGCACCGCCTGGCCGCCCTATGCCCGCGTCGCGCGCGCCGAGACGCTGGTGATCCGCAATGCCGATTACATTGCCGCCGTGCGGCTCCAGGGCGCCTCGCACCTCCGGATCGTGCTGCAGCATGTCGTGCCGATGTGCCTCCCTTCCGTCATTGTGCGCACGACGCTCGATATGGCCGGCATCATCCTGATCGCTGCCGGCCTCGGCTTTCTCGGTCTCGGCGCGCAACCGCCGTCACCGGAATGGGGCGCAATGATTGCCAAGGGGCGGGAATACATCTTCGATCAATGGTGGGTCGCAGCTTTCCCCGGCCTTGCGATCTGCCTTGTCGCACTCGGCTTCAACCTTTTCGGCGACGGTCTCCGGGATGTGCTCGATGCCCGATAAGACGCCCCTGATCGAGGTCGAGAACCTTCATGTGAATTTTCACACGCCGACGCGACTCGTGCGAGCGGTGAGAGGGCTTTCCTTTACGCTCGGCCGCGAGAAACTGGCGATCGTCGGCGAATCCGGTTCCGGCAAGTCGATGACCGGCCGTGCGATTCTCGATCTCGTGCCCTGGCCGGGCGAGGTGCTGGCGGACAAGATCGCCTACCGCGGCAGGGATATGCGCGCGATGGGCACTGCCGAGCGGCGTGGCCTTCGCGGCAAGCACATCTCGATGGTGATGCAGGATCCGAAATACTCGCTCAATCCGGTGATGACGGTTGGCGACCAGATCGCGGAAGCCTACCGCCTTCACAGCCGGGCCAACGCCCGCGAGGCTCGCGAACGTGCGATCGCGATGCTGGAAGCGGTGCAGATCCGCGAGCCGGCCCGCGTCTTCGATCTATATCCGCATGAGGTTTCAGGCGGCATGGGACAGCGCGTGATGATCGCCATGATGCTGATTGGCGAGCCGGACGTGCTGATCGCCGATGAGCCGACCTCGGCGCTCGACGTGACGGTGCAGACGCAGATTCTCGACATTCTCGAACGACTCGTCACCGAGCGGGGCATGGGCCTTATTTTCATCAGCCACGATTTGCCGCTCGTCTCGGCCTTCTGCGACCGCGTGATCGTGATGTATGGCGGCAAGGTGATGGAAACACTCAATGCGCGTGAATTGCGCAAGGGCAAGCACCCTTATACGCAAGGGTTGCTCGGGTGCCTGCCGGATCTCGACCACCCGAAGGACAGGCTCGCGACCCTCGACCGCGACCCCGCCTGGATGGGGGATTGATCATGACAGCTTCCGCGATCGAGGTCGAAAACCTCAATGTCCGCTTCGGCGAGGCGCATGTCCTCAAGGATGTGAGTTTTTCCGTCGCGCCGGGCGAGAGCTATGGCCTTGTCGGCGAATCTGGATCGGGCAAGTCGACGGTCCTGCGCGTCCTCTCGGCGCTGAACCCCAACTGGAGCGGCCGGGTAGCTTTTTCCGGTGAAGCGCATCGGGCGCGGCCGGACAAGGCCTTCTTCCGGCAGGTGCAGATGGTGTTCCAGGATCCGTTCGGGAGCCTCCATCCGCGCATGACGATCGATGCGGCGCTGGCCGAACCGCTGGCGATCCATGGCCTCGACCGGCCGGATGAGCGCATCGCCGCTGCGCTCAAGGGCGTCGGCCTCGACGAGGGCTTCCGGTTCCGTTATCCGCACCAGCTTTCCGGCGGCCAGCGCCAGCGGGTTGCCATCGCCCGCGCACTGATCCTCGAACCGCGTATCCTGCTTCTCGACGAGCCGACCTCCGCGCTCGATGTTTCCATTCAGGCCGAGGTGCTGAACCTCCTGCAGGACATCAAGAAACAGCGCGATCTGACGATGGTGCTCGTAAGTCACAACCTCGCGGTGGTCGGCCACATGTGCGCCCGCGTTGCGGTGATGAACCGAGGGATCATCGTCGAGGAAGCGAGTATCGACGATCTTCGGAAAACCGGCGGGCACGATCCCTATACAAGAGAATTGCTCGCCGCCTCGCGCCACGTCGCCATTCCCGGCGCGGCCTAGGGGGCCGGACAGAAGGCCGCCTGTAGTTCCTTGAGAATGCGCAGTACGATCGGATTGGCCACCGAATAGAGGGCTTTCTGCCCCTCGCGCCGGGTCTCGACCAGCCGCTCGGCCCGCAGGAGCGCGAGTTGCTGGCTGGCGGCCGGTTCGCGGATGCCGACCTGCCGGGCGATCTCGCCGGACGGCAGCTCTCCTTGTAACAGCACGCAGAGAATGCGCAGGCGCGCACCATGCCCCATTGCCCGCAGAAGGCGCGCGGCGTCTTCGGATGCCGAGGCCAGCGCATCGAGCTGATCGGGAGAGGGATTCGATACTTGCATAAATTCGCAATAACGAATATATCATATCAAGTCAATTGCACCGCGCCTCCCTTGCGGTGCGCGCAACAGGGTTATCTCAAGAGGTTTCCAATGACGATCGACAAGGCCATGTTCGTGTTCGCAGGGTCGATGATCCTGCTCTCGCTGCTGCTCACCCATTTCGTCTCGCCGTGGTTCTGGCTGTTCACAGCCTTCATCGGCCTCAACATGTTTCAGGCCGGTTTCACCGGGTTCTGTCCGGCGGCGATGATCATGAAGAAGCTCGGTTTCAAGGCCGGCTGCGCGTTCGAGTGAGGTGTCTGTAATGCGCGTTTCCCGCACGTTCGTCGCGCTGCTCCTGGCCGCCTCGCCGGCCCTCGCGACGGAAATCGAGGTCAGGCCGATCTCGATCGCCGAGACCAAGGCCGTATTCGGCCGTGTCGAGACTCGCGATCAGGTCCCCGCCCGGTCGCGGATCGGCGGCACGGTGACGCGCCTCGATGTGACGGAGGGGAGCGAGATCAAGGCGGGTGATACCATCGCGCTGATCATCGATGACAAGCTCGAACCCCAACTGCGCGCCGCCGAGGCACGCGTCCGGGCGCTGACGGCTGAACGCACCAATGCGCTGACAGAACTCGATCGCGCGCAGGCGCTGGTGGCGCGCGGCGCGGGAACCGTGCAGCGCGTCGATCAACTCCGCACCCAGACCGATGTTCTCCTCAACCAGATCACGGCGAGCGAGGCCGAGAAGGCTGTGCTCCTCCAGCAGCAGGCGGAGGGGGCGGTAAAAGCGCCGCTCTCCGGTCGTATCTTGAAAGTGCCGGTGACCAAGGGCGGCGTTGTCCTGCCCGGCGAGGTTATCGCACAGGTCGGCGGCGGCGGCTTTTTCCTGCGCCTCGCGTTGCCCGAGCGCCATGCGACCGCGCTCAAGGTTGGCGATGCCGTGGTGATCGGCGAGGGCGGCCAGAAGATGGGCAAGCTCGCCAAGGTCTTCCCGCTGATCGAGAACGGCCGCGTGATCGCCGACATCGAGGCGGCTGACGTCGGCAATTATTTTGTAGGCGAGCGGGTGATGGTCGCCGTGCCGGTCGCGCGGCGCGAAGCGCTCGCGGTGACCAAGGCTGCGGTTGTCCGGCGTGCAGGGCTTGACCTTGTTCGCATCCGGAATGCGGATGGCTCCGAAAGCGATATTGTGGTGGTCACGGGCGGCGAAGTCACAACGCAGGAAGGCCCGAAGGTTGAAATTCTCTCGGGCCTGCGCTCCGGCGACAAGGTGATCGTGCCGTGAAACCGGGGTCGCTGGGCATTGCCGGCGCGCTGACCCGCGCCTTCATTCTCTCGCCATTGACGCCGTTGTTCCTGGTGGCGGCCTTCGCGCTCGGCCTTGTGGCGCTGATTGCCCTGCCGCGGGAGGAAGAACCGCAGATCTCCGTGCCGATGGTCGATATCCATGTCCGTGCTGACGGGCTCAAGGCGGAGGATGCCGCCAAGCTCGTCACCGAGCCGCTGGAGACTATCGTCAAGTCGATTTCTGGTGTCGAGCATGTCTATTCGCAGACCCGCGACGACCGCGTGATGGTGACGGCGCGTTTCCTTGTCGGCACTTCGGCCGATGCCGCGATTCTGCGTACACACGAGAAGATCCGCGCCAATCTCGACCGCATCCCCTCAGGTATTCCCGAGCCACTGATCGTCGGGCGTGGCATCGACGATGTGGCCATCGTCGTGCTGACGCTGACACCCAGGGCCGAAGCCGCAACTCGCTACGCCGCCAATGATCTTACCCGCATCGCCCGCGAGATGCGTGTCGAGCTCGCCAAGCGGCAGGACGTGGGCCTCACTTATCTCGTCGGCGAGCAGCCCGAGGAGTTCCGCATCACGCCCGATCCGCAACGCCTTGCGCAATACGGGCTGACACTTCAGAGCCTCGTCGCCAAGGTGGAAGGGGCGAACCGCACCTTTCCCGCAGGCATGCTCCGCGATAGGGGCAGCCAGATCGGCGTTGTCGCCGGGCGTACGCTCGCCAGCCTCGGCGAGATCGGCAACCTCGTGATGACGACACGCGACAACCGCCCGGTCTACCTGCGCGATGTCGCGAGGGTCGAGCTTGTGGCCGATGCGGTGGAGGCGCGTGTGCAGCACCTCGCGCGGGGGAAAGACGGCACCTTCGAGGCGCGCCCTGCCGTTTCCATAGCCATCGCCAAGCGCGCCGGCTCCAATGCCGTCACCATCGCCGAACACATCCTGTCCGATGTGAAACGGATGCAGGGCTCGCTCGTGCCTTCTGACATCCTGGTCGAGATCACGCGCAACTATGGCGAGACCGCCAATGAGAAGGCGAACGAACTGCTGTTCCATCTCGGGCTGGCGACGCTCTCCATCGTCGCGCTTGTGTGGCTCGCGATCGGCCGGCGCGAGGCCGTGGTGGTCGCTATCGTTATTCCGGTGACGATCCTGCTGACGCTCTTTGCCGCCAAGGTGATGGGCTACACGCTCAACCGCGTCTCGCTCTTCGCGCTCATTTTCTCGATCGGCATCCTTGTCGATGACGCGATTGTCGTCATTGAGAACATTGCCCGCCACTGGGGCATGGGTGGCGGGCGCGACCGGGCCGATGCCGCGGTTGATGCCGTAGCCGAGGTCGGCAACCCGACGATTGTCGCGACACTTACCGTGGTCGCGGCACTGCTCCCCATGCTCTTCGTCTCCGGCATGATGGGCCCCTACATGAGCCCGATCCCGGCGAATGCCTCGGCGGCAATGGTGTTCTCGTTCTTTGTCGCCGTGATCGTCACGCCGTGGCTGATGGTCAAGCTCGGCGCCTCGCACCATGCTGGCGGTCATGACCATGCAGATGGCGGCCGACTGGGCCAGTTCTATGCCGCAACCGCGCGTCCGGTCCTCGCCTCGAGAAAGCGCGCGTGGTGGTTCCTCGGGGGTGTCGGCATTGCAACCTTTGCCTCGCTCGCACTCTTCTACACCCAGCATGTGACGGTCAAGCTGCTCCCGTTCGACGATAAGCCGGAACTCTCGGTGATGCTCGATCTGCCGCGCGGGGCATCCGTGGAGGAAACGCACCGCACGCTGCATCAGATTGCCGAGGCGCTTCGGCCGGTGAAGGAGATCCAGTCACTCCAGCTTCATTCCGGCACTGCAGCGCCCTTCAACTTCAACGGCCTTGTCCGTCACACCTACCTGCGCGCCGAACCCCAATCGGGCGATATCCAGGTCAATCTCGTCGCCAAGCATGAGCGCAGCCGCGCGAGCCACGCCATCGCGCTTGAGCTGCGCGCGCGGATCAGCAAGCTGGCGCTGCCCGAGGATG
>DAORNC010000038.1:15874-23720 GCA_035440785.1 Rhabdaerophilum sp. | reverse complement strand
GGACTTCGGGCCGATAAAGCCGATCTTGTGCTGCTCCAGCACCTCGGCGAAGCGCGCGTTCTCGGAAAGAAAGCCGTAGCCGGGGTGAACGGCATCGGCGCCGGTGATTTCGCAGGCGGCGATCAGCGAGGGGATGTTGAGATAGCTGTCACGCGGGGAGGGTGGGCCGATGCACACGCTCTCGTCGGCGAGCTTGACATGCATCGCATCGGCATCGGCCGTCGAATGGACCGCGACCGTGGCGATGCCCAGCTCCTTGCAGGCGCGGAGAATGCGGAGCGCGATTTCGCCGCGATTGGCGATCAGAACCTTGTCAAACATCCCCGTCGCTGCTCCTGCGCTCAGTCGATGACGACGAGCGGCTCGCCGTATTCCACGGGCTGCCCGTCCTCGACGAGGATATGGGTGATGGTGCCCGCCTTGGGCGCGACGATCTCGTTGAAGGTTTTCATCGCCTCGACGAGCAGCAGCTTTTCGCCGGCCTTGACGACCGAGCCGACCTCAATGAACGCGTTCGCACCGGGCGAGGGGCGACGATAGGCGGTGCCGACCATAGGCGAGCGAACCGCGCCGGGGTGGGCGCCAAGATCGGCGGCCTTTTCTGCAACGGCCGGCGCAGCGGCAACCGGAGCGGCGGCAGGCGCTGCCAGAGGCGCCGGGGCTGCAACCGTCTGCATGACCGGCTGCACCGTGATCTGCCGCGCGACGCGAATCTTGAGATCGCCCTTCTCGACCTCGATCTCCGTCAGATCCGTTTCGGAAATCAGCTTCGCGATTTCGCGAACGAGATTGGGGTCGATGGTAAGGTCTTTCGACATGAGCTTTTATCGCCTTCGTCCTGTCTGGTCCGGCGCGCGCGGGCGTTTTCCAGCCGCCGCGAGCGCATCGGAGCGGGAGCACATACCGTGTTGTGCATCATCCCGCAACCGCCATCCCATCTCCCGGACGATGACGATCAGCACTCCGCCTTCTGGCATTTGCGGTAATTGGCAACACGCGTCTGCAGCGCCTCGAAGCCGCGCGCGCCCACCACCAGATCCTCGGCAACGATGTAGCTCGGCGTCCCGTTGATGCCGAGCGCCTCTGCCAGAAGCTTGGATTCGTCAAGCGCTTCCTGGATTTTTGGCGAGTTCATCGCGTTTTCGAGGCTCTTCATGTCCGCGCCAAGATCTTTCGCCACCGCGAGGGCCTGCGCCTTGCCGATCGTGCCGCGCGTGTTGAGAAGCGTCGCGTGGAATTTCCACAGTTTCTGGCTGTCGAACTGCTCACGCAGCGCAAGCGCAACCACGGAGGCTTCGCGCGAACCAGGAGCGAGGATCGGGAATTCCTTGAAGATCACGCGGACGTTCTTGTCGGTTTCGAGCAGTTTCTCGACATCGGCGAGCCCGCGTTTGCAGAAGCCACAGTTGAAGTCGAAGAACTCGACGAGCGTCACGTCGCCCTTCGGATTGCCGACCACCGTATGATGCTCGGAGACGTAGAGCGGGCTTGTCTTGTCGCCGGTGATTTTCTTCACGGCCTTGGCCTCCGCCTCGGACTGGCGACGCTGGAGCTCGACCATCGCTTCCTGGATGATCTCCGGATTCTTGAGGAGATACTCCTTCACGATGGATTCGACTGCAGACTTGTCGAGTTTGTCGGCGGCGTTCTGTGCCTGCAGCGGCACGGCGGCCAGCAGGCCCGCGGCCAACGAACCCGCGCCGAAAACCGCGCGCAGATTACGGAGAGAGAAGAGAGACATGGCAGGTCCTTCCGGCATGGGGCGCTCAGCGCTGGCGTTCGGGTTTCGATTCGACGATATCATGGGCCGCTAGATAGGATGGCGAGCCTGGTTTGAGGAGGGGGAGGGCGCGGCGCGCGAATCTCTGCGCTTCCGCATGGTTACCTCCGATCAGCGCCTCGCGGGCGGCGGCGAGCGCGGCGTTCCCCTCGTCGCCCTTCCGGGCATAGGCCTGCGCCAGATAGCGGAAGCCTTCATAGTTGTCTGGATCGCGGCCGGTGGCGTTCGACAATTCGCGGATCGCCTCGTCGATGGCCCTGGGGGTGTCGAGCGAGACCAGCGCATGGCCGAGCATGGTGCGGATCAGCGGCTGGCCGGGAGCAAGCGACACCGCCTTGCGCAAGGGGGCGACGGAATCGCCCGCCCGTCCCGCTTCGAGCAGCGCCTGCCCCTTGAGTTCCCAGAAATAGGGATTGCCCGGCTGTTCGCCGATCAGCGCGTCGATTGCACGCAAGGCGGCGTCAGGACGGCCGAAGCGATATTCCGCGATCGCGCGGGCATAGCGGGCGGGCAGATCCTTCTTGAAGACAGGATAGCGGCGGGCGATCTCGCCCTGATCCGACGTGAAGGCGTAAAGCTTGGCGCGGATCATGTCGTGCTTGAGCTGGCGCGCGGGCGGATCGGCCTTCTCGAAATGCGGGCTTGTGGGGGCGACCGAGCGCAACGCGGCGACGCGTTCCTGCGGCAGCGGATGGCTGAGGAGATATTTGTCGAGCCGGGTTGCAGAAAACAGCGAGTCGTTGGCCATCCGCTCGAAGGTCTGAAGCATGCCCTTGGAGGATTGCCCGGTCTTTTCGAGGAACTGAAGGGCCGCGCGATCCGCTGCCTGCTCCTCGCCGCGCTGATAGGCGAGCAACGAACGGCGGGCGAGTTCCGGCCCGGCGAGGATTGCCCCGACGGCGCCGGAAGGGTTCGTGCCGACCTGCCCACTTCGGGCAGCGCCGACCACCGCAGCGCCACCGAGAAGCGTGCCGATCACGGCAATGGCTGTGGCCTTGTCGATCTCGGCGCGCATGCGGGCAAGGTGGCCGCCGGCGATATGCCCGGTCTCGTGCGCGAGAACCCCGATGATCTGGTTCGGCGTTGTCGATTCCATGATCGCGCCGATGTTGACGAACACGCGCTTGCCGTCCGCTACGAAGGCGTTGAAGCTGCGGTCGGATACCAGCACGACCCGGATGAAGCCTTTGCGCAGACCTGCAGCGCCGAGCAGCGGGTCGAGGTATTCGCGCATCACCTGCTCGATCTCGGCATCGCGGATGAAGCTCATCTGCCGACGCTGCTGGGCCTCGGCGGAAACGGTAGCCGAAAACGTCATCGCGCCGGCCAGCATCGCCGCTCCGACGCGACGGCCGCTCATCAAGGCAGCGATCCCCTTCACCCCGGACACGGAGGCCATGCGCGCGTGAGTCTCCTTCGATTTCCTGAGGCATAGGATATCGCCACCAATGCGGTCAATTCTGGGCAGAAAATCTCATGATTTCGTGAAGTTCCCGCCATGCGTAAGGGCCGGTTGACAGCGATCCGTCGTTTGGCCGACATGGCAGCTCCTTTCCCGAACGGACGCTACCTCATGTCGCCCAGCCCGCTTCCGATTTCACAGCGCTCACAGATCGCGTCCTTCATCGCGATGGACGTGATGCGTGAGGCGAAGGGCCTCGGCCGGGCTGGCAAGGGCATCGTTCATCTCGAGGTGGGCGAACCTGGCGCGCCAAGCCCGAAGCCCGTGCGCGAGGCGGCGATTAAGGCGCTCGAAGCCGGCCGCATCGCCTATACCGAGGCGCTGGGGCTTCCGGCGCTGCGCGAGGCCATCGCCGGGCATTACAAGGCGCGGCACGGGCTCGACGTGCCGCCGAGCCGCATCGTCGTCACGACCGGCTCCTCAGGAGGCTTCATCCTCTCGTTCCTGACGCTGATGGATCATGGCGGGCGTATCGGCATTCCGTCGCCGGGCTATCCGGCCTATCGCAATATCCTGCAGGCACTCGGGATCGAGGCCATCGAGATCGAAACCGGCGCCGCGAGCCGCTTCGCGCTCTCGGCAAGCGCCATTGAGGCGGCGCATCGCCAGAAAAAGCTCGATGCCGTGCTCATCATGAGCCCCGCGAACCCGACCGGCGTGCTCACCCCAGCGAGCGAGGTGCGCGCCATCGCCGAGACCTGCCGCCGACTCGGCATCTGGCTCGTGTCCGACGAGATCTATCACGGCCTGACCTACGAAGGGGAGGAAGCCTCCGCGCTCGCCTTCTCGAACGACGCGGTGATCGTCAATTCCTTCTCGAAGTATTTCTGCATGACCGGCTGGCGCATCGGCTGGCTGGTGGTGCCGGAGCGGCTCATCCGGCCGATGGAATGCCTCGCACAGAACCTCGCGATCTCCGTTCCTTATCTGTCGCAGGTCGCCGCCATCGCCGCGTTCGACGCAGTCGAGGAGTTGGAGGCGATCAAGGCGGGATACGCCCGCAACCGTGCGGCGCTGATGGAGGCGCTACCCGCGCTCGGCCTCAACCCGCTGCCGATGGACGGCGCGTTCTATGCCTACTGCGACATCGGCCGGCATTCGAACGATTCGATGGCTTTTTCGAAAAAGGCGCTGCACGAGGCGGGCCTCGCGATCACGCCCGGCCTCGATTTCGACCGGCAGGAGGGCCATCGCTACGTGCGCCTCTCGTATGCCGGTTCGGAAAGCGATATTGTCGAGGGTATCCGCCGCCTCAAAGCGTGGTTGGGGTAATCTGGAGGTCCGATGCCGATCTCCACACAGCTTTTCCTCGCCTGCATGACCGTGATGCGCATCCTGTGCTTTGCGGTGGCGGCGCTGTTCCTGCTGCTGGCGGTGCGTGCGCAGTTCGACCCCGAGGTGAAGCTTTCCTGGCTCACCTCCACCGCGGGTGCGGTGGTTTTCATCGTAACGGGCGTCGCCTGCGGCTTTTTACGCAATGCGCTTCACCGCCGCGTGCGTGGGGATGGGCCGAAATAGCGCCTTCGCCCTTGACGCTGTGGCAAACCCTCGCGAAAAGGCCAAAAGCGGCATCTGCCGCGCCATCACCGTCGCGCATCGAAAGATGAGAACATGCCCCTCGATATCCGTTCCGCCCCCTCGAAATACTGGATCAAGGGCGCGAAGGCCGATTGGGAAATCATCATCGGCATGGAAATCCATGCGCAGGTGAACTCCAACGCCAAGCTGTTCTCCGGCTCCTCGACCGAATTCGGCGGCGAGCCGAACGCGCATGTTTCCTTCGTCGATGCCGCGATGCCGGGCATGCTGCCGGTCATCAACAAGGAATGCGTTGCGCAGGCGGTGCGCACCGGATTGGGGTTGAAGGCGAAGATCAACCGCCGCTCGCGCTTCGATCGCAAGAATTATTTCTACCCGGATCTGCCGCAGGGCTATCAGATCAGCCAGTTCGCCGAACCCATCGTGGGCGAAGGCGAGGTGACAGTGGATGTGCCGGGCGAGGCCGAGCCAATCACCGTCCGTATCGAGCGCCTGCATCTTGAGCAGGATGCCGGCAAGTCGATCCACGATCAGGACCCGCTGAACTCCTTCGTCGATCTCAACCGCGCCGGTGTCGCGCTCATGGAAATTGTCTCGAAGCCCGACCTGCGTTCGGCCGAAGAGGCGCAGGCCTATGTCACCAAGCTGCGCACCATCCTGCGCTATCTCGGCACCTGCGACGGCGACATGGAGAAGGGCAACCTGCGCGCGGATGTGAACGTTTCCGTCCGCGAGCCCGGCAAGCCGTTCGGCACCCGCTGTGAGATCAAGAACGTCAACTCGATCCGCTTCATCGGGCAGGCGATCGAGGTCGAGGCCCGCCGCCAGATCGGTATTCTTGAGGACGGCGGCAAGATCGATCAGGAAACCCGCCTCTACGATCCGGGCAAGCGCGAAACCCGCTCGATGCGCTCGAAGGAAGAGGCGCACGACTACCGCTATTTCCCCGATCCCGACCTTCTGCCGCTGGTGTTGCCGGAAGGCTTTGTCGAAGGACTCGAACGGCATCTGCCGGAACTGCCGGACGAGAAGAAGGCGCGCTTCATCGCGGATTATGGCCTTTCGGCCTACGATGCCTCAGTGCTGGTGCAGGAACGCGACAGCGCCGATTATTTCGAGGCGGTTGCCAAGGGGCGCGATGGCAAGACGGCGGCGAACTGGGTCATCAATGAGCTCTTCGGCCGTCTCAACAAGGACGGCAAGACGATTGAAACGACTCCGGTTTCGGCCGCCCAACTCGGTGGCATCATCGACCTGATCGGCAAGAACGTCATCTCCGGCAAGATCGCCAAGGACCTGTTCGAGATCGTCTTCACCGAAGGCGGCGATCCCGCTGATATCGTTGAGAAACGCGGCATGAAGCAGGTCACCGATACCGGCGCGATCGAGAAGGTGGTGGACGAGATCATCGCCGCCAACCCCGACAAGGTGGCTCAGGCGAAGGAAAAGCCGACGCTGCTCGGCTGGTTCGTCGGGCAGGTGATGAAATCCTCCGGCGGCAAGGCCAATCCGGGCGCGGTCAACGAGCTGCTCAAGAGCAAGCTGGGGATCGAGTGAGCCTTTTCCTACCGATGCGACCAATCGTCCGGGTCGGCCGAATTATTGGGTGAAAGGCCGATGATGTCGCCATCGGTCGAGCAGCCGAGGCCGAGCACGGTGCGGTTCGCATAGCCGAAATAGGCCGTGACCTGATTGATCTCGAGGATCTCCCCGTCGTCGTAGCCGGCGGCGCGCAGCTGCTCGACCATGGCGCGCGTCATCTCCGCCGGGGTCAGGGTCAGGGCGCGCGCATAGGCGAGGGCGGCCTTTTCGCGCGCATCGAGCGGCGCGGCGCTGATGTCGCCGGCGAGGATGGCGGCGCGGATCGCCTCGGCGCGATTGTCGTCGCGGAGGTTGCGCTTCAGGCCGACGAAATGGTGCTCGAAGCAATAGTCGCAGCGGTTGAGGTGGCTCACATAGGTTCCGATCGCCTCGAGGAACCATTTAGGCACGGCGTTGGCCGAATGGTGCAGCACATATTTGTAGAGCGCCATATGCCCTTCCATCGAGTGGGGGCGCAGCGAATGGGCCATCATGATGTTGTCGACGTTGTTGTCAGGCCCTTTTACCCGATCGTAGAGTTGCCGGAGGCGGCCGGTGGATTCGTCGTAAGTAACAGTCTTGATCCAGCTCATATATTCATTCCGCGATGATCGGCGAGGGGAAGGCGTTCGTGTGGTCAGTTTCCCCATGCCGGAGACGATGGCAATGTCTGTTTTTAGAAGGGACGTCGCTTGAGCTCCCTGCGCCCCGCCCGCGATTCCGATGCTCAGGATCTTTTCGGCCTGCTTTCGCTCTGCTTTGCGGAGTATCCCGGCTGCTATGTCGATCCGCATGACGACCTGCCGGATATCGTCAAGCCAGGACATTGGAATGAGCGTCGGGGCAAGAACGGGAAACCGCTCGGCGGTGAGTTCTGGGTGCTGGAAGACGAGCGCGGCCGCGTCTGCGCCTGTGTCGCTTTGGATTTTCCGGGAGAATTGGCAAGCGAAGTGGCCTCCGGTTCGCATGAGGCCAATTCGATCAACTCAAAAACCGCTGAGCTTCATCGCCTTTACGTCCGACCTGATTGCCGCCGACGGGGTATCGCCGCGCGACTCGTCGCGCATGTCGAGACTGCCGCGCGGGAACAATCCGCGACCCGGATCGTTCTCTGGTCCGATACGCGGTTCGAAGACGCGCACCGGCTCTACGAGAAGTGTGGGTATACCCGGTTGACCGGCGTTCCGCGCGAGCTCGGAGATCTGTCGCAGAGCCGGGAATACGGATTCGTGAAGTCGTTGATCGGCAAATAGGAGTCGCCAAAAAGCCGGAATTCGTTCATCTTGCGCTCAGGTGCCCTGATGCACCGTTTATTGCACGGGGATGGCAAGTTCAGAGATCCGCCGGCGGCAACGGCAGGTATTCGGGTTTTTCCCGGCCGCTTGGGCGAGAGAATGGAGACAAGGATGATTGGAATTTCGAAGTTCACCAAGGCTTCCGCTCTCGGCGCTGCGGCGCTGGTTGCGGCGTTCGCGTTGGCGCCG
>DAORNC010000038.1:0-15864 GCA_035440785.1 Rhabdaerophilum sp. | reverse complement strand
CAACGACGCCGAAGCCCGCTATGGCCGCAAGGGCGCGTTGATCGGCGGTCTTGCCGCGGGTGCGCTGATCGGCGGCGCGCTGCTCGCCCAGCCGCGCCCGGCCTATGGCGCACCGGTCTATGTCGAGGAAGGCCCGACCTGTTATTTTGTCCGCGAGCGGGTGTGGGACGACTATCGTGAGCGCTGGGTTCGCGTCCGCCGCCGCGTCTGCGAATAAGCGCTCGGCCAACGAATACGAGAAACCCGCCGGAAACGGCGGGTTTTTTATTTCGAGATCAGAACGGCCACTTGAGCTGACTGAAAAGACTCCTGAACCATTCCGAGGAAACAACGAGATAACCGGGCGCGAAAAAGGTGCAGATCCAGCCGAGCGCGCCGAGCAGATTCGCCAGCATGAAGGGCGCCGGCGGCATCCGCGAGATGCCGGAGACGATCGGGATCAGCACACGGATGGGGCCGCCGAAGTGGCCGATCATCACGCCCCAGATGCCCCACCGCCGCGTAAAGGCCGCAGCTTTGCCGATCGTGTCGCGATAGTTGCGGAAGGGCCAGTAGGAAAGGAGCCGCCCCTCCATCGTCACGCTGAGGAGATACATCAGCGAGAAGCCGAGCGAAGCCCCCATCCAGCCCGCGACGAGCGAGGGCATCAGTGGCACGCCGGCTGCCGCCATGAAGCCGCCGATCGCGAACAGGAGGAAGGTCGAGGGGATGAAGATCGAGACGATGACGATGGTCTCGCCCATCGCCATCAGGAACACCACCAGCGGGGCCAGCCCCTGGTTGGCCTGAACAAAGGCGATGATCTTGTCCGGGTCGAGGTCGAAAGGCATGGAAATCCGAAGGTTGGCGGCCATCGTCAGATAGGCAAGCGCGCGGGAGCTGTCCATAGCTGGATACGCAGCCGCGAATCGTGTTGATCGGCAGTATGGCCGCGCGATTGCGGCATCTCTCCGGAGACTTTCATGGCCATGCCTCCCGTCGTCGTCCGCCCAGCCGCCGAGACCGATCTGCCGTCGATTGTCGGCGTGCTCGCGGACGACGATGTTGGCGGGCACGGCGACATCTGGAGCGAGAGCACGGCGCCAGCCTATCTCGATGCTTTCCGCGAGATCGAGGGCGATCGCAACAGCGAAATCCTGGTGGCGGAGCAAGAAGGTGCGGTGCGTGGCGTCCTTATCCTCCGCTTCCAGCGCGGGCTGACCGATCGCGGCGGGTTCAAGGCGATTCTGCAATCGGTGTTCGTCTCGGCGCATGCACGCGGGGCGGGGATCGGCCGCCTCATGGTAGCGGAGGCGGAACGGCGCGCCCACGCGCGGGGTGCGAGCCGCGTCGAACTTGTCTCGAACAAGAAGCGCCTCGACGCCCACAGGTTCTATCGCACGCTTGGCTACGCGCAGAGCCACGAAGGGTTTCGCAAGAAGCTCGCCTCGGACTAGACTTGCTGACCTTTCAACCGCGCCCGGCATTCGGCGCTGAAACGATACCAAGTCCACCCCTCCGCCCTGAGAGCCTCTTTCCTGACCCGCCACTCGCGGCCGCAGGCGCGCATCCGCTCGTCGTTCGCGCGTTGCGCCGGCGAGCGCGGGCGCTTGGTGCCGGCCGGGGGCGTTTCCGGGTGCGCTTCGGAGGGGACGACCGGCGCGACCTCCCTGCGAACGGGCGGGGCCGAAGCTGGCGGAGGTGATGCCGAGGGGCGCAATGGATGCGGCGCGCTTGTCTGCGCCGATGCCGTGCCGCCGGCAGCGGCTATCGCCATCGCGAGAAGGAATCCGGCAGCGCGGTTCATAGGCAAGCCCTTTCCGATGGGGCGTTCGGTCGAGGGCATCCTGCCGCGTCAAACGGGTGAACGGAAGCGGGTTCACGGGAAAGTTTGATCGAGTTGAGTGCCCGCACCTTGGCGGAAGGCCAAAGCGCTATAGGATAGGCTCCAACCGACAATCCCAAGGAGCGCGCTGATGAAGCCGATCGATCTTTACTACTGGCCGACCCCCAACGGGTGGAAGATCTCCATCCTGCTGGAGGAGTTGGGGCTACCCTACAACCTCCACCTGGTCGATATCACCAAGGGCGAGCAGTTCGCGCCCGACTTCCTCAAGATCTCGCCCAACAACAAGATGCCGGCCATCGTTGACCACGAGACGGTCGGCGGCGAGCCGATCTCCGTTTTCGAAAGTGGCGCGATCCTGCAGTATTTCGGTCGCAAGACCGGCAAGTTCTATCCCGCCAACGAGCGCAGGCGCGTTGAGGTCGATCAATGGCTGTTCTGGCAGATGGGCGGCTTCGGCCCGATGCTCGGCCAGACGCATCATTTCCGCATCTACGCGCCGGAGAAGATTGAATACGCCATCAACCGCTACACCAACGAAGCGAAGCGCCTCTATGGTGTGCTCGACAAGCAGCTCGCCAGCAACGAATGGGTGGTGGGCGACTATTCCATCGCCGACATGGCCATCGCCCCCTGGGCGCGGCTCTGGGAGCGGCAGGGCCAGAACATCGAGGAACTGCCGAACGTGAAGCGCTGGCTCGAAGCTTTCCACGCCCGTCCGGCGGTGCAACGTGGGCTCGCGGTCGGCGCCGAGAAGCGTGATCCTTCGAGCCAGCAGATGAAGGACCCGAAGGTTCAGGAAGTCCTGTTCGGGAACAAGGCGAAGGCCTGAGAATGCGTAAGGTCGCGGCGGCGGCGTTGTTGGTCGCGACCCATTCTCCGGCGGCAGGCCAGAATCTGGAGATTTCCCAGGCCTGCTTTCCGGGGTTCTGTGTCGAATCAAAGCTGCCCTTCATCGCGATCTTCCGCGATCCGGCAAAGCAGCATTACCGGCTGCGCGAATACCGGTCCGAGGCTACGGTCGATGTGCAGGCGGGCGAGGGGCCGGCTTTCCCCCACTGCGCGCCGATGATGTGCCGCACTGAGACGGAAGGCGGCGAACCGCGAGCCTTCCATGCGAAAACCGGGCGGCTGTTGGCGCGCCTGATCGGCCCTGTCGAGGGGTGCGATGAAGCGAAACCGCTGATGGTCAATCTCTACGTCTATATCCCGACGGTCGACCTCAGGGATTTCGCGATCACGCGCAAATGCCCATGAGGTTCATACCCGCGTCGTCAGGATCTTGATCGCGGCCGCGCCGAATGCCGCCGCGAAAGCGGCCTCGAACCAGCGCTTCAGCTTGAGATAGCCACGCGCCATCGGCGCGCTTGAGAACAGGAACACGTAGGCCGTGAAGATCAGTGTGCTCTGGAGACACATCGAGCCGACGACGAGGGCAAGCGCGGCAGGGGGCGCATCCGGCGGAATGCCAAGCGCGAAGAGCGACGCGAAGAACAGGATCGCCTTCGGATTGGTGAGGTGCATCGTCAGGCCACGGAAATAGGCCGCGCGCAGGTTGGGCACCGAGAACGGCTTCACCTCCGCCCGCGCGCCGAGCCAGGCCGACCACGCCGATCGCACGGCAAGATAGAGGAGGTAGGCCGCGCCGGCATAGCGCAACGCCTCGAACAGCCAGACGTTCGCCCGCATCGCCGCCCCGAACCCGAGAGCAGCGAGTGTGGACCATGTCACCGAGCCGGTGATGACGCCTGCGACCATCGCGAGGCCGAATTTGCGCCCGCTCGCCATCGACAACCCGGCGACGCCGAGCGTGGAAGGGCCGGGGCTTGCGGTGGCGATGAAGGCAGCCGCGAGGATGACGGGGAGATTGATGTCGGAGAGCATCACAAATTGCTATCATGGAGGCCCGATGAATCAAGGTGTCCATAGCGCTGGGAAGGAGATTTCGGTTTGGATCATCAACCTGTTCGCTTCAGGGACAAGCTGATCCCACTTCTCACCACGAGTGCCGTGTGGATGATCTGGCTCGCGTGGACGGTGTTCGGCAACAACCTGTCGCGCACCGACGAGAACTTCCTGTTCGCCGCCATTGCGTTGGCGCTGATCTACGCCATTGACCAGTGGGTCTTGCTCGAAAGCCGGTTGGGCTTCTGGGCTGGCATAGCTGCGTTGCTCGCCTCGTTTCCGTTAAGCGCGCGCGACGACATCGACTGGTCAGACCTGTTTCCCGCCGCAACATTGCTCGGCGTCGGCGCCGTGGGCGAATACCTCAAGTGGAGAGAGCGGCTGCACTTTACTTGATTACACCACCACCGTCAGCTTTTTCGCGGCCCGTGTCACGGCGGTATACAGCCATCGCGCGCGATGCTCGCGGAAGGCGAAGCTCTCGTCAAACAGCACCACGCTGTCCCATTGCGAGCCCTGCGCCTTGTGGACCGTGAGCGCGTAACCGTAATCGAATTCCTCGACATGGCGGCGGATCTCCCACGGGATATCCTCACCGATGCCGTCGAAAAAAGCGCGCGGCACGACGACCTTCACCGTCGGCCCCGTTCCTTCTTCCGGCGCGACGCGCATATGAACGAAATCGCTTGAGCGTTCGCCGACGAGTTTTACCGTCCAGGTCGAGCCATTGAGCAGGCCCTTCTGGCGGTTGTTGCGGAGGCAGACCAGCTTCTCCTCCTTCTCGGGGAGGGCGTCGGCGTGGTTTAGGAGTTGGCGGATGCGGGCGTTGTATTTGCGACGGGTTTCGTTGCGCCCGACCAGCACCTGATCGGCGGCGAGGATCTGCGTGGCATCGATCGCCTCGCGCCGGATCACCTTGCTGTCTCCGAATTCGCCGAGCGGCAGCCGTTCACCTTCGCGTGCGAGCATCGAGAGCTTGATGATCGGGTCGTTCTCCGCCTGCCGATGGACTTCGGTGAGCATGATATCGGGCTCATGCTCGGTGAAGAACCCGCCACCCTTCACCGGCGGGAGCTGCGCCGGATCGCCCAGCACCAGGACGGGCGTGCCGAAGGAGAGCAGATCCTCGCCCAGCTCCGCATCGACCATCGAGCATTCATCGACGATGACGAGTTCGGCCTTCTTCACGTCCGATTGCCGGTTGAGGACGAAAGTTGGCTCCTCCGCCTTCTGCTCTTTCGAGCGGTAGATCAGCGAATGGAGGGTCTGGGCATCGCCGCAGCCGCGCTCGCGCATCACCGCCGCTGCTTTGCCGGTGAAAGCCGCGAACAAAACGTCGCCGGAAATGTCCTCGGCGATATGGCGGGCGAGGGTGGTCTTGCCGGTGCCGGCATAGCCAAACAGGCGAAAGACCTGCGGTTCGCGCCGTTTGCGGGCGGCGCGGTGCCATTCCGAAATCGCCAGAAGCGCGTTGTCCTGCTGCGGGGAAAACTCCATTCCCCGCTTCTAGCGCGCGTTCGCCCGATTCGACAGGCCGATCAGTTGGCCTTGGCCCAGTTGACGCTCTTGCAGATGAGGCCGCCGAGCGCGCAACCGGCGGTGGTAAGGCGGTTGCCGGAGAGCGACATCTTGCCGGAATAGGTCTTGCCGTCTTCCGGGTTGAACGCGCTACCCTTCCAGGCGTTCTCGCCGTTCGGCATCATGTCGTAGAAAACGCGCTGGCCAATTTTGGCGGGGCCACCCGTATCTTTCAGCCACACGATATGCCCGCAATAGGCGTTGCCGCATTTGGCGATCTTGACGCGGCTGGCGCCGTTCTCGCGCAACCAGGTGCCGCTCGGATCGTTGGCGAGCGCCGACGTAGCCAACGCAACAAGTGCCGCGATGGCAAGTCCGGCTCGGATAGGACGCTTGGTGTAATGCATGAAACCCTCCCGTTGTTGTTGTTTGAGATAAGTTCATACATAAACTTTCTCGCTGTCAAGCGTGCGATGGAAGATGGCTGCGTGAGATGGCTTTCGCTGGAATGGTTGAGGGAAGGTTCCGGTAACGGAGCTTTCCTGAACCTGAATCCTTGAATCCATTGATAAATTAGCCTCTTCAGCCTTACCCGAACCTGAATCCTGCCCGAAGCTTTGATCTAGGTGAGATTCCATTAGGGACGTCTTTTCAGATGATCTTTCAAAATTTAGCTCAAATTGTCTCCATCGACCGACGGAAACGGGCAGAAAGTTCGGCCAGAGGTTCAGAATAGAAAAGAAATCAACAGGGTATTCAGGGGTTAGTCAGATGGGACAGATGCAGGAATTCGCGAGCATCCGGGAGCCGGAACTGAATTTCTTCGAGCTTGGGGTCAACTATGCTTGCGGCCGCAAGGTCGATGCGGATCTGATCGAAGCGCACAAGTGGTTCAACATCGCCGCGATGCGGGGCGACGTTGAAGCTGCCCGCCGTCGGCAGGAAGTTGCCGCCGAGATGAGCGCGTTCGAAATCGCTTCGGCTCAGCGCCGCGCCCGGGAGTGGCTCTCGCTGCATTGATTTGATCGGAATCCGGTCTCAAAGGGGCGCCCGAGGGCGCCCTTTTTGTTGCTGGGGGTGCCGCTTAGTGGCTGTGGACGCCGCAATAGGCTTCGAGGCGGTATCCATCCGGGTCGATGACGAAAGCGGCGTAGTAGTCGGGGCCGTAGTCCGCCCGCAGGCCCGGCGCACCGTTATCCTGCCCGCCGGCAGTGAGTGCTGCCTTGTGGAACGCATCGACGGCCTGCCGGCTGGCCGCGGCGAAGCAGAAGTGCAGGCCGGATGCCATGTCCGGCAAAACGGGGCGTTCGGAGAGGCCAATCCAGAACCGCACGCTTTCCGCACCATAACCGAGCGAGTCCGCACCCGGACTGAGGCAGGTATATCCGAGGGGGGCGAGAACGGCATCATAGAAGCGCTGTGTGCGGGCGATATCGCGAACGCCGATCGAAACGTGGTCGAGCATGAAAATCTCCTGACAAGGGGTGGACCCGGCGGGGAGGCCGGGCCCGAAACCTCGTCTAGAGCGCGGCGCTTGCCGGCACTTGGGAAAAATTGCTACGCCTTCGCTATGTCAATGCAGGCCGAAGCAATTGCGAACGGAGAGGGATGGCGGATCGCGCGGTTCGTCTGCACCGCCTTGCCGGACGGCCGGCCGGTCGAGGAACGGCACGAGCGTTATTCCGTTTCGATGGTCCAACGCGGCAGTTTCGATTACGAGGCCGGTTCCGGCCGTTCGACACTAGCACCAGGGGCGATGCTGCTCGGAAACTGGGGAACCTGTTTTCGCTGCACACACGAGCATGCGGGCGGCGATATCTGCCTCTCCTTCCAGTACGAGCCGGATTGCTGGGAAGAAATCGTCGCCGGAATGGGCGATGTCGAAGGCTTGAACTTTCCTAACGCTGCTCATCCGCCGGACTGGCAGCTCGGGGCGCTTCAGGCGCATGTAGCCGATCTGGGCGCCGGGGTGCCGGACGAAGTGGCGGAAGAACTGGTATTCCGGGTCGCGGGGGCGGTGCTGCGCCGCAGCCGCGGCATCGCTTTCAGGGAGCGCGCCGTATCTGCTGTCGAGCGGCGGCGCATTATCGCAGCTGCGCTGCTGATCGAGGCTCAAGCCGGCGATTTCGAGAACGAGGCTCTCGCGCTCGTCAATCTCGCGCGCGAGGCTGGCATGACCCGCTATCGGTTTCTCCGATTGTTCCGGCGGGTCGTCGGCATAACGCCGCGCCAGTTCGTGCTGCTGCAACGAATGGTGCTGAGTGGTCGCCGGCTTGTGACGAGCGACGATCCGGTCTCTACCATCGCCTATGAGAGCGGCTTCGCTGACCTTTCGACGTTCAACCGCCAGTTCCTCAGGGCGATGGGCGCGACGCCCGGCGCCTTCCGGCGTAACGGGATCTCGATGTCGGCCCGTATTCCTGCTTGAAACGCCCGGCGGCGTCGGGCATAGAGCACGCTTCCGGGGATTCTCGCCCTGGTGCGGAGACGTGGCCGAGAGGCTGAAGGCACTCGTTTGCTAAATGAGCATACCTCGAAAGGGGTATCATGGGTTCGAATCCCATCGTCTCCGCCATTTCATTTTCCAATGCGCTGAAATTGCTGGAATAATTGGATTGCTGGAAAATCGGCCCCATGTAATGCCTGTTTTCAAGCGCGAACGTGACAGGGCGGGCAACGTCAACGAGAGCGGGCGACGCTTCGCTTCCGGCGCATGCGAAGTTTGCAGAAATTCGCCGCAGTTCACGGCGCGCTTCACAACCACTTCAACTTGGAACGCCACCTCTCATCCAGACCCACATTCAAGGAACGCCGAACCGCCGCTCTCAGCGAGTGGCATCAACTTTGCGCGCCCTGACCGACGTCGGGGTAGGGGACTTTCCCAGACTTGTGGGGTTTGTCTGACAGCACCATCTCGTGCAATGCCTCAGTGGGATGGCCGCATCCTGGCTGCCTTTTTTCAATCGCCTCTAGGTCATAGGTAGTCCCCCCGGGCGGTGCCGCCCATCGGAACCTGATGGTTTTTCCGAACCCGAGTTTTTTCCGCGTGCGCGCTTCAACATCGATTGAATCTCTTCAGCGACGGCTGACGCTACGATCTGCGAAATACGCGAACCGCGCCGCGCGTTGACGGCGACACAGATCGTCTGCGGTTCGGCAACCTTGTCGCGGATCGGGATGAAACGAAGTGATCCCTCCAACAGTTCCGGGGCGACATCGAACTCTGATGTGAAGGCAATATGACTGCCGCTCCGTGCGAGGTGTTTCATGAACTGCAGCGAATTGGTCACGACAGGCGGCCTGTGCTGGGTGAATATCCATCCATGCTTGGCCTCCAGATAGCGCCGGATCATCAGTGAGCGGCTTTGGAGCACGATCGGAAACGACGCGGCTTTCTGGAGCGTGGTCGTCCGGGACTGGGCCAGCACATGGCCCGGCGCCACCACGCACCCCAGCGGCAGTTCGGTTGAGGATTGAATGATGATTTCCTGATGCGGCGAAAGATTGAAGGCTACGGTGACATCGACGTCACCGTTGATGAGCGCCGTGGCCGCGCCATCCGTGCTCATGATCTCGGCCTCGATGGAAATCGCCGGGTGCTCCCGCGCCAGATGCCCGACCAGCGCCGGCAGAAGCCCGTTGGCGTGGCTGTCCATCGCCGCGATGCGGACATTGCCCTGATTGATGCCCTGCATCGCCTTGATTTCGGTTGCGAGGCGCCTCAGGTCATTCCGCCATCGCTGTGTCATGGCGGCGACCGCTTCGCCTGCGGGGGTTGGCCGCATGCCCTTCGATGAGCGCTCGAACAACAGCACACGGAAATCGGCTTCGATCATCAGCACCTGACGGTCGATCGCGGAAGCGGCGACATTGAGTTCGCGCGCCGCACGCTGGATCGAGCCGCAGCGCGCGACGTAATCGACATACTGCAGGGCGAGAGGCAGATAGCGCTTGTTCATGGTGCAGCCCATTCTAAAAATGCGAACACATAATTGCCCAGACGATGATGGACAGCAATGTGTCCACGTCCCACGATTTGCCTCGGCGAAATGTGGTGGCACATGGCAGAGACGGCGATAAGGCAGAGCACATCGGTTCTGGAGCGTCTCAACGAGGCGAGTCCGGATCAGTTCATTGCGCTCCTCGGAGCCATCGTCGAACATTCCCCCTGGGTTGCGGAAGCCGCGGCCTCGAGGCGTCCGTTTTCAACCATCGACCTCCTTCACCAGACGATGATGCAGATCGTGGCGGAGGCGCCCCCAGAGCAAAAGCTGGCGCTCATTCAGGCGCATCCGGAACTCGCGGGGCGGGAGGCCGTTGCCGGGGAAATGACCCCGGCCTCCACCAGCGAGCAGACCCGGCTCGGTCTTGACCGCCTGCCGGCAGAGGAGTTCGATGAGATCAGCCGTTTGAACCGGACGTATCGGGAACGTTTCGGGTTCCCTTGCATCGTGGCGTTGCGGTTGCATCAATCTCGCAGGGAGGTGCTGAGAGAGATGGAGCGGCGCCTCGTCAATGACCGCGCGACCGAAATCGGTCTTGCGCTCGAGCAGATCAGCTACATCGCGCGCGGCCGCCTCCAGAAGCTCGTCGAGGGGGGTACGGTGTGAAGTTTATCCGGCAAGAGACAGAGAAGCGTCCATGAACAGCCGCCGAAGTCATAGCTTGACGCTTGATCGGATCAGTCATCGGTTTGGGGAGTTTCAGGCCGTTCGCGATATCACGCTGGAGATCGCGGCAGGCGAACTCGTTGCGCTGCTAGGGCCATCCGGCTGCGGCAAGTCGACCTTGCTCCGCATCATTTCCGGTTTCATCGCCCAGACGAGCGGAACGGTCCTTTTCGATGGCAGTCCGGTCGATCATTTGACACCACGTCGTCGCGGCGTCGGCATCGTCTTCCAGAACTATGCACTTTTTCCGCATATGACGGTGCGGCAGAACATCGCCTACGGCCTCGAAGCGCAAAATTGGCCGAAAGCCGAGATAACACCGCGGGTGAACGAGATGCTGGCACTCGTTCAGATGAGCGAGATGGCGGATCGCAAGCCGTCCCAGCTCTCCGGCGGACAGCAACAGCGCATCGCCCTTGCGCGCTGTCTTGCCGTCGATCCGAAAATCCTGCTGCTCGACGAGCCCTTCGGCGCGCTGGACAAGAACCTGCGTCTCGACATGCAGATCGAGGTCAAGCGCCTTCAGCGCGAATACGGGATCACCACGGTTCTGGTCACACACGATCAGGAGGAGGCGCTCTCGATGGCCGATAGGGTTGCGGTGATGAACCGCGGCGTCATCGAGCAGATCGCGAGCCCGACCGATATCTACGACAAACCGGCGACATTGTTCGTCAACGAATTCGTCGGCACCACCAACATCTTGCGGGGAGAGATCGTGCACACGGACGGGACATCGGCCGATGTCCGTGTCGACGACGAAGTTGTCCTGAGATGCAGGGTCGGCATTCCGGTCTCGGACGGCCAGCCGGTCTCCGTTTCCGTCCGGCCCGAAAGTCTGCGGTTTGCCCGGGAGGCAGGGCCGGGGCGCATCAGAGGCATCATCAAGGCCGTGATGCCGCTCGGTCCGAACGTGCTCTATGAAATCGAGACGGCCCGACAGGCGACTATGAAGATCAGCCTGTCGAGGGTCGCGGGCAATGCGCCGGACGTTCGGCTTGGCACGGCCGTCTTTGCGGAGGCGGTGACGCCCGAAAGTTGTCTTGTCTTTTCACCGGCCCGGCAGGGCCAAGGCCATCTACCGAGCAACAGCATTGGAGAAAATCCATGACGGACGTGTTTGATCGACGGACTTTCTTGATGTCATCTCTGGCAGCGGGCTCTGCGGTAATGATGCCGGATGGTGCACGCGCCCAGAGCGGTTCGCTTGTCGCCGCCACCTTCCCGGGAACCTGGAACGAGGCGCACCGCAGCATCCTCAAACCTGCGTTTGAGGCACGGACGAAAGCGAGCGTCACGCAATCGATCATTCTCGGCCACGATCAAGTGTCGCGGCTGGCGGCGGCCAAAGGCGGGCAACCGCCCTTCGATGTTGCGATTTTCGATTCGCCTCAGGTGCTGGACGCCGCCAAGCAGGGCCTGATCGCCGAATATCCGGCCGCTAAATCCCCGAATTTCGCCGCGTTGCGGCCGGAGTTCCGAGGCAAATGGGGACCGGTAATCTCGATGCAGGTTGTCGGCATCGGCTACAACCCCAAGAGGGTCAAGAACCCTCCGAAGAGCTGGGACGATCTGTGGGACCCCCAGTACAAGGGGCGCGTGGGACTCACCGCGCTCAACAGCCAACTCGGCATCGCCTTTCTTGCCGAGATCAATCGGCTCAAGGGCGGGACGGATACGGATTTCGAACCTGCCTTCAGGGCCCTGAAATCGCTCCTGCCCAACGTCGGCGTGATCGGCGCCAACCTCGGCGCCTATGCGACACTGTGGCAACAGGAGCAGATCGATATCGCGCCCTACAACTTCAATTTCGTCCAGACGCTGAAGGGCAAGGGTGTTCCGGTTGAATTGGCCATCCCCGGCACAGGCGCGGTCGGCTGGCATACGAGCATGCATATCGTCTCGGGCTCGAAGAACGTCGATCTCGCGACCGCCTCTATCGACAGCCACCTCGATGCCGGCGTTCAGGCGCAGATGATGAAGCCGCCCTTCGACGTCATCCCGACCAACGGCAAGGTGCCGCTGGATGGCGCGATCACGCAATCGATCGCCAAGTCGCACGAGGATCTCGGAAAGATCAGGGGCTTCAATTGGGAGGTTCTCAATCCGCAACGTGCGGCGCTCATCGAACGCTTCAACCGCGAGATCCGGCTCTGATGGCTGCGGCGCGCAACGAGCCCTTCAACGAGGCGCAGCTGGCACTTCCGCTCGCTGCGCTCTTTCTTGCGTCTTTCGTTGCGCCGCTTGTCATCCTCATCCTGCTCTCGTTGGCGAATGACCCCTCGAGCGCAGGCTGGACAGCTTCGCACTACGTCAAGTTTTTCACGGATCGCTACAATTACTCGATCCTGATCGATACGTTGCTGCTGGGCTTGAAGGCGACTGCGGTGTGCTTCGCTTTCGGGTTTCCGATCGCCTGGATGGCGGCCCGCGCGAGCGCGCGCTGGCAGAGCGTGATGGTGTTCCTCGTCATCCTGCCGCTGCTGACAAGCGTGGTCGTCAGGACCTTTTCGTGGATCGTCATCCTCGGACGGCAGGGGATCGTCAACCAGATCGGCATGGGGCTCGGGCTTTTCGATGAGCCCTTGCGGCTTCTGTTCACCGAAGCAGGGCTTGTTCTGGTGCTCGCCCAGGTGCAGTTGCCGCTGATGGTGTTGCCGATCCTGACCGTGTTGACCCGTATCGACCCCAATCTCGCCGATGCCTCACGGGTGCTCGGCGGCGGAGAATGGCGAACGCTTGCCCGCGTGACCATCCCGCTGGCGATGCCGGGGATCATCGCGGGCTGCATTCTCACTTACGCCGCCTGCGTGACGGCCTTCGTCACCCAGACCCTGATTGGTGGCGCGCGCCTCATCTACATGCCGTTGCACATCTATTCGCAGGCGGTCGGCGCCAACGATTGGCCCTTTGCCGCGGCGATATCCGTTATCTTCATGTTTGCGGTTCTGCTCGTGGTTTTCGCGCTCAACCGTCTGAGCAAGAGGTGGTCTGTCCAATGATCCCGAAAGCCCAGCAGCCCGATTGGGAGGCACGATCTGTTACGATCATCTTCGCGATACTCACCGCCGTCGCCGCAATATTCCTTGTCGCCCCGACCATCATCGTCATCCTGACGTCCTTCACGGCGTCGCAATCGCTGAAATTTCCGCCCGAAGGCCTGTCGCTGCAATGGTATCGGGCGCTTTTCGATGCTGACCAGATGCAGCGCGCCGCTTGGACGAGCTTGATCGTCGCCGTCTGGACGACACTCATTGCCGTGATTCTCGGCGTCGCGGCGGCTGTCGCCTTGAGCCGCAGCCGATCGCCCTGGATCAAGGTCGCCGACACGCTTTTCATGTCGCCACTGGTTCTTCCAGCCCTGGCTTTCGGGTTCGCTGCGCTGATTTTCATCAACCGGCTCGGCCTTCGCCCGACGATCCCCTCGCTCGTTGCTGGCCATGTCGTTGTCTGCGTGCCCTTTGTCCTGCGGACGACCATTGCATCTCTCCAACAGATGGATTCGGCCCTACTCGAGGCCTCCTACAGCCTTGGCGGAAGCTGGATTGGCACTTTCCGGCGCATCACCCTACCGCTCGCGGCAAAGGGGATCGCCGCCGGTGCCTTTCTCGCCTTCATGTCCTCGTTCGACAATGTCCCGGTATCCCTGTTCCTCGCCGACGAAAGGACAGAAGTGCTTCCGATCCATCTCTGGCAGCAGATCGAGTCAAACCTCGACGTCAGGACGGCCGCTGCCTCCGCCCTGATTGTCATTCTCACGCTGATCCTGATGGGCCTCGCGGAACGCTTTGCGGGTCTGACCCGCCAGCTGCGCTAGCCTTGCGAGGTACTTGGATGCCCGGCATGTCCATCCATGTTGTCGATGTCACCTGCGGTCGGGTCGCAGTAGGCATGCGGGTTCGGATCGAACGGATACCGCTCTCCGGCGACGAAAGTTCCGTCCTCGCGGATGGTGTCATCAACGCAATCGGCCTGCTCGCTTCCCCGGCGCTGGAGGGAAGATTGCCACCCGGCCGCTACCGCGCCCGATTTCATGTCGCCGACTATTACAAGAAAAGCGGCGCCATGCTGGCGGACATTCCTTTCCTCGATATCGTCACCTACGATTTCGGCATTGATGATGCCGAACAACACTATCATCTGCCGTTCAAATGCACGCCCTGGGGATATTCCTGTTTCCGTGGTGGCGCCTGAGATAGACAATTGATCCGCGCGCATCCCACGGTCGGGGCGCGTGCCAATGGAAACAGGACGGCACACGGGAGAGAACATGGGCCGGCTTTCAACGCATATCCTCGACGTTACCGTCGGCAAGCCTGCCGAAGGCGTCGCGCTGGAGCTTCATGAACTCGCGGAAGATGGCGGCTGGCGCCTCCTCCGCCAGACGGTAACCAACCGCGACGGGCGCACGGACGCGCCGCTCCTTGTCGGCGACGAATTTCGTACCGGCACCTATATGCTGACGTTCCATGTTGGGCCGCATTTCCGGAAGACGAGCACTGAACCATCCGGGCGTCCGTTCTTCGACGTGATACCGCTACGTTTTTTTGTCAGCGATGCGGAAGAGCATTACCATGTGCCGCTCCTCGTCACGCCCTGGAGCTATTCGACCTACCGCGGAAGCTGATTTCGATGTTCCATCTCCCGATAGAGCCGCTGACCGCTGAGGCTTTCGCGCCTTATGGCGACATCGTCGAGACCACCGGGGCACCCCTCATCATTAATGCTGGCTATGCCCAGCGCTTCAACGACCTCGCTGCGGTGGATATTGCCACAGAGGACGGGGAGGCGTGCGTGAGCATCTTCACCGCACGGGCTCGCGAGCTGCCACTCACGATCACGATGATGGAGCGGCATCCGCTCGGCAGCCAGGCATTCATGCCCTTGCAGAACAATGCGTGGATGGTCATCGTCTGCGAAGACCCGGGCGAGCCCGCAAGCTACCGCGCTTTCACGGCGACGGGGCTGCAGGGCGTGAATTATGCACGGGGGACCTGGCATTTCCCGCTCGTGACCTTCCATGACGGCGACCGTTTCATGGTCGTGGACAGGAAGGGACCGGGAAACAACCTCGACGAGCGCGTCCTGCCATGCGGGACACCGATCGTCGTCAGCCGCCGAGAGAAAAAATGACGGAACATCGCTATTTCGCGCCGCAAGGCGGATTACCGCCGCAGACCCAGCTCCTGACGGATCGCGCCATGTTCACGCCCTGGTACGGCGTCATCCCGCGCGGCACCTTCAGCGATATCGTCGTGTCTTATTTGCCCACGTGGAGCGGGACACGGCTGTGGGTCATCGCACGCCCCATGTCCGGATTTTCCGAGACCTTCTCGCACTACATCATGGAGGTCGCGCCGGGCGGCGGGTCCGGCCATCCGGACGACGATCCGGCGGCCCAGAGTGTGCTGTTTGTCGTAAAGGGCACGGCCAGACTGACGATCGGCGGCGTGGCGCACGATCTGAACCCGGGAGGCTATGCCTATCTGCCGGCAGGTTGTCTGTGGTCGCTCTCCAACCAGAGTGAAAGCACTGCACATTTCCACTGGATCAGGAAGCGTTACCAGCCAGCCGAGGGTTTTTCGGCACCGGAGCCCTTCGTGACCTCCGATCAGGCGGTCGCTCCCGTTGCCATGCCGGGGACGAACGGCACTTGGGCGACAACCCGCTTCGTCGATCCTTCGGATCTGCGCCATGATTTCCATGTCAATATCGTCACGTTCGAGCCCGGCGGCGTGATCCCTTTCGCCGAGACCCACGTGATGGAACACGGGCTCTATGTTCTCGAAGGAAAGGCCGTATATCGCCTCAATCAGGATTGGGTCGAAGTCGAAGCAGGGGACTATATGTGGCTTCGTGCCTTTTGCCCCCAAGCCTGTTACGCCGGCGGGCCCGGACGTTTTCGCTATCTGCTCTACAAGGACGTCAACCGGCATATGCCACTTG
>DAORNC010000037.1:19931-24550 GCA_035440785.1 Rhabdaerophilum sp. | reverse complement strand
GAAGATGTAGTTCAGCAGGCCCTTGTCCGGCGTCGTCGAGGCGAGGTGCGGATCAAGCTTGCCCGCGTCCGCCGAGCCCATGCCGATGACGAGAGTTTTCTTCTGCGCCATGGCCGAGCCTGCGATAAAACAGGCGGCAATGGCGAGGCCGATAGAAATTTTTCGCTTCATGATGAGCTCCCCTTGATTATGCTTTCGTCGATATTGGGCCGAATTCGCACCGATGTGCAACCCGGTATTCTGTATTTTGCCTAGACCATGTCCTCCAGCCGGCAATTCACCAGCAACTCGGCGATGCTCGCCGTGTTCGGCAGGGAGACGATCGTTGCGACCAGTTCCGCCAGATCGCCCGGATCGGTCATGTCGGCGGCGGCAATCTTCGTCGCGCCTTGTGTCATGTCGGTTCGTACGAAGGAGGGGCATAGCGCGGTGACGCGCACGCCCTTGTCCCAGCCGATCCGTCGTGTCGCGTGCGAGAGCGCGACGACCGCGAATTTCGACATGTTGTAGGCGACATTGTCGTTGCGCACCCGCTTGCCGGACATCGAGGCGACATTGACGACGCGCCCGGTGCCGCTCGCCTCGAGATGTGGTAGCGCCAGGCGAATCATGTTGAGTGGTGCCTTGCAGTTTATCGCCCAGATGCGATCGAGGCTCGCCTCGTCGGCATTTCGGAGCGTCACATCGAGGCTGATGCCGGCGTTGTTGATGAGCCCGTCGATGCGCCCGAATGTCGCAGCAGCATCCTCGACCCATGCCGTGTGGCTGGCCCAATCCTCGGCGATATACTGCCCGATATGGATGCGGCCCGGATCGCGCTCATCCAGGAATCGGGCGAGGCTTCTGGGATCGCGAACGCCGAGGCTGAGCCGCGCCCCGCGAGTACAGAGAGCCTCCGCGCATCGAAGGCCGATGCCGCGGTTGGCGCCTGTGATGAGGAATACCTTGTTTGCAAGATCAAGCATCATCTAGCCGTGCAGGGTCATCGGCGCCGGGGCGGCGCCTTGTATGAAGCGATCGAGGCGGAAAGGCGAAAGGTCGAACGGGCCGGGTTCATCCAACGCGAGCGCCGCAACGGCCTCGCCGACCGCCGGCGCGATGCCGAAGCCATGACCGGAGAACCCGGCGGCGATTAGGAGGCCCGGCAGCGTTGGAACCGGCGAGATGACCGGCAAGGCATCCGGCGTCATGTCGATCAGCCCGCCCCAGCGTTGTTCTATGGCGGGATCGGCAAGAGCAGGGAGGAACCCGCCGATGCGTTGGCGCAACGCCTCCATCGCTGCGCGATCCGGCGCAAGTGCGGCGGCCGTCCATTGCTCCGGGTCGTCGGGGTAAGGGCCTATGCCGGAGGTATAGCGGAAGCGCCCGTCCGGTTGCTGTCGGCCAGCGCAATCGGCGTTGGCGACGCCGAAAACCTGGCGGAAGACATGTTCCGCAGGCGTGCTCAGCGCGACCTGGACCTGCATGATCGTCAACGGCAGCACCACGCCAAGCGGTGCCAGCAGCCCGGCGCTATGCGTGCCGGTGGCGACGATCACCCGATCCGCTGAAATGAACCCCCCGGAGGTTTCCGCGCCGGCGATCCGCTCGCCCCGCGCAGCGAGTTTGATGGCGCGGAAGCCTTCCTCGATTCGTGCGCCATGCCGGCAGGCCGCACTTGCGAAGGCCAGCGTCGCCGCGGTGGGGTCGGCATAGCCGTCGCTCGCGCAGAAAGAGGCGGCAAGAACGTTCGACCCGATTGCGGGGGCGATGGCCCGCACAGCATTGGCATCCGGCAGGAAATCGAGCGTCAGTCCCAACGCTCGTTGCGATGTGACCATCGAGCGGATCGCCTCGACTTCGTCCGGCGTCCGCGCGAGACGGAGGTTGCCGTCACGATGGTAGCCCGTGTCGGCATCGAGTTCGTCGGAAAGTTCTTGCCACCGCGCGACAGCGGCACGGGCGAGGGGCAATTCCGCCGGATCGCGGCCCGATTGGCGCACGCCGCCGAGCGTCCAGCCGGACGCCATCGCCGCAAGGTTGCGGCTCTCGATCAGCCGGACCCGCTGGCCACGCCGCGCGAGGTGGTAGGCGCTGGCGCAGCCGATGATGCCGCCGCCGATAATCAGGATCTCCGTCAAGCATCCTCCCGCACGCGAAATCCTCCTTCCGTCATCGTCGCGCGGAAATCTTCGCCGGCGCAAGGGTCATGCAGAAAAAATTTCTGCAACCTCCTTGCGCGATGTGGAATCGCTTGCGACAAATCGGGGCAACGAAGGAAGGCACGGGAGTCGTCGCCTTGTCCCAATCCATTCCGAACCATGATCCCTACTGGTGGGAGGCCGCGCCACGCGAGCCGAAATCAGACCTCGTCTTGCCGGAAAAAGTCGATGTGCTGGTCGTCGGTGCGGGTTACGCAGGGCTGTCTGCCGCGCTGACCCTCGCCCGAGCCGGACGCAGCGTTCTTGTTTGCGAGGTCGGTCCGCCGGGCTTCGGGGCGTCGAGCCGCTCAGGCGGAATGATCGGGCATGGCCATCGCCTGTCTTATTCCGGCCTGATCGATCGGTATGGCGAGTCCACGGCCAAGGCTATGATCCTCGAAGGCATGGCCTCGCTGGATTATGCGAAGACCCTGATCGCCGAGACGGGCATGGACGCGGGCCTGCGACCTGTCGGCCGGTTACGCGGCGCCTGGACGACCGCGGACTACGATACGATGGGCCGCGAGGCCGATCTCTTGCGGCGGAATGTCGGCCTTGACGTCGATGTCGTCCTGAAGAGCGACATGCGGCGCGAAATCTCGACCGACGCCTATCAGGGCGGGCTGATCTTCCACAGCCATGCCGGATTGCACCCGGCGCTGTTCCAGCAGGGCCTGCTGGCGGCCGCGCGCGAGGCAGGTGCGATCGTCGTCGGCTATTGCGCCGTCGAGGGCTGGTCGCGTGAGGCGGATGGCTTCCGCGTCGCCACCCAGCGCGGAACGCTGAAGGCCACCGAACTGGTCGTGACGACAAACGGCTATTCGGGTCGGCCTTTCGTTCCGCTTGCCCGGCGCGTTGTGCCGATTCCGAGCTATCTGATCGCGACCGAGGAACTGGGCGAGAACCGCGTGCGCGAGCTCATTCCCTCAATGCGTATGATCGTCGAGACACGCGAGAAACACCTTTATTACCGCCCGTCGCCCGATCACAAACGCATCGTTCTGGGTGGTCGCGCGGCACTGCACCCCATCGATCTGGACAATGCCGGGGCGAGATTGAGACGCGAGCTTGTCGCGTTGTTTCCGAGCCTTTCCGATGTCGCTGTCAGCCATGTCTGGACCGGCAACGTTGCGATGACGCGCTCCGACCTGCCGGGCGTCGGCCAACGCGACGGGCTTTGGTATGCGCTCGGCTGCAACGGGTCCGGCGTCGCGTTGATGCCCTATCTCGGTCATCGGCTCGCGCAGAAGATACTGGGGCAGCCCGATGGCAGAACGGCGTTTGACGATATTCCGTTCACGGCGGTGCCCTTCTATGACGGAAGGCCGTGGTTCCTGCCATTCATGACGCTCGCCTTCCGGGCGCGCGACCTCTGGCGCGAAATCCGCACCGGGCAGTAGCCCGCCGGACGGCGGCCCCACCGAAATCCCATTTCACGCCACGGCAGGAAGGCTGCGGGTGCATTCCATCGTGGCTCGACGGTTTTCGTCGATCCAAGCCGGGATCTCACGGCTTCAATGGCATTTATTCTGAATCCATTATGTATACAAAAATTCATACATATCTATCGATTTGTTCGCAAAAATGCATTCATAGGCACCAAAAACCGAGATAATGGATTCGTAATGTATACATAGTGGAAGGAAACGACGATGCAGGGCTTCCCGCTGAACGCTTGGTATGCTGCGGCCTGGGACACCGAGGTGAAGCGCGCGTTGCTGCCACGCACGCTGTGCAATCAGAAGGTCGTTCTCTACCGGACGGAGGCAGGTAAGCCGGTAGCATTGGCGGACGCATGCTGGCATCGGCTCGTGCCGTTGTCGCGCGGGCATCTCAAGGGCGATGAGGTTGTCTGCCCCTATCATGGGCTCGTTTTCAATCCTCAGGGCCGCTGCACCTTCATGCCCTCTCAGGAGACGATCAATCCCTCGGCTTGCGTGCGGTCCTATCCGTTGGTGGAGAAACATCGCTTCATCTGGATCTGGCCGGGCGATCCCGCGCTCGCCGATCCCGCCAAGGTGCCGGACCTGCACTGGAATCGCGATCCGGAGTGGGAAGGGGATGGTCGCCGTATTCACGCCAAATGCGAATACCGGCTGGTGGTCGACAACCTGATGGATCTGACGCACGAGACCTTCGTCCACAATGGTTCCATCGGCAACGAGGCGGTCGCGGAAGCGCCGTTCACGACGACGCACGGCGAGCGCACTGCGACGGTGACGCGCTGGATGCGTGACATCGAGCCGCCGCCATTCTGGCGGAGCCAGCTCGGCAAGCCTGGAAATGTCGACCGTTGGCAGATCATCCGTTTCGAGGCGCCGGCGACCATCGTCATCGATGTCGGCGTCGCGCCGGCCGGCACGGGTGCCCCCGAGGGCAACCGCTCGCAAGGCGTCAACGGCATGGTGATGAACACGCTGACGCCGGAAACCGACGGCA
>DAORNC010000037.1:19581-19921 GCA_035440785.1 Rhabdaerophilum sp. | reverse complement strand
CCTGCCACTATTTCTGGGCCTTCGCGCGCAATTACCGCCTGCGCGATCAGGCACTGACGACAGAGATATGCGAGGGCGTCAGCACCATTTTCCGCGAGGACGAGGAAATCCTCGAGGCGCAGCAGCGCGCCATCGAGGAAAATCCGGGGCGGATCTTCTACAATCTCAACATTGATTCCGGCTCGATGTGGGCCCGCAAGCTGATCGACAGGATGCTGGCGGCAGAAGGACGCACTGTTCCGGCGCAGCAGGCCGCGGAGTAGGCACATGAGACCGGCAGAATCCCCGCGTAGCGGATCTCAGACAACGCGAGCGGTTCTCGCCCTGCGCGAAATGCTGT
>DAORNC010000037.1:14164-19522 GCA_035440785.1 Rhabdaerophilum sp. | reverse complement strand
AGCGGCTTGGCATGTCGCGAACCCCTGTCCGCACCGCACTGACGATGCTGGCGGAGGAAGGCCTTGTTCAGCCGATCGGCACCGGTGGCTTTTCCGCGCGCGCGTTCTCGGAGCGAGACGTAAACGATGCCATCGAATTACGCGGCACGCTTGAAGGTCTCGCCGCGCGCCTCGCCGCCGAGCGCGGAATCTCGACATTTGCCTGCCGGTTGCTCGCCGATCTGCTCGCCCAACTCGACGAGGTGGTGACCGCGCCGGTGCTCGATGTCGATGACATGGAGCGCTACATCGATCTTAACGCCCGGCTTCACCGCGAGATCATCCGGCTGGCGGAGAGCCGCGTCGTCGAACGGCAGATCGAACGGGTGATGGCGCTGCCCTTCGCCTCGCCGAGCGCCTTCGTCATGGCGCAGTCGCGGTGCGAGGACGCGCGCAACGTGCTCGTCATCGCGCAGTATCAACACCGCGCGGTGGTCGAGGCGATCATTGAGCGCGAGGGCGCCCGGGCCGAAGCCCTGATGCGCGAGCATTCACGCGTTGCCCGCCGCAACCTCGGGCAGGCCGTGCGATCGCGCGAGGCGCTGGAACAGGTGCCGGGCGGCAAGCTCATCCAGCTTCACCGGCAAGGGGAGGACTGAGTGCGTTACGAAACGATCTGGGGCCAGGCGCGCATCGTTGCGATCCGTGATCTGACGCCCGATATCCGCGAGTTCACGTTGGTCCCGGACGAAACGCCACACGGCTGGCAACCCGGTGCGCATATCGATCTTGAGGTGATGATCGACGGTCTGCCGGAAGTCCGGTCCTACTCGCTGGTCGGTGAACCGAGCGGCGGCACGTTGCGGATCGCGGTGAAGCGTCAGGCTGACAGCCGCGGCGGCTCGACCTATCTGCATGGGCTGGGGGAGGGGGCGCGGCTGCGCGCCACCGCGCCGAAATCGGCCTTCGAGATCGATTTCG
This sequence comes from Rhabdaerophilum sp., assembly GCA_035440785.1. GTDB lineage: Bacteria > Pseudomonadota > Alphaproteobacteria > Rhizobiales > Beijerinckiaceae > Rhabdaerophilum. The sequence continues at coordinate 18,562 of DAORNC010000037.1, read as the reverse complement.
CGCAGCCGCGCCACCTGCTTGTCGCCGGCGGCATCGGGGTGACGCCGCTTGTCGGCATGGCGGGGGCGCTCGTCCGGCGCGGCGCTGAGGTGGCGATGGCCTACACGGTGCGCAACGCGGCCGATCTCGCCTATCTCGACGATCTGCGGGCGATCCTTGGCGATCGGCTCAAGGTGCATGTCTCCGGGGAAGGCCAGCGGCTCGATCTTGCGGCACTTTTTGCGAGCCTCGCACCGGGCGCGCAATGCGCGTTCTGCGGCCCCATGTCGATGCTGGAGGCCGGCCGTTCGGCTTGGCTGACGGGCGGGCGAGACCTCGTCGACTTTCGGTGGGAGACCTTCGGAAACTCGGGCAGCTTGCCGAGTGACGATTTTACCGTCCGCATTCCCCGGCACAACCTTGAGATCACGGTGCCGCGCAACCGTTCGCTGCTTGATGCCCTGCGGGGGGCTGGCGTCGAGATTATCAGCGATTGCCGGAAGGGCGAATGCGGGCTCTGCGCGATGATTATCCTCGACCATGATGGCTCAGTCGATCACCGCGACGTGTTTTTCTCGGAGACTGAGAAGGCGCACAACGACCGGCTTTGCGCCTGCGTCTCGCGCGCGGTCGGCACGCTCACGCTCGATACGGATTATCGGCCGGACGCGATCTGAAATCGCGCCCGGCAACGGTTCGCTCAGGCGTCTTTCCAGACTTCCGATGCAAGCTCGACGATCATTTCAAGCTTCTTCCATTGCTCCCCCTCGGCGAGTGTATTGCCCTCCTGCGTGGAGGCGAAACCGCATTGCGGGGATAGACAGAGCTGATCGAGCGAGACGTATTTCGTCGCCTCGTCGATCCGGCGGCGGATGTCGTCCTTGTTCTCGAGAACGCCGGTTTTTGAGGTCACAAGGCCAAGCACGACCCTCTTGCCCTTTGGCAGAAAACGAAGCGGTTCGAACCCGCCGGCGCGGTCGCTGTCCCATTCCATGAAATAGCCGTCGACCGGCATCGCGTTGAACAGCACCTCCGCCACCGGTTCGTAGCCCCCCGAGGCGATGAAGGTGGAACGGAAGTTGCCCCGGCACAGGTGCATGGTGATGGTCAGATCGGCCGGTTTGTTCTCGAGCGCCTTGCGCACCATGCCAGCGTAGATGTCCGGCTGCTTGGCCGGATCGTCGCCACGCTCGGCGAGCATTTTGCGCTGTTCCGGATCGCAGAGATAGGCGAAGGAGATATCATCGAGCTGGAGATAGCGGCAGCCCGCCTTGTAGAAATCGCCGACGGCCCTGGCATAGGCCGCGCCGACATCCGAATAGAAATCGGCCATATCGGGATAGAGGCCCATGTTCATCATCTTCCGCCCGCCGCGGTAATGCAGCATCGAGGGGCCGGGAATGGTCATCTTCGGCGTGCGGGTCGTGTTCGCCTTCAGGAAGCGGAAATGCTCCACCATCGGGTGCTCGGTCGAGTAACCGACCTTGTCGGTGATGCGCAACACGTAAGGCACGCCGACGCCGCCTTTGAAATTCATGCCGGAATCGCCGCCAACGAGATCGACGCCATCAAGCTGGCTGAGGAAGTCGAGGTGCCAGTAGGCGCGGCGGAACTCGCCGTCGGTGATGCCCTTGAGGCCGATCGCCTCCTGCTTCCTGATGAGGGTGACGATCTCCCGATCCTCGATTTCCTTCAGTCCGGCAGCGCTCATGGTCCCGGCAGCGTGCTTCTCGCGCGCATCCTTGAGCGCTCCGGTGCGGAGCAGAGAGCCGACCATATCGGCACGGAAGGGGGGCTTGGCAGTCATGGTTTCCTCCGGGGTCAATGCTGGGCGCGGGCCTTGCCGGCCTTGCGGTCTGTGATGCCGAGATGCAGTTCGAGCGGGGCCGGATCGGCGATCAGCGCTGCGCTCGCGGCCTGATGCACGATTGTTCCGCGATCCAGAATGATCGCCTGATCCGTCACGTCGAGAATTTTCTGCGCGTGCTGTTCGACGATGATGGCGGAGAGCCCTTCCTCGCGCGTGATGCGCTTCAGCGCGGCGAGCAGTTCCTCGATGATGATCGGGGCGAGGCCCTCTGTCGGCTCGTCGAGCAGGATAAGCTTCGGGTTGAGCACCAACGCGCGGGCGATGGCCAGCATTTGCTGCTCGCCGCCGGAAAGCTGGTTGCCTAGGTTGCCACGCCGCTCCTCTAGGCGTGGGAACATGCGGTAGACCGCCGCGACGTCCCATTGACCCGGCTGGGCGACGGCAGTCAGGTTTTCCTCGACGGTGAGCGATTTGAAGATGTTGCGCTCCTGCGGCACCCAGCCGATCCCGCCGCGCGCGCGCTGGTCGGGGCGAAGACGTGTGATGTCGCGCCCATCGAAATGGACTGTTCCGCCGAGATGGCGTGTGACGCCGATGACCGTGTTGACGAGTGTCGTCTTGCCGGTGCCGTTGCGGCCGAGCACGGCCAGCGAGCGCCCGGCCTCCAAAGCCAGGGAGATGCCGCTGATGACCTCCGCCGCGCCGTAGCCGGCGGAAATGCGGTCGAGTTCGAGAAGCGCGTCAGCCATCGACACTCTCCCCGAGATAGACGGCGCGCACGCGCGGATCGTTCGAGATCTCCGCGACCGTGCCCTCTGTGAAGAGCGCGCCGTTAACCAGAACCGAGATGCGCTCGGCGAAGGAGAAGACGAGATCCATGTCATGCTCGATGAGGAGAACCGAGACGTCGCGAGGTAAGGCGGCGACAGTCGAGAGCAGCTCGTGCCGTTCAGCCTCCGGCACCCCGGCGGCCGGTTCGTCGAGCAGCAGTACACGCGGCTTGCAGGCGAAGGCGACGGCGATTTCAAGGAGTCGCTGCTTGCCATAGGCGAGGCTCGACGTGCGCTCTTCAAGCACATCGACGAGGTGGAAGCGGGTCGCGATGTCGACGATCTCGTCGATCACCTCCGGGCTGCCGCCGGCCGGGCGCCACCAGTCGCCGCCATGCCCCATGCGCTCGGACACGGCCACGCCGATGGTTTCAAGCGGTGTCATGCCTGCGAAAAGCTGGTTGATCTGGAATGTGCGCACGAGGCCGCGCTTCACGCGCAGATCCGGGCGAAGCTGGGTGACATCCTCGCCCTGGAGGAGGATGCGGCCATCGCTGGGAGCGAGCACGCCGGTCAGCAGGTTGACGAAGGTCGTCTTGCCTGCGCCGTTCGGGCCGATGAGCGCATGGCGCGCACCCTGCTCAAGGCGGAACGAGACGTTGTCGGTGGCGACAAGGCCACCGAAGCGCTTGACGAGGCCGGTGGTTTCGAGCGCGGGCGTCATCTCAGCGATCTCCCACGATGGTGCGCGGACGCGGATCGGGCTTGCCCCGGAGGCGCGCCAGGGCGGTCGCGACCGCGAGGTTCATCCGGTCTCGGCCGATCAGCACCAGGATGACTAGGATCAGTCCGACCCAGAACGTCCAATACTGCGGGGTCAGGCTCGAAATCACGTCCTGCAGGCCCTTGAAGATCAGCGCGCCGACGAACCCGCCGTAGAGATAGCCGGTGCCGCCGATCACCAGCATCAGCAGCACGTCAGCCGAGCGATGGAGGGCGATCACGTCGAGCGAGACGAACTGCGTCGTTTGCGCGAGCAGCGCCCCTGCGGCGCCGGCATAGGCCGCCGCGACCGTGTAGATCGCGATCAGGCGCCGATCGACCGGCGTGCCGATCGCACTCGCACGCAGCGGGTTGTCGCGGATCGTCCTGAGCGAAAGGCCGAAGGGCGAGATCACGAGCCGCCGTGCGACCAGGAACAGCAGGAACGAGACAACCAGGCTGTAGACATAGGCCGTCCGCCCGAAGATATCGAACTCGAACTTGCCGAACAGCGGCGAGATGACCACGCCCTGAAGGCCGTCGGCGCCACCAGTGAGCCAGGTCATCTGGTTGGCGATTTCGCCGAGCACGAGCGCGACGCCGAGCGTGACCATCAGCCGCGCGAGATCGACCCCTCGGAGCACGAGGAAGCTCGTGACGAAGCCAAGACCTGCCGAGGCGAAACTCGCGATCGCGAGCCCCAGTAGCGGATCGCCCGTCACGCGGATCGCGAAGATGCCGGCGACATAGGCACCGAGCCCGAAGAACGCGGCATGGCCGAGCGAGGCGATGCCCGCGTAGCCCAGGATCAGATCGAGCGACATCGCGAAGAGGCCGGTGATCATGATCTCGTTGAGGATCAGGTGATGCGACGGCAGAAGCCAGACGGCCGCCAGCGCGGCGAGCCAGAAGACATACTCCAGTGGCTTCCATCGCCATTTGTCGGCGAGGTATTTCGCGGCGATGCGGCGGTGTTCGGGGTTCATTTGCTCTCTCCCGCTGTCAGCGCGCGCGCACGAAGAGCCCGTGCGGGCGGAAGACGAGCACGACGATCATGACCGTGTAGATGACGAAGGC
>DAORNC010000037.1:12305-14140 GCA_035440785.1 Rhabdaerophilum sp. | reverse complement strand
CCCGCCACATCCGCGACGCCGAGCAGGAGCGAGGCGAAGAACGGCCCCGTGAGGCTCGACGTGCCGCCGACCGTCACCACGATCATGAAATAAATGAGGAACTTGAAGGGAAAGGTCGGGTCGAGGCCGAGAATCTCGGCACCGAGCGCGCCGCCGAGCCCGGCGAGGCCGGACCCGAAGGCAAAGGTCGCTGCGAACACGAGCGAGGTGTTGATGCCGACCCCGCGCGCGACCCGCTGGTCGTCCACCGCAGCGCGGAGCTGCGCGCCGAACCGCGTTTTCGTCAGGATCATCTGCAAGGCGACGACGAGGACGCCGCACACAGCGATGATGAAGCTGCGGTAAAGCCCGATCTGGACCCCGAGAACGTCGACGCGTCCGCGCAGCCATTCCGGCAGGGTGATAAGCTGGGGTTGCGACCCCATGATGTAGTCCACCGCGGAAATCGACATGAAGATCAGGCCGATCGTGAACAGCACCTGGTCGAGGTGCGGTCGGCTGTAGAGGCGTTGATACAGCGTCCGTTCGAGAACGAGTCCGAAGGCGGCCGGCACCAGGAAAGCGAAGGGGAGGGTCGCCAGAAACGGCACGCCGGCGCGGTTCATCAGGATGGCGCTGGCATAACCGCCGACCATCGCGAAGACGCCATGCGCGAGATTGACGAAGTTCATCAGCCCGAGCGTGATGGAGAGGCCGCAGGCCAGCACGAAAAGCACCATGCCGTAGGCGATGCCGTCGAACAGGATGGTGAGCATGGGCGATGCACTCCGCTATGCAGATGAAAAGACGGCAGGTGAGGCGGGCCCACCTGCCGGATGTCGTGCTGGACGGCTTACTTCGCCTTCGACGGATCCTTGACGTTCGGGATGGTGGCGAACTCCATGTTGTAGAGTTCGCCGTTCACCCGCTCGACCTTGCGGATATAAACATTCTGGATGATGTCGCGGGTTTCCGGGTCGATCGACATCGGGCCGCGCGGGCTGGTCCAGGCGAGGCCCTTCATCGCGGTGACCAGCGCTTCGCCGCCGGCGCCGTTGGTCTTCTTGAGGCCCTCGTAGAGCGCGTGCATGCCGTCATAGCCGGCGACACCCATGAAGTTCGGGCGCAGGCCGCCGTTCGCCTTCTTGAAAGCGTCGACGAAGGCCTTGTTCTCGGGGCTGTCGTGCGAGGCGGAGTAGTGGTGCGCGGTCACCAGCCCGAGAGCGACATCGCCGATGGTGTTGAGGATGTCGTCGTCGGTCACGTCGCCGGTGCCGATCAGCTTGATGCCCGATTTGTCGAGCCCGCGCTCGACGAACTGCTTCATGAACTGCGTGCCGACGCCCGAGGGAACGAAGACGAGCAGCGCATCCGGCTTGAAGTCCGCCGCCGCCTGCAGGAACGGAGAGAAATCCGGGTTCTGGAGCGGCACGCGGAGATTCACCACCTCGCCGCCATTGGCCTTGAAGCGGTCGGTGAACCACTTTTCGACGTCATGGCCCGGTCCGTAGTCGGACACGATGGTCACGACCTTCTTCATGCCCTGCTTCGCGACCCATTCGCCGAACGGCCCGGCGATCTGCGGCACGACCTGCGAGGTGCGGACGATAAAGGGCGAGCGTTCGGTGATGATGCCGGTTGCAGCCGCCATCACGACCATCGGCGTCTTGGCCTGCGTCGCGAGCGGCGCGGTGGCAAGCGCAAGCGGGGTCAGGCCGAAACCGGCGATCGCCGTCACCTTATCGTTGACGATCAGTTCCTGCGCGAGGCGGCGCGTCACGTCCGCGACGCCGGTATCGTCCTTGAGGATGATCTCCACCTTCTTGCCGGCAACCGTCGCGCCCTTCTGTGCCATG
>DAORNC010000037.1:4314-12258 GCA_035440785.1 Rhabdaerophilum sp. | reverse complement strand
GAACTTGGCGGTGCCGGTCTTGTCGGTGATGACGCCGATCTTGATCGTGTCCTGTGCCAGAGCGGCGCCGCCGAGCAGCGAAAGCACGAAGCCCGCCACAGTGCCGGTCTTGATGAATGCCCGTCTCGTCATGTGTTTCTCCCTGTTGGTCGTTTCTATGCGTTGAGGATCAGGTGGAATACAGCTGCCGTTCAAGTGTCTTTCGCCATGCGCGGTGGCGTCACCGGGTCAATACGGTGCGCCTGAAACGTGTTGGCCAGCGCCGTCACCTCGACACCCGCGACAATTCCGGCACGGAAATAGGGGTCGCCCCTCGCGAAAGCGACGACATCGTCGCGGCTGTCCGCCTCGATGACGCCGAAATTACCGAGCGGGCTCGCGCCGTCATCCCCCGTGAGCGCCGAGCCGATCAGGACGCGCACCCGTCCGCCGCCGCTCGCGACATGGGCCCTGTGGGCCTCGCGGTTGGCGGTCCGGTCGGCATCCTTGCCGGGGTGATGCGGACAGACCATCAGCCAGTACATGCTCAGGCCCCCCGGTTTTCGAGCACGATCATGCCGGCACCGGTCATCGAGGCGGGGACGTAATAATGTTCGTGCCGGACCTCGACCTTGCGATCCATCGCGCCGCGCATGACGAGCCACATCATCAGTTCCGCGCCCTCGCTGCCGAACAGGCGCACGTAATCCTCACGCGACATCGCCGCGAGCTTGTCCGGGTCGGTTGCGATGTCGTTGAGGAACTGGCGGTCGGCCTCCGGGTTGACGAAGCCCGCGCGCGAGCCCTGCAACTGGTGCGACAGCCCACCCGTGCCGATGATCACGACGCGCTCGTCGCCGGGGTAGCTTTCGACCGCCTCGCGCAGCACCTTGCCGAGCGCATGGCAGCGGCTGGGGAGAGGCACGGGATACTGGATCACGTTGACGAAGATCGGGATCACCTTGACCGGCCACTGCTTTTCCGGCCGACCGAAGAACAGTTCCATCGGCACCTGAAGTCCGTGATCGACCTCGATCTCCTGTACGATCATCGGATCGAAGGCGCGCTCCACCATCGTGTCGACGATGTGCCAGCCGAGTTCGGCATGGCCTTCGAACGAGGGAATTGCGCGCGGGCCCCAACCCTCGTCGATCGGGTCGTAGCGATCGGCGGTTCCGACCGCGAAGGTCGGTATCCTGTCGAGAAAGAACGAGTTGCCGTGATCGTTGAACACCACGATCGCGACATCGGGCCGGTTCGCCGCGATCCAGTCGCGGCCGGGACCGATGCCGTCGAAGAATGGCTTCCAGTCGTCCGTGCCGGTAAGGCCCTTGTCCATCGCCAGACCGATGGAGGGCACATGCGAGGAGCCGAGCCCGCCGATGAGCGTCGCCATGTCAGGCTCCCTTCCGCTGCTTGCCGAGCCGCTCCCGCAGGAAGGTCTCGTGATCCATGTCGGCCTGATGCGCGCCGATCTCTGTCATCGTCGCCGGAGTGATCGAGGCGAGCTTGAGAAGGTAGAAGACATTGCCGCCGAGACGCACCATCTCCTTCCAATCGCGCGCTTTCACTGCGGTTTTCTCCTCATTGCTGAGACCAAAACGGTCGAGGTAGGCGTCCTCGTCCGCGCGGATGGCGTCGCGATTCCCGGCCTGGGAGAGGCCCATCGCCATCTTGTTGAGCTTGTAGCCGCGCCGTTGCCGGGCGCGGTCGAAAAGCGGAATTTCGGGAATGCGATCTTCGCACTTCTCCGTGCTCATGCCGCCTCCTTCCGATCGAAGCCCAGCCAGCTCCTCAGCACGGCGGTGACAGCTTCCGGTCGCTCGAAACAGGCGAAATGCCCTGCATTCTCGATGACAGCGAGCGTCGCGCCGGGAATGGTGGCCGCCAGTTCCTCGTGCTGCGCAAGCGGGCTCCAGCGATCCTGACGGCCGGCCATCACCAGCGTCGGGCAGGCAATCTGCGACAGGACGGTCCGGGCGTCCGGGCGGTTGAGCAGGGCGCGAATCTGCCGTTCGTGCAGGGCCGGTGTCGCGCGCTCGACCATCGCGGTGAGGGGGGCGAGGAGCGCAGCATCTTTTTCGCGGGCCTTGTGCAGCATCGGCGGCAGCCAGTATCCGGCAAGGGCTGTCATGCCGTTTCGGTTGGCGTAGTCGATCATCACCTGTCGCGTCTCGGCCTCGTTCTCGCGTGCCGGTGCGGCGCCCGTATCCATCAAGCAGAGCCGTGCGACGCGCTCCGGCGCGATCTCGATGGCTTTGAGCGCCGCGCGCCCGCCCATCGAGAAGCCGACGAGCGTTACCGGCCCCGCGAAGCAAGCGAGCGCGATCCGTGCCATTTCCTCAATGGATGAAGCTTGCGAAAAATCCGCAACCGCGATGTCGGCATTGGCGCCGAGGCTCGCGATCTGATGGGAGAAGACAGTCGCGTCGCAGAGGAGGCCGGGAAGAAAGACGATCCGGGGCCGCATCAGCGCGTCTCCGGCGGCCAGGGCATATCCGGCCCGTCGATGCTTTCGCGCCAGACGAGCCCGGCCTTCTTCAGGCCCTCGCGCATCGCATAGAGATCTAGCCCCAGCACACCCGAGGCGAGTTTGGCGCGCTTCTCCACCTCGTTCGCCTCGCGTTTCTCGCCAGCCCCGGCGACAGTTTCCGCCAATTTGCGTGGAACGATGCAGACACCGTCGTCATCCGCGACGATCACATCGCCGGGGCTCACCAGAGCGCCGGCGCAGATGACCGGTACGTTGACCGAGCCGAGTGTCGCCTTCACGGTCCCCTTGGCGGAGATCGCCTTCGACCAGACCGGAAAGTTCATCTCCGTCAGCGTGCGGACATCGCGTACGCCCGCATCGATGATGAGGCCGCGCACACCGCGCGCCTGAAGCGAGGTAGCGAGCAGATCGCCGAAGAAGCCATCGGTGGAGGGGGCGGTGACCGCGACAACCAGAATGTCGCCGGGCCGGCACTGCTCGATCGCGACATGGATCATCCAGTTATCGCCCGGCTGGGCGAGCACGGTAATCGCGCTGCCGGCGATGGCCTCACCGGAATAGATCGGCCGCATATAGGGCTGGAGCAGGCCGGATCGGCCCATCGCCTCGTGTGTCGTCGAAACGCCGAGCTTTGCCAGCCGGTCAATGACACCGGCTTCCGCCCGCTCGACGCGCGTAATCACCATCGGCGTCATGCCAGTTCCTCCACGACCATCGGGAAGAGACGCTGGTAGGCTTCGCCATAGGTCATCGAACGCCCGGAATTGCGCCCGCCCTGCATGCCACGGTTGAGCGCGACGCGCGTATAATACTCCCAGAGATGTTTCTGGGCGGCGAGAATCTCGAAGGCCGCACGCTTCTTCTCCCACACATCGTCGATGTTGAGGATGACGTTCGGCTTGAAATCGCATTGTTCGGGCTGGTGCGGCTCGAACAGGAAGACCGGCGGGGCGGAATAGGCGCGGTTCGGATCCGGCTTGTGGCCGGCGGCCTGCGCGATGATACGCGCCTCCTGCGCGAGGCGTGTCGCCTCCGGATGGTCGATGTTGTAGGGGTCGTGCAGCGAATGGGTCAGGATGAAGCTCGGCTTGAGTTCGTGGTTGATATCCACGAGACGCTCGATCATCGCCTCCGTGCCGCGCAGCGGGTAGTCGCTTGCCTCAAAGAATTCGATCTCGGCCCCGAGAATGGCGGCGGCGCGCTCGGCCTCGTCTTTTCGCTGCGCTTTCACCTCCTCAAGCTTCACGCCTGCCTTCTTCCACGCGAACTGGCTTTCGCCGCGCTCGCCGTAGGAGAGACAGGCGATCTTGACGCGGTAGCCCTTCGCCACGTGAAGCGCGATGGCACCGCCCGCCCGCCAGACGAAATCGCCGGGATGCGCGGTGACGACGAGAGCGGTTTTCTGCGAACTCATGGAGGTATCCGGAACCTTTCGGGCATTATTCAGCGGCATCGGGGAGGGCGGAGGCCTCGCCGGCCCTGGCGGGTTGCCGCGCGAAGGCGGTGCCGTCAAACAGCTTGCGTGCCGTGCGCAGCAGGCCCGAACGCGTCACGACCGGCGCTTCGGGGGTGCCGTCGATCTCAAGCCGGACGGAGAACTCGCCCGTGGGATGCTCGACGGACAGCGTCTTGACGCGACCTTCGGGCAGGCGCGCGACGGAAGCGGCCGGCGAACCCGGTAATACCGCCGCGGTCGCGACCGTGACGGCCGCGAAGACGCCGATGGAGGCATGGCACTCGTGCGGGATGAAACTGCGCGTGGCGATATGGCCGCCCGCTCGCGGCTCGGCGACGAGAGCGATCTTCGGTACCACCTTGGCCGAGACATTGCCGAGGTTCATCAGCGGCCCGGCCTCGAGGCGGATCGCCTCGATCCGCGTCTTGAGATCGGTATCCGTGTTGAGCTGGTCGCGCGGCTCGTGGCCTGTGCGACCAAGGTCGGCGGCGCGCATCACGATGACAGGCATGCCGTTGTCGATCAGCGTGCAGGGCACACCGTCGATGACATCGACCGTATTGCCGGTCGGCAGCAGCTTGCCGCAGACAGAGCCTTCGGCATCGAGAAAATCGATGGCAATCGGCGCGGCTGTGCCCGGCGCGCCGTCAATTCGCGCGTCGCCAAGATAGTTGACGATGCCGCCCGGCGTCTCGACCAGCAACTCGGCGATCGTATCGGTGTTGAGGGTCCGGACCTTGACCCGCGTCGCGGGATGGCGGGCGGGGACGAGCCCGCGCTCGATCGCAAACGGCGCAACCCCGGCAAGGATGTTGCCGCAATTGGGTGTCGTATCGACGAATGCCTTGTCTACTCCCACCTGCACAAACAGGAAGTCGATATCGCAATCGGGGAGGGTGGATCGCGAGACGATGGCCACCTTGCTTGTCAACGGATGTGCGCCGCCAAGGCCGTCGACCTGCCGCGCGTCGCCCGAACCCATGATGCTCATGATCAGCGCATCGCGCGAGGCCAAGTCGGTCGGGAGATCGGACGCGAGGAAATAGGCCCCTTTCGAGGTGCCACCCCGCATCAACATGCACCGCACGCCTTGCTGCATGAACATGCCTCCTCAAAAGCCGGGTCTTTGCCCGTTGGGAAAGTGATGACTCAGAGCATTTGATAAATCCAATGATGATTTTAGAACAATTGATAAATCAAGCTCACGAATTTTCGCGCACCCGGCGCTCATGCGCATCGGCAATCGCCTCGCTGAGGCCAGGGCTCATGCCCATTTCCGTGAGCATCGACGCCGCTTCGCGCATTTCCGCCGCACGACGGATGCCGTGGCGGGCGACGCGGGCGTCCATCGTCTCGGCAAGGCGTGGCCAGTCGATCGACGGGAAGGTCTGCGCAAGCGAGGCGAAGACGTCATCGCTGACACCCCAGTGCCGGCTTGCCCGCGTGGAATCGATGATGAGCGCCTCAATCCCCTTGATCATGATCGAGCGGCACAGTTTCGTCGCCGAAGCGCGACCGATGGTCTCGGCGACCGGGTGGAGATTCATGCCGAGCGCATTGAGGCGCTCTGAGAGAGGAGCTGCCCGGGTGCCGCCCGTGAGGATCGAGACCTTGATTCCGGGGTCCGCGACCGGCGCCATGACTGCGCCCTCGACATAATCGAGGCGACGTTCGGCAAGGCTCGCAGCGCAGTGTGCCTTGGTGTTGGGCGATGCGGAGTTGATGTCGAACAGGATCTGTCCCGGCCGGAGATAGCCTGCCGCTTCCCGCGCAACCTCTTCTGCCGCAGATGCCGTGACGGCGGAAAAGACGAATTCGGCTCCCTCCGCCGCGTCGGCCGCCGATCGACCGAGGCGCACGCCATCACGCGAGGCCTGTTCACGGAGGGGGTGGGCAGTTTCCGGCGCATCGAGCTTGATGTCATAGGCGGAAATGCTGGCCTTCGCGCCCGCGGTGAGTTGCCGGGCAAAGAGTTGCCCCACCTCGCCGTATCCGATGAAGGCGATCCTCGTATTGCTCACGGCGCGCTCCTCCCTTTGGTTGGAACGATGCCGCGCGGAACGCGGAAAGCAAATGCGAATTTCTCAGGTTTTATTTCGTCCCGTGCATCAATCGCCCGGCGGCATATCCTCCGCCTTGAGGCCGTTGGTCACAAGGCGCAGCAGCACCTCGCCGGGCCCCGACAGCGGGATACCCCGCTTGGTGACTACGCCGACCGTGCGCGCAACGCTGGGGTTGCCAACCTTGACCGCGACGAGGTTCGGGACGCCGGTTGCAGCTATGGCGAGCCGCGGTACCACGGTCAATGCAATCCCGGATTCAACGATACTCGTTGCCGTCGCGACATGCTGCACCTCGTAGCGCCAGTTCATGAATTCGCGGCGCGAGCCGAGTGCATCGTCGATGATGAGGCGGTTCGCGGTCTGGGCTGAGATGCGGACAAGCGGAATGCCGGCAAGATCCGCCCACTCGACCTGCGCCTTGGAGGCGAGCGGGTGATCCTTTGGGCACAGCAGCACGTAGGGTTCGCGCAGGAGCTGGCGGCTGTCGAGATCCCAGCGGTTCGCCGAGACGATGGTGATGCCGAACTCCGCTTCGCCTCGTTGGACGAGCTCACCGATCTGGGTGGCGGACTGGTCGCGGATATGGACCGAGATATCGGGATACTGCTCCGAGAATGCCTTGAGGATCGGCGGCAGGTGATAGGTCGCGATGGTGGGCAGGCAGCCGATCACCAGCCGCTGCTGCTTGGCGCGTCCCTGCTGGCGCAGCGTCTCGTATGAGCCGGACAGCGATTCCATCATGTCGCGGACTTTGGGCAGCAGCTCCAGCCCGGCGGCGGTCAGCGCCACATGGCGGGTCGTGCGCGTGAACAGCTTGACTCCGAGATCGTCTTCCAGCCGCCGCATGCGATGGCTGAGCGCAGCCTGAGACAGGTTGAGGCGTTCCGCCGCACCGTGAAAGCTGCCACGTTCTGCGATGGAGAGGAAGGCTTCGATCCCGAGAAAGTCGATCCGCATGGTGCGCCGGAGATTGATGCATCAATTTCACTATTCAACACAAAATTCCAATTTGTGTCATCAGCTAACTTGCGCTGTAACTGCGTGAAAACCAAGCGGGTGCGTGGCGAAGCGCCCCATAAGGAGGGGCCATGTCCAAAGTAGAACCGATTTTCGATCTCGCCCATCTCGCTCATGTCGAGATGTATACGGATCGATTCGAGGAGAGCCTCGATTTCTTCACGCGGGTCTATGGGCTCACCTTGTCGGGGCGGGACGAGAATTCCGCCTATCTGCGGGCCTGGGACGATTACGAATTCCACAGCCTCAAGCTCACGCGGCACCACTCCACCGGCGTTGGTCACATCGCCTATCGCGCCACCTCGCAGGCAGCCCTCGAGCGTCGGGTGAAGGCGATCGAAGCGTCAGGATACAAGGTTCTTGGCTGGAACGAGGGTGATCTCGGCCACGGGCTTGCCTTCCGCTTCGAGGACCCGTTCGGGCATGTGTTCGAAATCTACTGGGATACGGTGAAGTACAAGCCGACCGACAAGGACCGCCCCGCATTAAAGAACTTGGCGAGCCGCTTCCATGCCACCGGTGCTTGCCCTCGTAGGCTCGATCATCTCAACCTCCTGTCGAGCGATGTGGCCGAATTCCGACGTTTCATGGAGACCTGCCTTGGTTCTCGCGTCACCGAAATGATCCGGCTTGACAACGGCCGACTCGGCGGCTGCTGGTTTACGATCAACAACAAGACCTATGATCTCGCCTGCACCGAGGAACACGGGGGCGGCGTCGGGCGGCTGCATCACGTCACCTACGCGGCCGACCAGCGCGAGGACATCCTGCGCGCGGCCGACATTTTCCTGGAGAACGGCGTGCATATCGAGACCGGCCCGCACAAGCACGCGATCCAGGGCACATTCTTCCTGTACGTTTGGGAGCCAGCAGGCAACCGCGTCGAGCTCGCCAATGCAGGCGCCCGCCTCATTCTCGCACCGGACTGGGAGCCG
>DAORNC010000037.1:0-4258 GCA_035440785.1 Rhabdaerophilum sp. | reverse complement strand
CGAGACATTCCACACCCACGGCACGCCGCCGGTGGTGAAGGCATAGGTCACAGCGGCGGGAGAGCCGGTCCCTCCGGGCGCGCCGAGAACGCCGCCATCTGGGCTGTAAGGAAGCGGAGGAGTTGGCTCGCGGCCTCAGGCAGGCGGCGGCCGATGCGGGTGACGATCTGAGCTTCGGTCGATTGCAGCAGCGCGTTCTCGACGGGCAGCGCGACGAGGCTGCCGTCTACAATGTCGGGCGCCACCGAAAAGGCGGGCAGGAGGGTCACACCCATATTCGCCATGACGAAGTGCCGGAGGATGCTGATCGAGGTTGCAGTGAGGCGCGGAGTTAGTTCGATGTTCTCGGCGGCTTCGGCGATTGTGACGCGCTGGCGGACGCCGGAATTCGCGTAGAGCAGGGCGACTGGATAAGCCGAAACATCGGCCAGCGTGATCTTGCCGCGCAGTCGGACCAGCGGATGATCGGGCCGGACGATCACCTCGACCGGATGCCGCATCGCCCGCCAGATTCTGACGCGCGGATCGGGTTTGATATTGTAGGCAAGACCGATGTGGCAGAGATCGTTCGCGACCGCATGGACGATGTCGATCGACCCGCCGAATTCGAGCGACATCGTGAGGCGCGGGTAACGTTCCCAATAGCGCCTGAGCGAGCCGGACATCAGATCGCTGATGAAGCCTTCGCCGAGAATGACCGAGACATGCCCGCGATGGAGATCCTGAATCTCTCGCAGTTCGGCGATGGTATCCTCGCGGTCGGCTGTCCACTGCCGGTAACGCCGCGAGAGCAGCTCTCCGGCCTCGGTCGCGCGCACGCCGCGTCCCAACCGTTCCAGCAGCAGCATTCCGAGTTCCTTTTCGAGTTGCGCAATCTGCCGGCTGACCACCGACGGATTGACGCCGAGGTTGTCCGCCGCACCCCGGAGGGAGCCGTGACGGATGGTTTCGTGCAGATAGCGGAGCCGGTGATCGTCAAGCGGCATGATTGGAACCGAAACTGTTGCCTTGAAGGCAACGATAACGCATCGCCCTGGCTATGTCTGCGTCAAAAACCGGTGGCTAGCATGCCTTCATTCCAGCTTTTCTTCGCTGGAAGGGGGTGTGATGACGGCTGTCGGCGTGATCGGACTGGGCAATATGGGCTGCGGCATGGCGCTGCGTCTCGCCAGTGCGGCTCATCGGGTTGCCGGTTACGACGTTTCCCCGGAAGCGCGGCAGCGGATAGCCGCCGAAGGTGTCGTTGCGACCGAAACGATTGCCGCGCTCTGTGCGCGAAGCGACCTCCTTATTCTCTCACTGCCGAATGCCGAGATCGTCGAGGCGGTGATGGCAGGGCCGGATGGCGTCCTTGCCCATGCCCGGCCGGGCACGCTGATCGTCGATACAACGACCTCCTATCCCGAAACCACGCGCCGGATTGCGAGGCTCGCAAGGGACAGGGGACTCGCCGTTGTCGATGCGCCGGTCAGCGGTGGGCCGAAGGGCGCCCGTGCCGGCACGATGACGATGGTGATCGGCGGCGAGGCCATGGATCTCGCACGGGCCGAACCGGTTCTCGCGGCGATCAGCGCGAAGCGCGTCCACGTCGGCCCCGTTGGAGCCGGGCATGTCGCCAAGCTCGTCAACAACCTGCTTTGCGCCTCCCACCTGCTGACTGCCGCCGAAGCCCTGGCGATCATCCGTGGAGCCGGACTCGATCCGGCCAGGGTCATGGCGGGGGTCAATGCCGGCTCTGGTCGTTCGGCGGTGACCGAGGTGAACCTGCCCAACTGGGTGCTGAACGACGCCTTCAACTCCGGCTTCTCGATCGGGCTGATGCGCAAGGATGTCGGCCTTGCAGCTCGCCTCGTCGAGGAACTCGGTCTCGATCTGCCGATGGCCGCCGCCGCTGCCGGGCTCTGGGAGGAGGCCTATGCCAGCCTCGGCGCCAGCACGGATTTCAACGCGATAACCGCGCATCCGGATTTCGCCGCATCGCCCTTCCACCAGAGAGGGCGGGCATGATGGCGAAGATGGATGCTCGCCTTGCCGGCTTTCTCGCGCCCTTCCTCCCCCGGGGCGTCGAGGTCGGCTCTTTTATTGACGGGTCGCTGATCGCCGGGGAGGGAGCCGAAATCGGCATCACCAACCCGGCGAACGGCAAGCCTCTCTACGCCTATCGCGATGCCGGCGAAGGCGTTGCCCGCCGCGCGGTTGAGGCCGCCGCCGCCGCGTATCCCGGTTGGAGTGCCTTGCCGGCCGCGCGGCGTGGCCGGATCATGCAGGAAATCGCGGGGGCGATCCTCGGTCACGTCGAGCCGCTGGCGCAGCTTGAAGCGCTCTCCGCCGGCAAGCCGATCCGCGATACTCGCGTCGAGGTCGCCAAGGTCGCGGAGATGTTTGAGTATTACGCTGGCTGGAGCGACAAGTTTCATGGGGATGTCATCCCTGTGCCGACCTCGCACCTGAACTATACGCGTCGTGAACCCTTTGGTGTGATCCTGCAGATCACGCCGTGGAATGCGCCGGTTTTCACCGCCGGCTGGCAGATCGCCCCCGCGCTCGCGACCGGCAATACGGTGGTACTGAAGCCGTCCGAGCTCACCCCGCTGACCTCACTTGCGCTGGTCGCGCTTGCGGAAAGAGCGGGGTTGCCGAAGGGCGTCGTCAATATCCTTGCTGGGTATGGCGCGACGAGCGGGCAAGCCGCACTGGCGCATCAGGAGGTGCGCAAGGTGGTGTTCGTCGGCTCTGTGGGGACGGGGCGGATCATCGCGCAGAGCGCGGCGCGGCGGCTGATTCCGAGCCTGCTCGAACTCGGCGGCAAGTCCGCCAACATCGTCTTCGCCGACGCCGATCTCGACCGTGCGGCCATCGGCGCGCAGGCGGCGATTTTTTCCGGTGCCGGGCAGAGTTGCGTGGCCGGCTCGCGCCTCTTCGTCGAGCGCCCGATCTACGATGAATTCTGCCAGAAGGTCGCGGCTGGGGCTGGCAGGATCCGCGTCGGCGATCCCCTCGATCCGGACACCGAAATCGGCCCGATCAACAATGAGAGGCAGTTCCGCCACGTGACGGGCGAGATCGAACGGGCCGTTGCCGAAGGCGGGCGCATCGCCACGCTGGCGCGGGGCCTGCCGGCAGGTGGCTACTTCGTCGCACCGACCCTGCTGCGTGACCTGTCCAACCATTCCGGTCTTGCCCGCACCGAGACTTTTGGACCCGTGGTCGCCGCGATCCCGTTTGACAGCGAGGCAGAAGCGGTCATGCTGGCGAACGACAGCGAATTCGGCCTCGCCGGTGCCGTCTGGACCCGCGATGTCGGACGCGCCCATCGCGTTGCGGCGGCGGTTCGCGCCGGGACGTTCTGGATCAATGGCTACAAGACCATCCATGTTTCCTCGCCCTTCGGCGGTTTCGGCATGAGCGGCTACGGCCGTTCGAGCGGCGTGGAAGCGCTTTACGAGTACACGCAGACCAAGAGCATCTGGGTCGAGACGGCGGCGGAACCGGCCGTGGCCTTCGGCTATTCCGCCGGCGTCAGGGATTGAGGAAAAGAGGATGCAGTCGAACATTCGTATCGATGGTCCGAGGCTGGTTTCGCGGCTGATGTCGCTTGCAAGGATCGGCGCGACGCCCGAAGGCGGTTGCCGCCGCCTCGCGCTCTCTGACGAGGACAAGCAGGGCCGCGATTGGCTGGTGGGTCAGATGCAGGCGCTGGGGCTCGACGTGAAGGTCGATGCCATCGGCAATATCGTCGGCGTCCTGAAAGGGCAGGAGAATGGCCCGGCCGTCATCCTCGGTTCGCATATCGATACGGTCGGCTCCGGTGGCCGTTATGACGGTGCGCTTGGCGTGATCGGCGGTCTCGAGGTCGTCGCGACCCTGCGCGATCTCGGCCTCCAGCCGAAGCGGGATATCGCGGTGATCGCCTTCACCAATGAGGAGGGGGCGCGCTTCCATCCGGATATGCTTGGTTCCTACGTCTGGGCTGGTGGCCTCTCGGTGAAGGATGCCTATGCCGAGAAGGATGCGGATGGTGCTGTGCTCGGCGAGGAACTGAAGCGTATCGGCTATGACGGGCCGGAAAAGCCCGGTTTCTTGAAGGCTCATGCCTATTTCGAACTCCACATCGAGCAGGGCCCGGTGCTGGAGCAGGAGGGTGGCGGCATCGGCGCCGTGACCGGCATCCAGGCGATCACCTGGCTGGAACTCGTGCTCGGCGGCCAGCCGAACCACGGCGGCACGACGCCGATGAAGTATCGCAAGGATGCCGGAC
>DAORNC010000036.1:24042-26106 GCA_035440785.1 Rhabdaerophilum sp. | reverse complement strand
CAGATTTCGCCTCGTCCTGCTTCTTCGCGGTGACGTGGAGCGCGCCGTGTTGCGGATGGGTGAAGAAGGCGTGCTGCATGCCTTCCCCGGTCGGCACCTTCATCGCGGCGCTGCCGTCGCTAGCGGAATGGAGCGCCCATCCGGCAGCGGTCAGTTCGGTGCGGTAGAAGGCGAGCAGCGCGCCATGCGGCTGCGGCGCGGTCGCGTCGAGATGCAGGCGCTCGGGGGAGAACTGGATACCGGTCGCCCCGACTGGAAACGGCAGGTCGCGTTCCAGCGGCACGGCTGTATAGCTGATCGATGTCGCGTTGTTGTGGGCCGGTGCGGGCTGGACGAACAGGGTGATCGCCTGGCGCCCTTTCTTCAGGCTGACCATCCGGCTCGTCGGCTGCTGGGCTTCCTGGGAGAATGGCGCGGAATAGGGCTGCCAACCGGCGGCTTCCAGCAGCTTCATCGCGGAACGGGCGGCATCCGTCACGGGTTCCGATGACAGGATGATCGTCGTCTGCGGTAGCGCAACCAATTGTTTCATCGCCGAGGGGCGCGGGAGCTTGCTGGTATCGACCTCGGCGACCGTCTGCGCGATGACCTGGTGCAGGGAGCCTGTTGCAGCAAGCGTCGCGACGGCGAGGAACGCAGCGGTACCGGTCGCGGCCAGAAGACGAGCGATCCGGCGGGCGGGTTGGCGGTGCGCGGCTTCAAACTGGGTCGATGTCATCGCAATATCCTCGTTGGCCGCGTTCAGGGCGACGCGGGCATGATGCCAAACTCGCACAGGAGTGTTTCGTCCCACGGCCGTGAAACCGGTGCTTTGTTTCAGCATTGAAACAAAGCGGTTGTGCGCCATGACACCGACCGTCGCGGCGCGGAAACAGTTTAGGCCTATTCCTGCCTAAGGTCGTGGCACGGGCATCCGGCGATATTGTCGCTCCCTCACCGCCGTGACATTGATGAAACAAAGACGCACAGCGGAACGGTGACCAAACGTGACGACCAGAAAAATCTCACGGAGAACGGTGGTGTCGGGGATCGGCGCGATGGCCGTTCTGGCGAAAACCGGCAACCTCGGCGCGCAGCAGCGCCTGGTGATGAACGACGCAAGCCGCCTCAACCCGACGCCGCTCTTTCGGCACTGGCACGTCAAAACGGGAGAGGCCGATTTCATTGCGGCGCTCCGGCGGGAACTGAAAGAAGCTGCTGCCAACCGTCTCCCCGTCGCTATCGGCGCCGCGCGTCATTCGATGGGCGGGCAATCGCTCGTCCGCAACGGCGTGGCGATGACCTTCGACGTCGATCAATGCGAACTCGATACCGCTGCCGGCATCTACCGCGCCCACGCCGGCACGCGCTGGCACCAGGTGATCGCCAAGCTCGATCCAGCAGGCTTTTCGCCCGCAGTAATGCAGTCGAACAGTGATTTCGGCGTCGGCGCGACCTTTTCCGTCAACGCGCACGGCTGGCCGACGCCTTACGGCCCGTTTGGTTCGACCGTTCGCTCGGTCCGCCTCATGCTCGCGGATGGTTCGATCGTCACCTGCTCGCGCACCGAGAACGCCGAGCTGTTCTCGCTGGCTATGGGCGGATACGGGCTGGTAGGTATCATTCTCGATCTCGATGTCGATATGGAGCGAAACATGCTGCTCAGGCCGACGTTCGAGGCAATGCCGGCGGGCGAGTTCGCGAAACGGTTCATCGCCGCCGCCAACGATCCACTCGTGCCGATGATCTACGGGCGGCTGAACGTCGAGCGTGATTCATTCTTCACTCAAGCGCTGCTCGCCACCTGGCGGCGCGAACCCGTGCCGGCTGGCGGCTTTCCCCCCGTCGAGCGGCGCGGCGCGCTGACGGGAATTTCGCGACAGGTCTATCGGATGCAAGTCGGTCGCGAATGGGGCAAGAGTCTCCGGTGGTTCGTCGAGCGCTCGCTTGCGCCGTCGCTGGGCAGCGGAATCTCTACGCGCAACAGCCTGATGAACGAGCCGGTCCTCAATCTCGAGAACCGCGACCGCCAGCGGACAGACATCCTCCACGAATACTTCGTCAGTCCGGATCGGTTCGGCGAAT
>DAORNC010000036.1:12735-24023 GCA_035440785.1 Rhabdaerophilum sp. | reverse complement strand
GGCGCATCATCCCGGCGGCCTCCGCGGAGTTCCTCAATGTCACCCTGCGCCATGTAAAGCGCGATCCGGAAAGCGTGCTCTCCTTCGCGACGACCGACCGGATCGCGGCGGTGATGTCCTTCTCGCAGAAGATCAATCCGAATGGCGAGACGGACATGATCCGCGTGACCGAAGCGCTTATCGATCTCGTCGGCTCGATCGGCGGTAGCTTCTACTTGCCCTATCGCCTCCACGCGCGCCCCGATCAATTGCTGAAGATCTATTCCGAAGTTCCGCGCTTCTCCGAGCGCAAACGCTTCTACGATCCCGGCCTCCTGTTCCGGAACACGATGTGGAACACCTATTTCAGTTCATGAGAAGGAGCCCTTCCGATGGTGCTGCGCTGGATTTCGGCCGGTTACTGCCTTGCGCTGCTGCTCGCGGGATCGCTCAACTACATTCCCGGCCTCACCGATGCCGAAGGCCGCGCATTCGGCATCTTCGCGCTCGATATCTATGACGACATGCTCCATTGGGCCTCGGCGGCCTGGGCCGGCGTGGCCGCGCTGGTCTCGCGCCGCGCAAGCGAGATTTTCCTGAAGGTTTTCGGCGCTCTCTACCTTGCCGATGGCGCGCTCGGCCTCGCGACCGGCTCCGGGTATCTCGATCTTGGAATTCTGATCTACGGCGTGCAGAACCTGCCTTTCTCGTTCAAGGTTCTGGCCAATCTCCCGCATGTCGCGCTGGGCAGCTTCGCGCTGCTGGCAGGAATTTTTCTCGCCCGTTCACCGCTGGAGCGCTAGGTGGTGCGAATGAAGCGCGTTCTCAAAGGTCTCGGCATCGCGGCCGCCCTCGCCGCGCTCGCCGCCGCGATCCCGGTTTTCTACGTCGAAACCCGATGTTTCGACAGTCGCCCGAGGGTTTCGTCCGATTACCGGTCGATCCTGCCGGAACCGGAGCGCCGCGCGCTCGCGGATACCTTTCTGACCTATCCTGAATGGTCGATCGTGCACGCCTACGAAGATCTTGCGGCGGTCTCTCGCCGCAGCGGCGAAGCGGCATTCGACTACACCGGCTCGATTCACCGTTACTGGACCAGCCTTTGTGCGCTCGGCGCCGAGGCTTCCGCGAGGGGGCCCGTGACGAGCGACGTCAAGGCCATGCTCTACATCATCGGCCTGAGCTTTTCCGCCGAGCTTGGCGTGAAGGGCTTCTACGAGATGACCATCGGTCGCCTGTCCCGCGCGAGTGTAACCGGCGCCGCGACGCCGGAAGACCGCTTCGCACACGACCTCGCGGACGATTATGCCGCATTCCTGCGTCAGACGCCGTGGTACGAATACCCGTTCGGCGCGAAACTGGGGCAGTTCTGGCGCGAGGTACCGTTCGGCTCGGAAGCGACGATCCGCGCTATCGAGCGCCGGATCGCGCTCAGCCTCGAATGGGGCGGCAAATCGCTTTACGCTCAGCTGATGGCGCTGGCAGCGGGCCTCTCGCCCGCCAAGCTTACGCTGCAAAGTGTGGTCTCCGATTTCGACACGCCTGACGCCACGCCTTCCGGCCCTATTCGCGTGATCGAGCGGCGGGCGGACGGATCCACCGTGATCGAGACGCCGCGCTACCGCGCCTTCACCGCGATTCTGCTCGACCAGCTCGGCAGGGGCCGGCGTTTCGTCGAGATCGCGGGCAACGAACATATCTTCGTGACAGTGTTAGTGCCGGAGGGGTGGCCGGGTTCCAATGCGCCGGGCATGACGCTGGTCGCAGTTCCGCTTCAGGCGCGTGCGGGCTGGCAGAGGCGCGGCATCTACCTGCCTCTCTCGGCTCTGGGAGGGCTTCTGCACGAACTCCGCGCAGCGAGCGGTGAGTTTGAGCATGCCTACGACTACTGAATTCGGCCGCCCGAACGGGGCGGTGCTGGCGCGTGCGGCTGTGGCGGCGTGCGGACTTTGGCTCGGCGCGCTCCTTGCGCTGCCTCTCGTCTCGGACAGGGTTCGCGATATCACGATCGTTGCGATCGGGGAAACGGAGGCCCTGCGCGCGATTGCAAGGGCGGATGTCGCCATCGTCGGCGGACGCGGACGCGTTTTCAGCCTGCGCGGCCGCTCTCCGGGCTTCGTCGCCGCGCTTTACGCTTCCGGCGGCCTGCTCGTCTTCGGGGTCGGAGGCGCCGGATGCGGTCTCGGCGCGGCGTTGAAACACAACGGCAGGAGCTGAAACAATCCCGACCACGTGCGGCCCGAGGCTGAAACAGGCCGTGGCTAGAAGGAGGTATTGAAACCCTCCAACGGACCCCACGGAGACATCCCATGAAGCCCATCGCCTCAACCCTTGTTGCTCTCGCCGGCCTCGGCTTATTCAACTCGCTGGCGCTGGCCGCCCTGCCGAACGAAGGCAAACCCGCGATCCGCAACGCCGCGCCGCAGCGGCAGGATGCGCCGCGTGAACCGACCCATCCGGTGGTCGCGCCGGATGCCTGCGCTGGCCCCTCTTCCGGGATCGTGAAGCCGCGCTGCGCCGCCTATGTCCAGGATGCCCGCAGTGGCGCGAAGGTCCGGGTGATCTCGATCTACAATGTGACGAAGGTTTCCGTCTGCATGCCGCATGAAAAGGATTGCACCGCAGGGCGCTGAGACTTCCTCAGGAACCGACGCATACACCAAAGAATGAAGCTCCTCACCTACAAGCTTTCTGACGGCCCCCGCCCCCCAAAAAACACAGATGACCGGCCCCGTGTCCCCCGCGGCCGGTTTCTTTTTTCCTCGGAAGCACTGCCAGCCGGAACATGGATGCGCCACGATCTTTCTCGCACGCGAGAAACACCCGCTTTGGCTTGGCCATCGGTCCGGTGTCGGGTGCGCACCTGGCGCTGTTTTGCGTGTCGTCGCGCTCGCTTTCGCCGGGGCAGGCCCAACCGGGAGGAACAACGCAGGGAAGGCCCTCGTATAAGTCAATCTGATCGGCTTTCTCTCTCCCGGACCCGCGAGGAGCAGAAGGCGCAGGCCGCAGCACCGCATCGACTGCGAAAGCGCGGGTCCGACATTCCGTCGGATCTCCGCGCTTTCGACAGGCTCCGTATTTGTGTCGGGAATGCTCAACGAACCACGACGCGGGTCCCGATCTGAACACGGCTGTAAAGATCGATGACATCCTCGTTCAGCATACGGATGCAACCGGACGAAACCGCATAGCCAATCGATTCCGGCTCGTTGGAACCGTGAATGCGATACATTGAATTGCCGAGATACATCGCACGAGCGCCAAGCGGGTTGGCCTCGCCGCCCGCCATGAAACGCGGCAGATCGGGCCGGCGCTTGAGCATCGCCTCCGGCGGACGCCAATCCGGCCATTCGCGCTTGGCGCTGATCCTGTGTTCGCCGGACCAAGCAAAGCCCGGGCGACCGACCCCGATTCCGTAACGCATCGCCTTGCCGTCGCCGAGCACGAGGTAGAGACGGCGCTCGGCGGTATTCACGATGATCGTCCCCGGCACATGGCCATCGCCAAAGGAAACGATCTCGCGGGGAATCGTCGGTGCGTTCGAGGTGACGGTCACCTCAAACGGGTGGCCGGGATTGCGGATTGTATCGACATCGGTCGCCGCGAGCGCGGTGCCGGCCATGAGCGTCAGGGTGGTGGCAAGAAGGGTCGCGCGGAACATTGGGGGTCTCCTGAAGGGATGGAAAGGTGTTTGGATGTTCCCGACGCGGGCTTCAGCCCTTGAGCGGCGCGTTGGCGCCGAAGCCGAAATCGCTGTGCTGCCGATGCTTGAAACCACCGGCAGGCACCAAGCGGTCCTGCCGCTTGCCCTGGATGGCGACCTCTGCCTGTTCGCCGGGATTGTAGACCAGCGCAGCGGCTGCGAAGGCCAGAACGGAACTCAAGGCGAGGGTCAGCCCGATATTGCGGAAAAACATGTGTGCCTCCTTTTCTGGTCACGCTTTCTGCGCGCTGTTTCCATGGGAGGCGTTGTAGCGCTCGCGTATTTCGCAGGAGGGCCGTGCGGCAGCGAGAATGTTTCAGAAGGCCGCCGAATGTTTCAAGGTGCTCGACCGCTCAGGACCGGCTTTACATCTGGTCGCGACAGGTGAGACAAACGAGGCGACGTGAGGGGAGCGGGCGGCTTGGCGTCTGAAGTTTCGGAATCGATTGAGACGGGCTGGCCGGTCCGATGGCTGTGGCGGCCTGCCGACGATGCGCTCGAAATCGGCCTTTCGCTTCAGGATTTGGCGGGCTGGACGCAGGCAGGTCGGCGTCCGACCGGAGCGGCCTTCCTCGCATGCCTTCACCCCGATGACATCTCCCGCCATGTCGATGCAGTGCGGGATCATCTTCGCGGCGCACCGTCATTCGCCTGCGCCTCGCGTTTTCTGGATGCGAGCGGCCAGACGCATTGGCTCTTCCTCACCGGCGAAGCGGAACGCGATGGTTCGGGGCGTGCGATATCCGTGCGCGGAACCGCCACTCGGCTTGATTCCGCCGCGTCCGGCTCGCCGGGTCAGCCGATGCCGTTGCGCATGACCGACCTGTTCTCGGCCGGCGTAGCGGCGTTGGAGGAGCGCGAAGCCGAACGGAATCTGCGCCTGCTGGCGGAAGAGAACGCCTTCTCCCAGCGTGAATTCCTCTCGACCGTCAGTCACGAGATCCGCAACCCGCTGACGGTGATCTTCGCCAACATCAGCATCCTGCGCGCGAAGGCCGAGCGCGACGGCGACATGAACCTGATCCAGCGTCTGTCATCGCTGGAGAAATCCGGTCGGCACCTGCGCGACCTCGTGTCGGACGTTCTCGATCTCGCCAAGCTGGAAGCCGGGCACCTCCAGGCCGAAGCGGATTGGTTCGATCTCACCGCGCTGCTGCTCGAGGTCGAGGAAATGGCGAACGCGCTGACCCGTGACAGCGGTGTGATGTTCCTGCTCGACATGCCGCTCGACCTCGGCCGGATGTTCGGGGATCGGCTGAAGCTGAAGCAGATCCTGCTCAATCTCATCGGCAACGCGGCGAAATTCACCAAGAAGGGTCGCATCGTCCTTGCGGTGACGGATCAGAACAGCTCCATCCTGTTCGCTGTCGAGGACACAGGGCCAGGTATCCCGCCGGATCGCCTCGATACCCTGTTCAAGGCCTTTTCTCAGATCGATGGCTCCAACGCGCCGCGCGCCGTCGGCACCGGCCTCGGGCTTTACATCTCCGAGCGATACGTCCGCCTGCTCGGTGGCCGACTTTCCGTCAAAAGCCAGCTTGGCGAGGGCAGCACTTTCGATTTTGCGTTGCCGCGAGTGGCGATGTCCAAGGTGGAACGCGTCCCGCCTGCCCGCCGCGAGGACCGACTGGTGATCGGCCATACAGAGGATCTGGGAACGCTTGATCCTCATCTGCAGATGCGCGCGACCAATGCGATGATCGCCCGGCACCATTTCGATGCCTTGACGGCGATGGATGCAAGCGGTCGTCTGAAGCCGGCGCTGGCGGAACGCTGGGAACCGCTCGGCGAACGAGGCTGGCGCTTTCATCTGCGCAGAGGCGTCCATTTCCACGACGGTTCCGCTTTCGACGCCGCGGACGTGCTGGCGACCTATGCGCGCGTGCTGGGAGAAGCCGGGACCACAAGCGCCTACGCGGCGTTTCTCAAGCCGATTGTCTCGATGGCTGCGCCCGATCCCTTCACGCTTGAGCTTGGAACGGAAGGCCCGATCCCGCTGCTGCCCGTGGACCTCAGCCATGTTGCGATCGTCAATCGGCGTTTTCGGGCAGCCAGCACCGAGGCTTTCGACAGCCTGGAAGCCATCGTGGGAACGGGCCCGTTCCGCCTCACCGCACGACCCAGCACCCGCGCGCTGCAATACGAGCGCTTCGCCGCGCATTGGGCCGGCGCCTCGGACTGGCGGCAGCTGGAATTCCGCCTGATCGACGATAGCGGCGTTGCCTCCGTCACCGCCCTACTGGCAGGCGACGTCGATCTCATCGACAATGTCAGCCCGGAACAGTTTCTCGAACTCGGCCAGCGCGACGATGTGGTGTTGTCGACCTGCGACAGCAACCGGGTATGGTATCTTTTCTTCGACCAGTTCCGCGACAGGTCGCCCTGGATCACGGATCGTGCCGGCCAGCCTCTCGGTATGAATCCCTTGCGTGACCCGCGCGTGCGAAAGGCAATCTCGCTGGCGATAGACCGGCAGTTCATCACGCAACGGCTCATGGCAGGTCAGGGAACACCGGTCGGCGATGTGGCCGGTCCGGGTGTTTTCGGCGTCAATCCCGATCTTGCTCCCCCGTACTACAACCCCGCATGGGCGCGTCAGCTTCTGGCCGACGCCGGCTACCCGGAAGGCTTCGGCATCACCCTGCACGGCTCGCGGGACCGGTCCTTCCACGGCGCCACCACCTTGCGCGCGATCGAGTTGATGCTCAACGCCATCGGCATCCTCTGCCGCTCCGAGGCACTGCCGGCAGGCGAATTCTATCCCCGCGCCGCGCGTGGCGAATTCAGCTTCGGCCTTTCGGGCTGGGGATCGATCACCGGAGAGACGTCCTACAGCCTGCGTCTCCTCCTCTGCTCGCCGGATGCCGCCGGCGGGTTCGGCACCGCCAACCGCGGCGGCTACTCCAACCCCCATTTCGACGAGCTGGTGCGCGAGGCCGTCCGCACGATGGACGAAAGCCGCCGCCGTATCCTTCTGGAACGAGCTTCTGCGGTCGCGATGGCGGATACCGCGATTGCACCGATCTGCGCCCGCAGAACCACCTGGGCGGCGAAGCGCGGTCTACGTTACGAAGCGCAGATGGACGGCGCGACCCTCGCCGTTGGTGTCAGGCGCGACGTCGGTGAAAGCCCGTAGGACACGCCCGTCAGTCGCCGACGAACACATAACCCACGCCGCGCACCGTCTTGACGTATCGCGGCGCGTCCGGGGTCGGTTCGATCTTCTTGCGCAACCGCGTGATCCGGATATCCACTGCCCGCTCGGTATCGCCGTTTTCGCCACCACCCGACAATTCGAGGATATGCGATCGTGACAGGGGCCGCCCGGCGCGGGTAGCGAGGAGGCTGAGCAGGTCGAACTCCAGCGCGGTCAGGTCGATCGGCTTGCCGTCGGCTTCCAGAAGGACGCGCGCGTCAAGATCGAGCACCTTGCCGCCGAACCGGACGCGTTTTCCCGGCACCTCCGACACCGGCTCGACCAAACGCACCTCCGCCGGCGGCAGGCGTCGCAGCACCGAGCGGACGCGGGCCAGCATCTCGCGCAGTTCGTAGGGTTTCACGAGATAATCGTCCGCACCCAGTTCCAGCCCGATGATGCGGTCGATGGAGGTGCCGGCGGCCGTGGCGAAAATAATGCCGGCCTGCGCGCCCTTTCCCCGCATCCAGCGGGCGAGCGAAAGGCCGTCCTCCCCCGGCATCGCGATATCGAGGATGGCGACATCGAATGGGGTCGTGGCCAAGGCCTCCCGGAACGCCGCCGCGCGTCCGAACCCTTCCACGGCAAAGCCGTGCATCGCGAGATACTCGACCACAGCTTCGCGCAGATCGTCCTCGTCGTCGACAACAGCAATCCGCTTCTCGCCCCCGCTCATGCCCCCTCCCGTTACGCATCGCTTGACTTAAATCAGAGCCTCTGGTCCCGTCCGCTTGTTGTGCAACCAAACAGGTGCCGGGTCCAGATGGCGTCGCGGGGCCGTATCATTCTTGTTGACGACGAGCCGGAGTTGATCGCCGCTTTCGTGGAATTCCTGAAGGATCGCGGCTTCGATGCCGTGGCCGCAGCCGGCGGCTATGCCTACGACGCGCTGGCCAAGGCTGGGAAACCCGACCTTGTCGTGCTTGATCTGCAGATGCCGGGTGAGAACGGACGTGACCTCCTGCTGCGCATCCGGAGGGCAAACGATATCCCGGTAATCGTGATGACCGGCGCCGGCGACCTCCTCGATCGCGTGCTCTGCCTCGAACTCGGCGCGGACGACTTCGTCGAGAAGCGGATCGCGCCGCGTGAACTGGCCGCCCGCATCCAGGGTCTGCTCGAACGCCACGGCAGCGGGCAGCGCGACATCGTGCGTTTCGAGCGCACCACGGTCGACCTCCGCGCGGCCCTCGTCATGCATAACGACGGCAGCGAGGAGCGGCTCGGCATCAGCGAGATCATGTTGCTCAAGGCTTTTCTGGCAAATCCGCGCAAACTCTTGACCCGGGACGATATTCTGGATCTCGCGCCCGCGCTCGACCGCGATGCGCTCGACCGCTCGGTCGATCCGCGCGTCGCACGACTGAAACGGAAACTCGCTACCGATTGGATCGAGACTCGGCGCGGACAGGGCTACGTCTACGCGCCGCAGAACGGTTAAGACTGCATGGATGTCCTTATGAAGGTGTTGGAATCGCATTGGCCATCCGGGCTGCAGGGCCCGGATGCGGCTGTCCTGCGTGCCGTCGTCGATGCCTGCCCGTCTCGGGTTTCGCTCGTGACGCCCGATCATCGCTATCTCTACGCCAATCCGGAATTCCTTCAGTTCGTCGGGCTGTCGCTCGGACAACTGATTGGCCGCTCGGCGCGCGATGTGCTCGGGCCCGAGGTCTATGCCGCCTTCGCGGAAACCGCCTTGCAGGTGCGGCCCGACCATGCGCCGACCTGGGAGGGGTGGATCAACTTCTCCGGTAACAGGCGGCGTTACCTCGACGTCACGATGGCGCCCTATGCGCCCGGTGGCGGCGGGCTCGAGGCGATTTTCGTTTTCGCCCGCGATACGAGCGAACTGAAACTGCGCGAGCAGGAACTGCGCGAGAGCATCGAGGAACTCACGCGCACCGAAGCGGATCGGAACGCCTCCGACAAGGTCAACACCCAGATCGTGCAGAGCGCGCTCGACGCTTTCATCCTCGCGGACGCGAACGGGATCATCCGGGATTTCAATCCCGCGGCGGAGACCATGCTGGGTTACCGGCGCGAGGAGGCCATCGGCGAACCGCTGGCGCAACTCATCATCCCGGAGCATCTGCGCGCAGCGCATGAGGCGGGAATGGCGCGCTATCTGGCTTCCGGCGTATCGCGGGTCATGGGGCGGCGCCTGCAACTCGAAGCCTTGTCGTCGAGCGGCGATATCGTGCCCGTCGAGGTCACGCTGAACGAGGTGCGGTTGCCCGACCGGCATCTCTTTACGGCACACATGCGCGATCTGCGCGAAAGCCGGCGCGCCCAAGCTGAAATCGAGGCGCAACGGGTCCGAATCCATCAGATCGAGAAGCTCTCGGCGATGGGGTCGCTGCTCGCCGGGGTGGCGCATGAACTCAACAACCCGCTTGCGATCCTTGTTGCGCAATCGACGCTGCTCAAGGAAAAGGCCGAGACGAACGAGATCAAGCAACGCGCCGAGCGGATTCATGCCGCCGCCGACCGTGCGGGGCGCATCGTCAAGAGCTTCCTGGCGCTTGCGCGCGAAAAGCCGCCATCCCGCGAGCTGACGGATGTCAACCGCCTCGCGGCGAATACGCTCGAAATGCTTGCCTATGGGCTGCGGACGGCCGGCATCGAGGTTGTGCGTGAACTCGACCCGGCGATGCCGGAATTGCGGATCGATTCCGACCTTCTCGGTCAGGTCTTCGCCAATATCGTGCTCAACAGCCAGCAGGTACTGATGACCCACCCGCGTCCCCGTCTCCTTACACTGCGGACGCGGGCAGCGGCGGACCATGTCCTCATCGATATCGGCGACAACGGCCCCGGCGTCGCGCCGGATCTCGCTTCCCGTATCTTCGATCCTTTCTTCACGACCAAGCCCGCCGGCGTCGGCACCGGCATCGGCCTCGCGATCTGCAAGGACATTGTTCAGGCGCATGGCGGGAAGCTCGAACTCGCGGAGAATTCGCAAGCCGGCGCGTTGTTCCGCCTCACCCTGCCGCGGACCATGGACGATCCGGTGACGACCGACCCGGTGACGGCGACCAGCTGCAGTGAGCGCATACTCGTCGTGGACGACGAGCATGACGTCGGTGAGAGTCTCGGTGAAATCCTCGAAGCATTGGGGCACCGCGCGATCGTCACCTCGTCCGCGTTCGACGGCCTGAAGCGCCTGCGCAGCGAGACCTTCGATCGCGTTTTCGTCGATCTTCGCATGCCCGAGCTGAACGGGCACGAATTCCTCAAGGAACTCGCTGAAATCCACCCTTCCCTCGCCGCCCGCAGCATCCTGATGACCGGCGATACCGTGCGGGGACCGGCAACCTTGCTCGGCGGGACAGATATCCGTGTTCTGGAAAAGCCGTTCTCTCTGGACGATATCCGCACTGCGATCAGCACCGGCTGAATCGGCGCGACGACGCCCATCCATCTTCTCCGGTCGGCCGCCGTGTTCGGGCGGAGGCAATAAAGGGATGTCCCCGCCAGCATGACCGGCAGGGACATCAGGCATTCGGCTTCCTCGGCGAAGGGCCGAGAGAAGAGCGACATTCGACCTATGGAAGCCCCGGCCCCCTCAGGGTCCGGCCCCGATAAGGTTCGGCGTCAGATGAAATGGCCGCCGTTAATGAAAGACTTGGCCTTCTTGCAGACGTTGCCCTTCTGCGGCTGGCCGTTGAGCGTGTTGTACTCGAGGCAGGTCTGGGCACGCGGATAGCTGATGGCATATTCGCCGCCGCTTTCCTGGCCGCCGCCCGACGGGCCGCCACCGCCACCACCCGAGGTCATGGCCATCGCCTGACCGCCGATGAGGGAAACCGAACCGGCGACCGGCATGGCCAGCATCGCGACGGCAAGAGCGAAAGACTTGATATTCATGGCGTAACTCCTTTCGATGTGAAGTGCGTCCGTTGCACTGATGCCGTTATCGAGGGCCAGTGTTTCTCCCGATTGCCGCCCGGTTGCATGGGACGTTTCAATTGTTGCGGCGACGATGGGCATCGCTCCGAGCGCAAAACAGTCCTGCCCTGCCGGCGGGAGAAATTTGAGAACGCGCCTGCGCGTGTCGCGCGGAACGAGGCGTGGCAACCTGAAACATTTGAAATAGAGCTCGACCGCGCATGACCTGCCTTTGAAAAACGCTACTCCTACTGTGTCAGCATCGAACAAGGAGAACGATCATGAACCGCAACCGCCCGATGTCGCCGCTTCGCGCTGCCAGGCATGCGCTGCTTGCCGCCACGGCGGTCTGTGTCGTTGCAGGCGCTGCCCGCGCTCAGACCCATTGTTCCGCCGCCGGCATCGACTGGCGGTCCGATCCTGTCTTTCGTGCCGCCGAACACCCCGATGATCGTCAACGGCCGGTACGCACGGATGTCGTCTGCAGCGTCGAGCAGCGGTCGACGTTGACGGCGGGCGAGG
>DAORNC010000036.1:2588-12636 GCA_035440785.1 Rhabdaerophilum sp. | reverse complement strand
CGCATCCTGCTCGGCGAGGACCCCTTCGATCGCCAGTTCCGCTTCGAACCGCAGGCGCGGGCGACAGACGGCGCCGTACTGATCCGCATCGCACCCCGCCACAATGCGCTTTACCGGCTCGACGGCGACCTGCTGAAGCCCATTTCCGCCGAAGGCTGGCAGAAAGCGGCGCGCGCAACCCTGCCGGAGAATGAGCGCGAAGGTTCCGTTCTCTCCGTCGATCTTGAGCGGATGGAGGGGCGCCTGTCGATTCGAACCGGCGGCACGGACCCGGCAGCCGCCTCGCTGCCGAGTGCCTTCGGTCCCCGCCGGGTTTTGATCGCGACGCTCGCATGGCGAGATGGCCAGCTGACTGTCGACAAGACCAGTACCGTCGAACGGCACACGAACGACGATGCCGCCCTTGACGTTTTCGAGACCTCGGATGCCGAAAGCCGCGCTGGAATTGGTGCTGTTCCGGTCGGGGTGGAACCCTGCGCGATCCACGGCTGGTCGGAAGATCGGGACCGCAAGGGGCTCAATGTGCGCGCAGCACCGGACTCGAAGGCCAAGATCGTCGGCATCGTGCCGCCGCCACGCAAGATGCCGCCAACCGAGGAAGCCTTCGGACCGGAACCCGTGAAGGCGGAATTCCGCATCGCCGGATACAAGGACGGCTGGTTCCTGATCGATGAGATCAAGGCGCCGGGCGTCGCCTACGACATCAAGTATCCGCGCGGGCTGCCTCAACCCTTCGCGGGCAGAGGCTGGGTTATTGGCAAGATGGTCGGGGCCGCGCTCGCCAACGGCGGGCTTCCCGAAGGTCGCCTCTATGCCGCGCCACATGTCGATGCCCAATCGCGCGAGATCTTGAACCGCGATGGCACTCGCATGAGCCTCGATGGCACAAAATTCAAATTGCTCGCCTGCTCCGGCCCCTGGGGACTGATCGAGGTCGAGGGTGGTCATCGCGGCTGGTGGCGCTCGCTTTGCTCCAATCAGGCCACCAACTGCTCCTGAGCGGACGGAAGGAAGAGTTCCATGCCCTGCACTGCCTCAAATGCCCCTACCGGATTGATTGCGACCTACTGTCTCGCCTCCCCCGGTGGCTCGGAAACCGACCGCACGGTGGCCCGGACAGTCGAGGGTTTCGTCGCGCTACGCGACCATCCTTCAACGACCGGTCGCGAGATCGCCCGGATCCGCCCCGGCGAGGCGGTCATGATCGAGCGGGAAAAGCCGTCCTCCATCGTTCCCGAAGGCTGGGTGCACGTCCGGTTTTATCCAGGCACCGCATTTCCCGAACGATGGGACCCCGACTATCGCAAGGTGCGGCGCGGCTGGATTCCGGCGCGCCTGGCCACTGACTGCGCACCGTCGCCCTCAATCTGGAATGCATAACCCCAAGGAAACTTTCGTGAAATCCCTGCGAAACCATCTTCCCAGCCTCACCGCCATCGTTACCGGCGCGCTGCTGTTTTCGGCCGCGCCCTCGTCCGCGACCGCGTTCTGTCACCTGAAAAAGACCCGCGACGGCTTCGTCGCGCTTCGCGCTGAACCAACCTCCTATTCTCGCCTTCTGGCCCGGATGAAACCGAAGGACGAGGTGCTCGTCGGACTCAAACAGGAAGGCGATTGGGTCGAGGTGACCTGGTGGCGCGGCAACGATCGCCACAGGAAGGGATATGAAAGCTTCACAGGCCGCGGTTGGGTTCACGTCAAGCTCATCGAGGAAGAGTGCTGATGTGGCGCCCCGCCTCGGGAAATGGCCTCAAGGCTGCCCTCCCGCTCGTGGCGTGCCTGCTGGTTGCCACGCCGGAGGCACGGGCGCACAGTTTCTGCGACATCCGGCCGACCCTGGACGGGTTCGTGGCGTTGAGAAAAGCCCCGAGCCCGACCGCGCCACTGATCGGCCGCATCCGGAAAGACGACACGGTTCAGTATCTTGCAGGCCAAAAGGGCAACTGGCGCGAGGTCCACTGGTGGCGGGGTCAGGCGCTTAACCCGGCTGACCCGCACCGCATCCTCGGTCGCGGTTGGGTGAACTCACGGCTCATCGAAGAGGAATGCTGAGCGTGGCGCCGGAAAGCATACAGCCGCGCCTTCCGTCACACCTCGACCCTGTCCGCGGACGCCATGCCGAAGCAAGCTGGCGGCGGCTCATCGACCGGCTTGCCGCCATTGGCGAGCTTGAAGCCGACCTCGGCGATGGCGACGATGGCCGGAAGCAGTTCCTGCCCGAGATCGGTCAATTCGTATTCGGTCGATGGCGGCGACGTTGGCATCACCCGCCTCAGGATGACGCCCTTGGCCTCCATCTCCTTAAGCCGCGCGCTCAACATCTTAGCGGAAATCGCTGGAATATCGATTTTCAACTCGCCGAAGCGGCGTGGACCGCCGTGCAAATACCAGATGATGTTCGGCGTCCAGGCGCCACCGATAAGGTCCATGCATTCCGCCACCACGCATTTCGGCGGGGGTTCGGGCGAGCGGTTTTTCCGTACTTTCAAGGCCATAGGCATTCCTCGACGCGTTAGGAGGTTACCTGTGGGTAACCGGATTCTTCAAGTAACCAAACGGAACCACATATACATTCGTTATCATGAAACCTAAGTTCCGGCTATCCGTAACTCAGGAGGAAAACCTCATGAAACTTTATTACTCGCCCGGCGCCTGCTCGCTCGCTTCCCACATCGTCCTGCAGGAGATCGGCAAGCCGTTCTCGATCGAGAAGGTCGACCTTGCCTCGAAGAAGACCGCCAATGGCGCGGATTTCTCGGCCATCAACCCGAAGGGCTACGTCCCGACGATCGAACTCGCACCGGGCGAAATCCTTACCGAGGGCCCGGCGATCCTCCAGCATCTCGCCGATCAGGCAGGCCGCCTGGCTCCCGCTCCCGGCACGCTCGCCCGTGCCCGACTCAACGAATGGCTCACCTTCATCAACGGCGAGGTGCACAAGGCTTTCGGCCCGCTGTTCAAGGCCGATTCCTCCGCCGATGCCAAGGAAGCCGCCAAGACCCAACTCGCCAAGCGCTTCGCCCACATCGAGAAGACCCTGTCCGACGGTCGCGACTATCTGACCGGCGCCGATTTCACGATCGCGGACGCCTATCTCTTCGTTGTTACCAACTGGGCGAATTTCACGGGCCTTTCGCTGGAGGCCTTCCCGCGTGTTCAGGCGTTCCAGGCGCGCATCGCATCGCGCCCGGCGGTGGAAAGGGCGTTGGTCGCCGAGGGGCTCAAGGCGGCATGAGGACGCCTTCCCCGCCCGATTTCGGCTATGCGGAACTCGTTGCGGCAATGCAGGTCTATTTCGACGGCCTCTACCATTCGGATACGGAGCGCCTCAACTCCGTATTCCACCCTGAGGCCATCTATACCTGTGCCACGACGGGGGATCTCACCCGCATGACGATGCCCGACTATTTCGCGATGGTGGCGAGGCGCGAGGCGCCGGCGGTCCGTCGGGAAACCCGCACCGACCGGGTCGTCTCGATCGCCTTCGCCGGCCCCGTGACGGCGCACGTCACCGCCACCTGCTCGATCGGCCCGAAGCATTTCACGGATCTGCTGAGCTTCGTGAAACTGAACGGTCGCTGGCAGATTATCGCGAAGGTTTTTCACTACGATCTCGCAACGCCCTGAAGGAGGCGCCGATGCCATACGTCAACATCAAGATCACCCGCGAGGGCGCGACATCGTCCCAAAAGGCGGAACTGATTGCGGGCGTGACCGATCTGCTCGTCCGTGTGCTCAACAAGAACCCCGCCACGACTTTTGTCGTGATCGACGAGGTCGCGATGGAGGATTGGGGTGTCGGCGGCGTTCCGGTCGAGGAATACCGCAGGCGAATGGCCGCGCGAAGCTGACGCAGCCCCAAAAACAGGAAAGGCCGCCGGGAGCGGCGGCCTTTGTGTTTTGCATCGGTTACGCGCTGTCAGGCCGCGCGCACGTCCCGCAGGAAAGACGAGACCACATTCTCGAGCGTGACGGCTTCGTCCGCCACGGATTGCGCCACATTGGCGACGGCGCTCGAGGTGTCCCTGCTCGAAGCCGCGCGCGTCTCGGCATCCTTGATGGCGCTGGCGCCTTCCGCTGAAGAGCGGGCCGCCTCGTTGACGTTGTCGCTGATCGTCGAGATGGCACTCGACTGCTCCTCAACCGCCGAGGCAACGGAGGTGGCAATGGTGCTCATTTCCGACAGGATGCCGCCGATCTGGCCGATGGCCTCGCTGACATCGCCGGATGCTCCCTGGATCGAGGTGATGCGCTGGACGATATCCTCGGTCGCCTGCGCGGTCTGGTTGGCAAGCGCCTTGACCTCGGAGGCGACAACGGCAAAACCCTTGCCAGCTTCGCCCGCGCGGGCGGCTTCGATGGTGGCGTTGAGCGCCAGAAGGTTCGTCTGCCCCGCGATCGAGCGGATCAGTTCCACGACATCGCCGATCTTGTCCGCTTCCGCCGCAAGTTCCGACATCATCGAGGTTGCACGGTGCGACTGCTGGACGGCGCGGTCCGCGACCTCGGTCGAGCGCACGGCCTGACGCGAAACTTCGTCCACCGATTTCGAAAGCTGTTCGGCGGCCACGGCCACCGATGACACCTCACGCGAGGCGATGGCGGTCGCATTGCCCGCAACCCCGGCCTGTGCGGTGAGCGCGGACGAATCAGCATCGAGCGTCTCGGACGCCTTCCGCATCGTGTCGGCGCTGGCCTTGAGCTGGTTGAGCGCCGTCTCGACGGACGAACCGAAGGTGGTGATCGAGCCCTCGATCCGGCGGGCACGATCGAGGCGCTCCTCGGCCTCCTGCTCGGCGGCCTGTGAAAGACGCGCGCGCTCCTCGATGGAGGACTGGAAGACCTCGAGCGCGCGGCTCATCGCCCCGATCTCGTCGCGACGATCGCGGAACGGAATGATGACATCGGTCTCGCCTTCGGCGACACGGCGCATGCTGCCTGCGAGATTGGTGAGCGCCTTGCCGAGACTCCGGCCGACAAGGAAAATCATCGAGATCGACACGAGGGCAGCGAGCGCGGCAGCGAGGAGGCTGAACTTGTCCGAGCGCTCGGTCGCATCAGACAGAGCGCGTCGCGCCTCCGTCTGGCGTTCCGACGCGCGATCACGGAGCGCGGCTGCGGAGGCGATGGCCCGCTTCGAGTGGCCCACGGTCTCGTCACGCTGTTCGCGTTCTCCAGCGACGCCCACACGCCAGGCGTCGAAAGCCGCCTTCTGCTTGGCGAGCGATTGCAACAGCATGTCGCCCTGCGGCTTGTCGAAATCGATGTTCTTCAGGCGCTCCATGAGCCCCGAGCGCATGAACTCGATGCGTGTTTCCAGCTTGCTGTCGCGCTTCCAGCGATAGCGAAGCTCGACGCCGCGAAGATCAGAATAGGCTGCGGAAAAAGCGCGGAATCCGTCATGAGTTGAGACGGCACCGTCAAACAGGGCGGAAAGCACCTCGGTCAGCTTGTCGAGATCATCGGTCAGGCCTTCGTTGCTCGTACGGCCGACCAACTCGACCTTCTCTTTGAGCCTGCTGAAGGACTCTTTCGTCTTGACCAGCCGGTTCTCCGCAGCCTCGACGCTCTCGCGCATGGCCGAGTCGGTCGAGGCCTTCAGGCTGTCGAGCGCCTTCTGAGCGTCAGCGATCCCGATCAGGATCTCGCGCTCCACGACGTCGGAGCGGCTTTCGAGGTAACCTGCGACCTGGGAGTTCACTAGCGCCAGATTGGAGGTGACCATTTCGACCTGCGCCAGCTCGCTCTGCGCTATGCGGTAGGCATTCTCGCCCTCGCTCTGGATATTATCCGAATATTGGTTGAGCAGGAGCGTGAGACCCAGGCCGAGGATCGGACCCAATGCAATCAGCGCGATTTTCCAGGTGACAGATTCCGCAAAGCGTCCGAAAATCCGCCCGTTCAAGGCTCGAAGCATCTGGTCTTCCTCCGTTTCCCGGCACCAATGCATGCGCCGAGCCCTTCATTTGCCGTCGAAAGCCTCCCATTGAATGCTGAAAAAGAGGTAAATGGTTTCTTGCGCGCAAAGGTTGCGCACGAACCTTTCTGTTAGGTTTTCACAGCAAGCTTGCAAAATCACGATGATTTATTGCATTCACGCAACTGGTCAGGTTCCGCGAACGCGCGATGTTTAGGCTGGAGAGTGGGAAGGCCAAAGCCGAGACGCTCAGTAGCTTGCAGCCTCATCGTTCCGATTTCATCCATAAGGAGGAAAAAATGATCCTGACACGCCGCCACCTTTTCTCGACCTCCCTCGCCACGGGCACCGCACTGGTCGCAGCCCCCGCGCTGATCCGCGGCCTGACCAGCCCGGCAGAAGCCAAGGCACCGATCGCCGGGACCAAAGCGCCCTCCTTCTATCGTTTCAAGCTCGGCGAATTCGAGATCACCGCCCTGCATGATGGCGAGTTCGCGCGCCCGCTCGACGCAAGCTTCGTCCGTAATGCGCCGCTGGCCGACGTGCAGAAGACGCTGGCTGACAATTTCCTGTCCACCGACAAGCTGACACTGACCTTCACGGCCTTGCTGGTGAACACCGGCTCGAAGCTTGTTCTGATGGATACCGGCTTCAACGACAACGGCGGCCCGACGAACGGCCGCGTTGTCGCCGCGCTCAAGGCTGCAGGTTACGATCCTTCGATGGTGGACGCCGTCGTCTTCAGCCATTTCCACGGCGATCACCTGCAGGGCGCCCGCACCAAGGCCGGGCAGCTTGTCTACCCGAACGCCGAGATGATGGTACCGGCCCCGGAATGGGATTTCTGGATGGATGACGCCAAGATGGCGGCCGCGCCGGACGGGATGAAGGGAGCGTTCGCGGGCGTGCGCCGTGTTCTTCAGCCGAATGCGGCCGATGTGAAGCGCTTCAAGTGGGGTGACGAGATCGTCACGGGCATCACGGCGGTGGAGGCGGGCGGCCATACGCCGGGCCACACGGCCTTCGCCATCGCTTCCGGCAATGCGAAGATGATGTATGTCGCCGACATCACCAATACGCCGGTGCTGTTCGCCACCAACCCCGAGTGGAAGGTGATGTTCGACATGGATGCCGACAAGGCGGTCGCCACCCGCAAGCGCATCCTCGACATGGCCGCGGCAGACAAGTTCCAGCTCTCCTTCTATCATGCCTCGTTCCCCTCCACCGGCTTCATCGCCAAGGCCGGCGCGGGCTATCGCTTCGTGCCGGTGCAGTGGTCGTGAAGCACTGAGCCGCGGCAATCCGAAATCCGTGCAAGGCGTCGCGCGCGCCTTGCCTTTCCGCCGCGCTCTGTCGCATTCTCTCCCGTCCTAGTTCCGAAGAGCGTTTCGCGACCCGAGGAGAGACCGTGGACAGCGCCAACAGCCCCGCATCCATGCCGGGTAACCCTGCCCTCGCCTTCGTTGCTTCCTCGGCACCCGAAGCCCAGCTCGCGGCGAAACGCCTCGCGCGCTTTTACGGAGACGTCGAACCCGAAGCCGCCGATGTCGTCGTTGCATTGGGCGGTGACGGCTTCATGCTGCAGACCCTGCATCGCTTCCGCGGCACCGAGAAGCCGATTTACGGCATGAACCGCGGCTCGATCGGATTCCTGATGAACGAGTTCCGCGAAGATGGCTTGCGTGAACGAATCGTCCAAGCCGAACGCTTGATCGTCCACCCGCTCAAGATGCGCGCGACCGCCGCCGACGGCCGGACCGTCGAGGCTCGAGCGCTCAACGAGGTCTACCTTTTCCGGCAATCCTACCAGGCCGCGAAACTCGAGATCGCCATCGATGGGCAGGTGCGCTTGCCGGAACTGGTCGCCGATGGCGTGCTTGTCGCGACACCGACCGGCTCCACAGCCTATAATTTCTCTGCTGGCGGACCGATCCTGCCGCTGAATGCGCCACTGATCGCACTCACGCCGATCTCCGCGTTCCGTCCACGTCACTGGCGCGGTGCGATCCTTCCCGATACGACCTCCATCCGCATCCGCGTCCTCGAGGCGGCCAAACGTCCGGTTGCGGCCGTGGCCGATCATTTCGAGCTGCGCGACGCGGTCGAGGTCGATGTCTCGATGGAGCGGAACATCAACCTCGTGATGCTCCACGATCCGGGCCACAGCCTCGACGAACGCATCCTGCGCGAGCAGTTCGGCCACTAATATCCTCGCACCGAGATCATTGTCGGCTCGGGTTTCAGTGACCGTTAACGATCTTCGCCTAATTTTGATGCCGTCGCAGAAGCGATGACGGCACCGGGCAAGTATCGCGTCACATTCCGGGGCCGACGGCAGAATCCGTGACGCGTTGAGCGAGCGATGTTCCGCGTTGATTG
Source organism: Rhabdaerophilum sp. (assembly GCA_035440785.1). Classification (GTDB taxonomy): domain Bacteria; phylum Pseudomonadota; class Alphaproteobacteria; order Rhizobiales; family Beijerinckiaceae; genus Rhabdaerophilum. The sequence continues at coordinate 4,340 of DAORNC010000036.1, read as the reverse complement.
CAGCCGCCTGCGTTTCCTGGTCATTGACGACAACAGCTACATGCGCCGCATCATCCGCACCCTTCTGCATGGGTTCGGCACCCGCGAAGTGTTCGAGGCGGAAGATGGTGCTGCGGGGCTCGAGGCCTTCGCCACGCACCTGCCCGACGTCGTGATCACCGACTGGTCGATGCCCGTTTTCGACGGCATCGAACTCACCAAGATGATCCGCCAGCCGGATACCAGCCCCAATCCATTCGTGCCGATCATCATGGTCACCGGCTATGCCGAGCGGAACCGGGTGTTTGAAGCGCGCGATGCGGGCGTTTCCGAAATGCTCGTCAAGCCGATTTCCGCCAAGAGCCTCTACCAGCGCATCGCCAAGGTCGTGCTCAATCCGCGCCCGTTCATCCGCACGGAGAACTATTTCGGCCCGGATCGTCGCCACCTCGTGAAGGCCGACCAGTACAAGACCCGCGGCGCCGCGTCCAATTTCATCAATTCGAGCATCGGCAGCGCATAAGATGACCCGAGCACCACAGCCAACCGATTACGCCGGCGACGGCACCGTCGAACAGGATTTCGGCGATACCCGCGTCTTCCACCTCGGTGGCACGCTCCGGGCGAAAGCCGCCGTCCGTTCGGCGGATGCCGGCGGGGTCGACGACCTTTCCGTAGCCGCTGCGGACGCGGCGATGAAGGATCTCTCCGGCGATTTCCAGAACTGGATGGGCGATGAGGTGAACCGCCTGATCGCCGCGTTCGAGGTGTTCAGCGAATCACCGCCGAACAAACGCGACATCGGCCCGCTGTTCCGGGCTGCGCACGATATTCGCGGTCAGGCCGCCGTCTTTGGCTACCCGATCGCTTCGGAGATCGCCGGCAGCCTGTCGAAGCTCCTCGACAAGATCGAGCCGGACTATCTGCCGCTTCAGCTCATTGCCCATCACGTCGACTCCGTGAAGGCGATCTACCGCAACAACATCCGCGATTACGCCAATCCCGTCGCCACACAGATCATCCACAATCTGCGCCGGGCCATCGACCGTGTCGTCGAGGCCCGTCAGAAGGCGATGGCGGAGGAAATGAAGTTCCGCCGCACGATATGACGGTCGGCGGAGAAAAAACGAATCTCAGGCGACCCGGCTCCGGCCGGGTTTTCCATTTCTATTGGCTTCGATAAGCGTCTGACTGCGGGCGACATCGCGCGCGGCGTGCTCCGCTTTCCATTCCGCAATCAGCGATTTGAGATCTGGAATCGGTTCGTCGAGCAGAATGCCGCGCATCCGCACGATCCGCGCGGCAGACACGGGAGCGACCGATTCCACCGGCACTTCGGCCTCGACATCCTCGGCCGTCGACAGACGCAGCATTTCCGGGCCGATATCGAGCGGCAACAGTGCGAGCGGCGCACGCTCCGCAATCACGCTCTGGCGCAGCGCTTCGGCCATCCGGCGCGATTGGGCGCGCGCGGCGTCGGCCTCGTGTCGGCGCAGCAAGGCCATCAAACGCATCGCATCCTCGCCCGGCACGGCCGCGCAGGCCGCCTGCGCGGCGTGGAGGACGGCAAGCGACAGCCCCTGTCCGCGGTCGCTGGCGGGCAACAACGCTGCTGCCCGGATCACCGCGACCATCACAGGCGCGAGAAAAGCCGCGAGCCCTGCCCGGCGGATGATCGCGCTGATCGGCCCGTCCGACCGCGACGTGAGAACGCTTTCCACCCGCTCGCGCGGCATTTCACAGAGTTCCGCAAGCGCCGCCGCGATGAACAGC
>DAORNC010000036.1:0-2568 GCA_035440785.1 Rhabdaerophilum sp. | reverse complement strand
CTCGCAAGAGGAGGCCCGGCGTGAGTTGCCCGGTTGTGCGAAGATAGGCGACGAAATCGCCCAGATCTTCGGCGGCGCTGCGAGCGATGGCGATCGTGCCTTGCAGCAGCGTCTCGTCAAGCATCCGCTTGTTGCGCTTGCCGTCGAGAAAGCCACCGTCGATCAGATAGCCGCCGAGATTGCCGGCGACGGCGAGCATCAGTCGATGCCGGACGGAAGGCGGCAGCGCACCGCGCTGAAGCATCAATTCCCGCAGTCGCGCCGACTGGCCGAAGGCGTCGAGCAGCGCCAGCAGATCTTGTTCCGCAATATCCGCCATCCGGTTGGAAACCAGGGCGCAGGCGCTTTTCTCCTCTTCGCGCTCGACGAGGGCGTGCGCGATCCGGCCCGTGACATCCGGCCGCAAGGCGATGGCACAGAGCGCCAGCCGCTCGCCATTGCCGGCGAGATCGACGAGATCGGCCTCCGTCAGCAGCGGCGAACGGGCGATCAGCATCGCCGAGACCTCGGCTTGATCGCGCGCAAGGTGGAGCACGAGGTGGCGCGGCGCGTCCAGCCGGTCGGCGAACGCCCTCGCCAGCACCCGCCGGACGTTCGGCGAGGGATCATCGAGGATCAGCGTGAGCGCCGCCTCCACCGCGTCCGGCGTATCACCGCCTAGCGCGCCCGAGAGATAGGCTTGGGCCAGCATGGAGACGGCCTCGCCACGCTCTTGCGCCGAAGCATCTTCCATCCAGGCCAGAAACGATTTGACGAGCATCGCACCTTACTCAACGCTTTCGGGAACGGGACAGGCGGGTGAGATCGAGCGGCGCATCCAGCGATACAGGTCGCCGAGGCGGCAACGGCGCTTCGACCTCGGGATAAGGCTCGCGCGCTTCGAACGCAGCGAGCGGCGAAGGCGCTATCGGCGTATCGCTCGCGGTTTCGGTCACTGCCGTGACGGCTTCGGGCTCGACAGCCGCGACCTTCACATTGTCGCTGCGCGGAAAGAAGGAAGGTGCGTTCGGGTTGATCCGCGATTCGGCGATACCGATCCAGGTTTTGCGAAGGTTCGCGGCCGCAGGCGCCTGCCCACCCGACCGGAAGAAGCCATTGACGGCGGCCACCGAGTTCGCGGCCGATGTCCCTCGCGCCGGGGCAATTGCGAGTGGCGACCGGGTCGGCAATTCCGGCTCGCTCGCATTGCCGTTCTGCGCGGTCGCGATCGGCTGGAGCGTCGCATTCGCGCCGTCGTGGAAGGCCACAAGACGGGAATAGACCTCTCGGACGGTGCGGGCGCGACCGGCCGAGTCGAAGAAGATCGACCGGTTGGAAGAGGCTGCATCCGGAAAGGCGCTCGCAGCCGAACGCTCCGGATTGTTCGACGCCTGCGAAATCAGTTCGCGCGCGCCCCCTGCGCCCATGAAATGCGCGATATAAAGTTCCCCCCCGCTCGGATCACGTCCGAGCGCTTCCCGCAGGCTGGCCTTGTTCTCAGCGGTGAACACACCGGCCAGACGGGCGGAGAGCGTCGGGTCCTTGCGCATCGCCAGGATCTGCGCGCGGGATTCGGCCTCCGGCACCACATAGCGACCCGAACCGTCACGCTGGATAGCGCTCGCCGCATCGCCAAGACCGAGTTTTGCCCCCTCCCGCTTCACAAGGCCGAGCCAGGTCTGCTCGATGAACTGGAAAAGCCCGGTCGCGCTCGACGACGAAGCCTTGGCCTCCGGGTTGAGATTCGATTCGCGCTTCGCCGTTTTGATGAGGTAGTCGAACGACACCCCCGTCGCCTCGCTCGCCTGGCGAAGCGGCACAGCCAGCGGATGCTCGTTCTGCGTTGGCGCCGTGCGGTTGGGGGTGGAGAAAAGAAACATGCGTCGCGATCCCGGGCCGGCGCGCGGAATGTCGGCGCCGAACCTCTTGCAGTTTCACCATTTATGGTAAACCGCCCCTTAACCGCGCGCGCCACTTCCGTTCCAGTTTGGAACAGTGGATCAGAATATCGCAATCTTTCAAGGAGTTATATCGATGTCTACCCTCTCCGCCCCTACCCAACCCTGGAAGCCGGGTGACCGACACCCGCGCGGCGGGCTCTATTTCGAGGATTTCCACGTCGGCAACACGATCCGCCACGGGCTGACCCGTACCGTGACGCAGATGGACAACATGCTGTTTTCCAACATGACGTTGAACCCGCAGCCCCTCCACATCGATGCGCATTTCTGCGCCACCGAAACCGAATGGGGCAAACCGCTGGTGAACTCTCTGTTCACGCTCGGGTTGATGATCGGCATCTCGGTCGCAGACACCACGGTCGCGACCACGATCGGCAACCTCGGCATGACCGACACGAAATTCCCTGCACCCGTGTTCGAGGGCGATACGATCAACGTCACCACCGAGATCGTCGCCAAGCGCGAATCCCGCTCACGCCCGGATGCCGGCATTGTCGAGTTCCACCACCGCGCCTACAAGCAGGACGGGACGCTCGTGGCGGAATGCCGCCGGCAGGCCTTCATGAAAAAGGCGCCAGTGAGCGCCCGCGAAAAACCGAGTTCGCCCGATGCAGAATGATGGAAAGTG
>DAORNC010000035.1:25982-26265 GCA_035440785.1 Rhabdaerophilum sp. | reverse complement strand
GGCAGCCTGATCGGCTGTTTTCTCGGCGCGGCGCTGCTCAACATCGTGCCAGTGGCGCTGAAGTTCGGCCTGCCTGCACTGGGCGTTCCGATCGGCGGCGCGACGGCGGAGCACATCAATCTGCTGATCGTCGGCGGTCTTATCATCTTCTTCCTGATCGTTGAGCCGCACGGCCTCGCGCGCCTGTGGCAGATCACGAAGCAGAAACTGAGAACATGGCCCTTCCCTTACTGAGGGGTGAGCCGCACGGTCTTGTTTTCGTCCACCGGGCGCGCAAGATCAG
>DAORNC010000035.1:22319-25972 GCA_035440785.1 Rhabdaerophilum sp. | reverse complement strand
AAGAGCCTTTTCAAAGGTTCCGAGCAAAGGAGGAAATGCTCATGACACGCAAACTGGTACTCTCGGCCCTGGCCGCGACGGCAATGATCGCTTCGGCGGTTCCCGTCTCGGCGCAGGATACCGTCTTCCTGCCGCTGCTGACCTATCGCACAGGTCCGTTCTCCGGTTCGGGCGTGCATATCGCCAACGGCATGCACGACTACCTGCGGATGCTGAACGAGCGTGACGGCGGCATCGGCGGCGCCAAGCTCATCATCGAGGAATGCGAGACGGGCTACGACACCAAGAAGGGCGTCGAGTGCTACGAGTCGACCAAGACCAAGGGCGCGGTGATGTACAATCCGTATTCCACGGGCATCACTCTGCAGATCATCCCGAAGGCTGCCGTCGACAAGATTCCGATCCTTTCCATGGCCTATGGCCTCTCCGCCTCGGCCGACGGCACGCGCTTCCCCTGGGTCTTCAATCCGCCGGTCACTTATTGGGACGGCGCCTCGGTCTTCATCAAGCACGTGCTGGTCGAGGAGAAGGGCAATCTCAAGGGCAAGACGATCGGTCTCGTCCATCTTGATGCACCTTTCGGCAAGGAGCCGATCCCGGTCCTTGAAGCGCTGGCCAAGGAATACGGCTTCAACCTGAAGCTCTACCCGATCCCTGCTGCCCAGATGCAGAATCAGGGCTCGACCTGGCTCGCGATCCGCCGTGACCGCGTGGACTGGATCTACAACCAGGGCTGGGGCGCCATGAACCCGACGGCGGTGAAGGAAGCGATCAAGAACGGCTTCCCGATCAACAAGCTCGTCGGTGTGTGGTGGGCCGGTGCCGATGACGACGCACGCGCGGGCGGAGATCAGGGCAAGGGCTACAAGTCCCTTAACTTCCACAATACCGGCGCGAACTTCCCGGTCATCCAGGACATCAAGAAATACGTTCTGGACAAGGGCTTCTCGAAGGCTGAAGCCTCGCACCTTGGCGAGAACCTCTATAACCGCGGTGTCTACAACGCGATGCTGATGGCGGAAGCCGTGCGCACCGCGCAGAAGATCACCGGCAAGAAGGCGGTGACGGGCGAGGATGTCCGCCGCGGCCTCGAAGCGCTCAACATCACCGAAGCCCGCTTCAAGGAAATGGGGATGGAAGGCTTTGCTGCGCCGGTGAAGGTGAGCTGCACCGATCACAATGGCCACAACAAGGTCTTCATCTCGCAGTGGGACGGCAGCAAGTATGTGAAGGCCTCGGACTGGATCGAGCCGCTCAAGAACATCGTGCGCCCGCTCATCGAGGAGGCTGCGAAGGACTACGAGGCGAAGAACACCGGCTGGCCGAAGCGCACCGAGGCCTGCGACAAGGCCGCGTAATCGCGCGATGCGACGACAACGGGATGGGCGTGGAGCCCATCCCCTCCTTCCCATTTTTTCGATGTCCGTGGCTCGCGCTTGAACGCGGGGCGGATATTGCCCGACCGGAGCCCTGCCATGTCCAACGCAGCCAGCACGATGCCCGAAGCGATCCCGGCCGAGCCGATCCTTGCGGTCAATAACATTGAGGTGATCTACGATCACGTAATCCTCGTGCTGAAGGGTGTTTCGCTTTCGGTCCCCCGCGGCGGCATCGTGGCGCTGCTCGGGGCGAACGGCGCCGGCAAGACGACGACGCTGAAGGCGGTCTCCAACCTTCTCAAGGCGGAGCGTGGCGACGTGACCAAGGGCTCGATCGTGTTCGAGGGCGAACGGGTCGATGCCATGAGCCCGGCCGACCTTGTGCGGCGCGGCTGCATTCAGGTGATGGAGGGCAGGCATTGCTTCGGCCACCTCACCATCGAAGAGAATCTCCTGACCGGCGCCTTCACCCGGCGTGATGGCGGCGCGGCGATCAAACGCGACATGGAGATGGTGTATACCTATTTTCCGCGCCTCCGGCAGCGCATGAAGTCGATGGCCGGCTACACCTCCGGCGGCGAGCAGCAGATGTGCGCCATTGGCCGGGCGCTGATGAGCCGGCCGAAAATGATCCTGCTCGACGAGCCCTCGATGGGGCTCGCACCGCAGGTGATCGAGGAGATTTTCGAGATCGTGAAGGATCTCAACGCCAAGGAGGGGGTGTCCTTCCTGCTCGCCGAACAGAACACCAACATGGCGCTGAAATACGCGACCTACGGCTACATCATGGAGACGGGGCGGATCGTGATGGACGGCGACGCGAAGTCGCTGCGCGAGAACGAAGACGTCAAGGAGTTCTACCTCGGCGTGTCCGAAGGCGAGAAGAAGTCGTTCCGTGAGGTGAAGAGCTACAAGCGCCGCAAGCGCTGGCTCGCCTGACCGCCGATCTTCCTTACTGGAAGACCTGCGTCACCCAGGCCGCGAGGAACGGCAGGGGTAGCGAAACGATCGCGCGCAGGACGATGAGCTTTCCGGGCATGCTCGGCAGTTCCCAGGTCAGCATCCGGTTGAACGTCAGCAGCGACCAAGCGGTGACATAGGCGATCACCTGCGCGAAATCGGCACCGGCTTTCAGCGCCGCCGCGCCAAGCGCATAACCGACTACCGGCCCGCCCGGCGTCAACGCGCCGGCAAGTGTCGCGAGCGCCGTTCCTGTCAAACCTGAGTTCGGGCCGAACCACGCCAGCACTGTGTCCTTCGGCATCAGGTGCGCGATGAAGCCCGAACCGAGAATACCGATCGTCAATCGCGGCAAGAGGTGCATGAACTGGCCGCGCGCGTCCGCCAGAGCCTTCGACAGCGTCGCCTTGCCGCGGCGATGCGCGGCGAAACCCAGCCCTAACGCGATTGCCGCCAGCAGCAGGGTGAAGAACAGGACGATCATGAGCCATCATCCCGGACAGGCGTCGTGGGGTTGAGCCGATCGAACAGCGGAAGCCGTGCCCAGAGGCCGAGCAGCACGGGCATCGGCAGCGAGATCAGGAAGCGGAACAGCACGAAATCCGTTCCGAAGAACGGCATCTCCCAGATGATCGCGCGGTTGATGCCGACGAGCAACCAGGCGCTGATGAAGGCGATCGCGGCGCCGCGATCCGCCCCGCTTGCCAGCAGAACCACCGCGAGCGGAAAGATTGTGAACGGGCCGGCAGGGAAAAGCATTCCGGTGAGGGTCGCGATGGCGAGACCGGCCAGTCCAGACCCTTCGCCAACGAAACGCTCGATCATCTCGCGTGAGATCAGGAGACGGATCAACGCGCCGATCAAGCAGCCGAGCATCACCTTGGGGAGGATCGAGACATAGAGCCAGAGATCCTCGGCAAGGATCTCACGGGCCACACCGGTCCCTTCCGTCGCCAGCACACGCGCCATCGCGCCGAACGAGAGAGTGGCGACGATCAGGAGCCCCCAATCGAGCTGTTTCAACCAGCCGAGGATGCGTCGGACGGGCGATAGTTCCCCGGATGGCAAGCGGCCTTGTTTCCTTACTGCTTGGCGGAATTTGCCGCCGCGTCGATATGTGCGATCAGGCCCGGTTCGAGATGAAGCGCGGCCGCGAGCGCAGCCAGAAAATCCTGCTCCTCGCGCGTGTCCGGGTCAATGGCGAGGCGCGCGGCGGCATAGACCTGCGCGGCCTCGTCCGGCGAGGCGATGCCGGCAGCGAGCGTCGAGATGTCGGCGGGGGTTGCGAATTCCTGCGCAATGAACTGCGACGCT
>DAORNC010000035.1:21326-22302 GCA_035440785.1 Rhabdaerophilum sp. | reverse complement strand
GCCTTGAGATTGCCGGCGATGCCCGCGCGCTCCTTGTCATCGATGATTCCATCGGCGGAGGCGGCGGCGATCATCGCCCGGACAAGACGCAGGGCGTACTGCTGCTCATTCGCCGGGGCGGGAAGGGCATTCTGGCCTGCGATCTGGCCTGCGGCACCCTGAAGATCGAGCAGCGGCTTGCCGGCCTGATAGTTCTGGAGCGCCTTGTAGGCGAGGCCACCGATCAGCGCCATCCCGCCAAGCCGGGCGGCTGTGCCGGTGATCGCGCGGCCGGCGCCTGTGCCGAGCAGGACGGCAGCAAGACCGCCCAACGCCGCGCCGGTCGCGAGCTGGTTCTTGCCGGCGAGTTCCTTTGCCTGCGCCATGAAATCTGACGGCGATTTGCCGGTCGCGCCGGCGACCATCTCGCCAAACTTGCCGGATGCACCGGTGCGGGCATTAAGCTCGCTCGCGCCCTGCTTCACGCCGGAGGTCGCCTGGTTGAGCACCGAGCCGACGACCGATCCGACCTGCCCGAGGACCGAGCCCAGGTTCTGCCCGCCGGGCGCAGCCCCGGAACCGGACTGGACAAGGAGATCGAGCAATTTCTTGGCGTCAAACATCGGGCACTCCCTCTTGCGGTCATCGACGGCACGTAGATGGTCCCGCCGTCATGGCAATTCCATGACGCGGCACAAGTTTTATTGTTGCAACATCAGTTGCCCGATATCAGTCCCGCAGCAGTTCGTTGATGCCGGTCTTGGAGCGCGTCTGCGCGTCCACGGTCTTGACGATCACGGCGCAATAGGTCGAGGGACCCCAGTTCTCGCCAGGCATCGGCTTGCCGGGCAGGTTGCCCGACACCACCACCGAATAGGGCGGAACATAGCCCACATGCACCTTGCCGGTAGCGCGGTCGATGATCTTCGTCGAGGCCGAGATGAAGACGCCCATCGCGATCACCGAACCCTCGCCGACGATCACCCCCTCGACAACC
>DAORNC010000035.1:18406-21219 GCA_035440785.1 Rhabdaerophilum sp. | reverse complement strand
GATCTGCGCACAGGAGCCGACCGTCGCCCAGGTATCGACCATCGTGCCTTCATCGACATAGGCGCCGATGTTGACGAAGCTCGGCATCAGCACGACGTTCTTGCCGATGAAGGCCGATTTCCGGACGATGCAATTCGGTACCGCGCGGAAGCCGGCCTTGCCGAAGGCCGCCGCGTCCATGCCGAGGAACTTCGAATCGACCTTGTCCCACCAGGTCGCGCCGCCCGGGCCACCAGAGATCGGCGCCATGTCATTGAGGCGGAAGGAGAGCAGCACCGCTTTCTTGAGATACTGGTGCACGGTCCATGCCTCGGGCCCGGATTTGCCGGGATCGCGCGTCGCCACGCGGAGGGTGCCGCTGTCGAGCCCGTTCAGCGCTTCCGCGACGGCTTCGCGAACGGCGCCCTTGGTCGAGGCGTTGATGTTGGCGCGATCTTCCCAGGCGGCGTCGATGGTGGCGGCTAGAGACATGGTGTTTCCCTAAGGTGAGTGCGGAATTCCGTTCGAAAGCCAAGGTTAGGGCTGCATTCGGGCAGGCTTGTCAAGCGCCCGGAACGGACAGGAGCCGTTGCGCCAGAATTTCGAGAAATTCCGGGAGGTTGGGCGTCACGGCATCGAAGCGGATGCCGTCGGCGCCGGGGCCTTGTTCGAGCAGGCGGTCCCAATCGTCCTTGTTGTCGCCTCTGTGGTCCGGCACGACCAGCACGGTGCGCATGCCGAGTTCGGCCGGCACTTCGAGATTGCGCGGAATGTCCTCGAACATCGCCGCCGTGATCGGCGAGATCGCATGCGCTTCCAGAAAGCGCTCGTAAGGCCGGCGGGCCGGCTTGGGGATGATATCGAACACATCTTCGAAAAGGTGATCGATACCCAGCTGGCGCATCGTATCCTCGGCGTGCCGGCGAGACCCATTGGTGAAGACGAATTTGCGGCCCGGCAGCCGCCCGATCGCGCCGGCCAGTTGCGCATCGCTCGAAAGGCTAGAGCGGTCGATGTCATGGACGAATTCGAGAAAGGCGTGCGGGTCGATCCGATGTTCCTTCATCAGTCCGTTCAGCGTCGTGCCGTGGGTCTGATAATAGTATTTCTGGATCGCACGCGCGGTAAGCCCGTCGACCCCAAGGAATTTCGAGATATAGGCCGTGATCTTCTGATCGACCTTCGGCCATAGATCAGCATGCGGCGGGTAGAGAGTGTTGTCGAGGTCGAAGATCCAGGTCTCGACATCGAGAAAGCGGTGGATGTTGCGCATCGCCCCCCCCCTTAGCCGATCGCGGTGCGGCTCAGAAGCGCCGCCGAGAGCGTGCCCTCGTCGAGGTAGTCGAGTTCCCCGCCCACCGGCACGCCATGCGCAAGGCGCGTGACCTTGACGCCGGCCTCGGTGAGAAGATCGGTGATATAATGCGCGGTCGTCTGGCCTTCGACCGTGGCGTTGAGCGCAAGGATGACCTCCTTCACCGCGCCATCCGTTGCGCGTTCGACGAGCTTGGGCAGCGAGAGTTCATCCGGGCCGATGCCATCGAACGGCGAAAGCGTCGCGCCGAGGACGTGGTAGCTGGCCCGGATCGCTCCGGCGCGTTCAAGCGCCCAGAGATCGCCCACACTCTCGACGACCACGAGAATGGACGGATCACGACGCGGATCGCGACAGATCGTGCAAGGCGATTGCGTATCGAGATTGCCGCAGGTTTCGCAAGTGACGATTCGCTCGGCAGCGACCCGCATCGCATCCGCGAGCGGCACCAGCAGCTCCTCGCGCTTGCGCATCAGATGCAGGACCGCGCGCCGCGCCGAACGCGGCCCAAGCCCCGGTAAGCGACCGAGAAGTTGGATCAGGCGTTCGATCTCCGGACCGGCAAGAGCCTGAGCCATCAAGATCCCTATGATGAAAATTCCTGTGACGGAAAGCGACTAATTGGCATGATTCGCCGGCAAACGCGCAAGGTTCGCGGGTTTTTCCTGTGGGTCAGAACGGCAGCTTGAAGCCGGGCGGCAAGGGAAGTCCGCCCATCAGCCCCTGCGTCTTCGCGGCGACGACATCCTCGATCTTGGTGCGCGCATCGGCATGTGCGGCGACAATCAGATCCTCGAGGATCTCCTTCTCGTCGGCCTTCATCAGCGAGGGATCGATGGCGAGTGCCTTGAGAGCGCCCTTGGCCGTGAGCGTGACCGTGACGAGTCCGGCGCCGGAGCGGCCTTCGACCAGCGTTGCCTCCAGCTCCTGCTGGAGCGCTTCCATCTTGGCCTTGAGGCCGGCCATTTCCTTCATCATGCCCATGATGTCGCGCATGGGATATTCCTTCTGTTCGATGGTGTCGGATCAGAGATCGTCATCCGTGATGACGTCCTCGGCGCCCGTGGCCTCGTCTACGAGCGGCGCGGTTTCGGCGGGCGCGCGGACATCGACGATTTCCGCGCCGGGAAAGGTTTCCAGCAATGCCCGGACAGCCGGGTTGGCGCGCACACCGCGCCGATCCTCCTCGCGTGCCTGCTCGGCGACTTCGTGGAGGGTCGGTGCCACTGCCTCCGGTTCGACATCGCGCGCAACCGAAATGCCCCAGCGCTGGCCGGTCCAGTCCATCAACGCGCGCGAGAGCCGGTTCGGCAAATCGGCCTCGGCGCGCGGCAGAAGCGCGATCTCGATGCGGCCGATCTCGTATTTCACGAGACGGATGTCGCGTTCGAGCGCGGTCTTGAGGCGGATGTCGCGCATCCGATCCGCGAGCGCGACAAGCTCGGGCAGGCTCGCCGGCATCGGCATGGCCGGGGTGCTCTGCGGTCGGCTTTCCGGCAAACGCGCCGAAGCGGCGGAA
>DAORNC010000035.1:14958-18396 GCA_035440785.1 Rhabdaerophilum sp. | reverse complement strand
GATCCGAAACGAGCCGCGGAGCATGGACCGGCGCTGCGCCGGCCTGCGGGCCGGAGGGGGCAGCGGAGGAGATCGAAGGCGCACCGGCGGAGATTGCGCCCGAACGGAAATCGCGGACGAGATCGGCAGGGTTCGGCACGTCCGCCGCATAGGCGAGACGAACAAGCACCATTTCCGCCGCAACCTTGGGACGTGCGGCCGCCTGCACTTCCTGCAACCCCTTGAGCAGGATCTGCCATGTCATCGAAAGCGCGCGGATGGGAATGGTCTTCGAGAAGGCGAGACCGCGCTGACGTTCCGTTTCGCTCAGGCCGGGGTCCTTCTCGGCATCCGGCACGAGCTTCAGGCGTGTGACGACATGCACGAATTCGCCGAGATCGGCGATGATGGCCGCCGGGTCCGCGCCCTCGTGATACTGCGCCTCGAAGGCGGAAAGCGCCTCGGCGATGCGCCCGCCCATCAGCGCCTCGAACAGGTCGATCACGCGCGATCGGTCGGCGAGACCGAGCGAAGCCCGAACCTCTTCCGCCCGGACATGACCGCCGCCATGCGCGATCGCCTGATCGAGCAGCGAGAGCGCATCTTCCGAGGCACGGGCGATCAGCGCCATGGCTTCGGCGTCAACGCGCACGCCTTCTTTTGTGACGATGGCGTCGAGATAGGTGGTCATCGCCGGGATCTCGATCCGGCGCAGGTCGAAGCGCTGGCAGCGCGAGAGTACGGTCACCGGCACCTTCCGGATCTCGGTGGTCGCGAACAGGAACTTCACATGCGGCGGCGGTTCTTCCAGCGTCTTCAGAAGACCGTTGAACGCGGCCTTGGAGAGCATATGCACCTCGTCGATGATGTAGACCTTGGTGCGCGCCGAGACCGGCTTGTAGCGCGCGGCCTCGATGATCTCACGGATGTTGTCGATCGAGGTGTTAGATGTGGCGTCCATCTCGATCACATCGACGTGGCGGCTTTCCATGATCGCCTGGCAATGGGTGCCGAGGCCCGGCATCGCGATCGAGGGCGCGTGGACGCTTTCTGTTTCGTAATTGAGCGCGCGCGCGAGAATGCGGGCTGTGGTCGTCTTGCCGACGCCGCGCACACCCGTGAAGATATAGGCCTGATGTATCCGGTTTGAAGCGAAGGCGTTCGAAAGCGTCCGCACCATCGCTTCCTGGCCGATGAGATCCGCGAAGCTTTGCGGGCGGTATTTGCGCGCGAGAACCCGGTACGCTCCCTGGCCTGAATGGCCTTCCTCGGGATGGGGTGTCTCGGAACTCATCCTGCCGCGGCCTTCCATGTCACGCGAGGGTTCGCCTGTTCGGATTTCCGGCCCGAGGCGGCCCGCCCGCCCCTGCGGGCACCGGCGCGAGCCGAAGGTGGGAGGCTGGAACAATGACCCGCCCGGTCTCGTTAGGGCTGCTTCCTTCCGGACCTGACCCGGTTGGCGAGGGATGCGTCCATCGCCAACCTCCCGCTCGCTATATCGGCTATCCCGGCGGGGATTACAAGAGCCACCAGCATGCGTGAAAGCCCCTCGCTTCCGGCGGGCGCCGCAGCTACAACAAGGCAAACGCAATCCGAGGATTCCATGTCCGAGACAGGCTTTCAACTCGATCCCCGCCTTGAGGAAATCGGCCACCCGCTGGCTGAATGGCCCCTGAGCCGTGTGTTCCTCGTCGACGATGCGCGCTTTCCCTGGCTGATGCTGGTGCCGCGCCGCGCCGGCATCGCCGAGATTCTCGATCTCGCCCCGGCCGATCGTCAGCAACTCTTCGACGAAACGATGCAGGCAGCCGAGGCGCTGCGCGCGGTTGCGAAGCCCGACAAGCTCAATATCGGTGCGCTCGGCAACATGGTGCGCCAGCTTCACGTGCACATCGTTGGGCGCTTCCAGTCCGATCCCGCCTGGCCGGGGCCCGTCTGGGGGCATGGCGAGCGGATGTCCTATCCCGCGCATATGGTCGGCCCGCTGATGGACCGGCTGCGCCAGGCCTTCGGGGCGTGAGGCGGTGATGAGCTTGGCTGTGCCGGAAGATTTGTTTTCTCCCCTCATGGAAGATCGTCCGCCGTCGGGCCTCGGCTTCGCGCATGGCGCGCTCGACCGCTCGGCGCAGATGCGCGCGCGGCCGGATCTCGTCGAGGCGCTGTTCGATACGAACGAGACCCGGGTCTATGCCTGCTGCGGTGACAACGCGGTGTGGCGGCGCGTGGAGAGCGGGCTCAGCCCGCTTTTCCGTGTTTCGGATCTGCCGGCTTCCGGCCATCATCAGGAGATGGTGTTCCTCGGCCGTGACGGTGAGGCCGGACGCTTCGCGATCCTGATTGCACCGGAGCAGGAAGAGGCTTTGCAGGCCAACGAGGGGCTGAAGCTGATCGGCCTGCGTGCGCTGGCGCTCGATGATCGCACCGATCCTCAAGAACTGGGTGCCATCGCGCAAGGCAAGGCGATGCTGCACTGGCATGCGCGCCATCGCTACTGCGCCCATTGCGGGCAGCCGACCCAGGTTGCCGAAGCCGGCTGGAAGCGCGTTTGCCCCACCTGCACGACCGAGCATTTCCCGCGTACCGATCCTGTCGTCATCATGCTGACGGTGGATGGCGACCGCTGCTTGCTAGGTCGCTCGGCGCGGTTTCCACCCGGCTGGTATTCGACGCTGGCAGGTTTCGTCGAACCAGGAGAAACCATCGAGGATGCCGTCCGGCGTGAGACCTTCGAGGAGGCGGGGATTATCGGCGGGCGCGTGACGGTGATGGCCAATCAGCCTTGGCCGTTTCCGATGAGCCTGATGATCGGCGCCTATGTCGAGGCGAAATCGACGGCGATCGCGGTCGATCTCGACGAACTGGAGGATTGCCGCTGGTTCAAGCGTGACGAGGTGCGGCAGATGCTGGCCGGCACGCATCCGGAAGGGCTCGGCGTGCCTGCAAAGATGTCGATCGCGAGCCACCTCATTCGACATTTCGTGGGTGAGCCGATCTGATCACTCCCCCGGCGGGAGAACCTTCTTGCGGTAGGGATGGGCCGGATAAGTGCCGAGAACCCGCAATTCCTTGGAGAAGAAGGCAAGCTCTTCCAGGGCGAGGCGCAGCGGTCGATCCTCGGGATGACCTTCGACCTCGGCGTAGAACTGCGTCGCGGTGAAGAGGCCGTCGACCATGTAGCTTTCGAGCTTGGTCATGTTGACGCCGTTGGTCGCGAATCCCCCCATCGCCTTGTAGAGCGCCGCCGGCACGTTGCGGACGCGGAAGACGAAGCTCGTCATCACCTCGCCACCCTGCGGCGCGTTTCTCGGTTCGCGCGACAGCACGACGAAGCGCGTGGTGTTGTGATCCTCGTCCTGAATGTCCTCGGCGAGGATTTCGAGGCCGTAGACGCTGGCCGCAAGGCGCGGCGCGATCGCGGCGCGGGTGATGTCGCCGAGGTCGCGCACCTGCCGCGCGGAG
>DAORNC010000035.1:14090-14939 GCA_035440785.1 Rhabdaerophilum sp. | reverse complement strand
TATCGGCCGCGACCTCGGCCTTGAGGCCGAGCTTGCGCAGGAAGCGCCGGCACTGCCCGAGCGCGTGGACGTGGCTCTGCACGACCTTGAGCGTGTCGAGATGCGCGCCCTTGATCGCCATCAGGTGAAAATGGATCGGCAGGAAATGCTCGCCGATAATGTGGAAGCCAGATGCGGGAAGAAGGTGATGGATATCCGCCACGCGGCCGGCGATCGAATTCTCGATCGGGATCATCGCCAGATCGGCCGAGCCGTCGGCCAGCGCGGCGAAGGCGTCCTCAAAAGTCGGACAGGGCAGGGCCTCCCAGTCCGGGAAGACTTCCTTGCAGGCAATCTCGGAGTTGGCGCCGCGCTCGCCCTGGAACGAAATAACCTTGGCCATGTGGATTTCTTTCTGACGCTACTTTCTGAGGAGCTGGCGGGCGCGCTCCAGATCTTCCGGCGTGTCGACGCCGTGAGGAACCGTATCCACCTGCATGATGTCGATGCGCATTCCGGCTTCCAGCGCGCGAAGCTGTTCGAGCTTCTCGCGCTTTTCGAGCGCGGACGGCGGCAACGAAACGAACTTCCGCAAAGCCGCCCGGCGATAGGCATAAAGCCCGATGTGGTGAAGGAGGTCGCCCTCGCCCCACGGCGCGGTTGCGCGTGTGAAATAAAGCGCCCGGAACCGGTTGCTGCCAAGCGGCGAGCCGATGGCCTTCACAACCTGCATCGCGGTTTTCTCTTCCTCCCGCACGATCGCGGCGGCGAGGGTTGCGATATCGACCGCAGCATCCCTGAGCGGTACGAGCGAGACCGAGATGATCTTCGGATCGATCGTCGGCAGATCGCCCTGCACGTTGACGATGA
>DAORNC010000035.1:12296-14080 GCA_035440785.1 Rhabdaerophilum sp. | reverse complement strand
TCGTGCCGGCCTTCGGGATCGAAGTTTTCCACCGCTTCGTGGATGCGATCGGAGCCCGAGGGATGGTCGTCGCGCGTCATCACGGCAGTGCCCCCGGCGGCGCGGACGGCGGCGGCGATCTCGTCCGAATCCGTGGCGACGAGCACCGGGCCGATCCCGGTTTCCATCGCCCTGCGCCAGACATGGACGATCATCGCCTCACCGTGAATATCGGCGAGCGGCTTGCCCGGAAGCCGCTGGGCGGCCATGCGCGCCGGGATGATGACGACCGGATTGGACATTCGCTTGTGCATTCCTTCGAGGTGCATTGCCAAGGGGCGCAAAAAGTAGCAATTGCGGCGCGCTTATACGGGTTGCCTTTCACTATTGAAAGCGGGTAATCAGCCAATTGAAATTCGGGCGGTTCTCCGGGGCGGGAGCCGTTGGTTGTCCAGACAGAGGTTGCGGGCATGAGCGGGAATGAAGTCAACAAGATTGCCGGTGCGATCCTCGGCATGGCGACGCTGGCGATGGGCATTGGCTTCTTCTCCGGCGCGCTCGTCTCCCCCAAGCCGATCGTGAAGGCAGGTTACGAACTGCCGGACGATTCGGGTGCCGCTTCTGGCGGTGCTGTCGCCGCCGCCGAGGAGAAAGCCGAACCGATCGCCAAGCGCCTGGCTTCCGCCGATGTGAAAAAGGGTGAGACTTCCATCAAGAAGTGCGTCAGCTGCCATTCGCTGACCCCCGACGGCAAGAACGGCACCGGCCCTGGCCTTTATGGTGTCGTGATGCGCGAGAAGGGCAAGCATGAAGGCTTCAAGTATTCCGCCGGGATGACCGCCAAGGGCGGCGCTTGGGACTATGAAGCGCTCGACGCTTTCATCGCGAAGCCAAAGGATTACGTGAGCGGCACCTCTATGGGCTTCGCTGGCGTGCCGCGTGGCGACGAGCGTGCCAATATCATCGCCTACCTGCGTTCGCTCTCGGGCAATCCGGCGCCATTGCCGCAATAAGGCGATATTCGTTTCGTCGTGCTGGGAAAGGGGTCGCTTGCGGCCCCTTTGTCGTTTGTGCAGAGCCACGGGGGCGGTCTTTTTTTTGGTGCCCTGAACCGCCATAGTGGCAAACGGGCGGACAAGCTGATTCGGACGGAGCTGGCACCACGGATGCGGATGATCGGGCGGAAGCAGGACTTGACGCGGCGGACGGCTCTTGGCATTGGCGCCGCGCTCGGGGTTTCCACCCTTCTCCCGACCAGCTCGCAGGCGCAGGGCGACGATTTCGGCGCCGAAAGCCACGGCATGTCGGTTTTCGGCGATCTCAAGTATCCGGCGAGTTTTCCGCATTTCGATTATGTGAACCCCAAGGCGCCCAAGGGCGGTGAGATCGCGCTTCAGGTCTCCAGCGTCGGCGGCAACCAGACGTTCCAGACCTTCGACACCCTCAACATGTTCTCACACAAGGGGAACGGCGCGGCGGGGATGGGACTGATCTTCGATTCGCTGATGGTCGGTTCGAGCGACGAATCGGATTCGCTCTACGGTCTCGTGGCGAAGTCCGTGCGGGCAAGCGCGAACGGCCTCGCCTGGCGGTTCGCGATGCGGCCCGAGGCGCGATTTCATGATGGTTCGCCGCTGCGGGCGGAGGATGTCGTTTTCTCGCTCGAATTGCTCAAGAGCACGAAGGCACATACGAGCTATCGGCTGCTTCTGCGCCAGATCACCAGCGCACGGGCCCTCGATCCGCTGACGGTGGAGTTTACTTTCGCCAAGGGTCGCTCACGCGAAATGCCGCAGATTGCGGCG
>DAORNC010000035.1:9962-12278 GCA_035440785.1 Rhabdaerophilum sp. | reverse complement strand
ACTCCCGATTTTCTCGAAAGCGTTTTACACCGCGAACGACTTCGAGGCGGCGACGCTCACCTCGCCGCTCGGTTCTGGCGGCTACAAGGTCGACCGTGTCGATCAGGGGCGCTCGATCAGTTTCCGCCGCGTGCCCGACTACTGGGCGAAAGACTTGCCGGTTTCGATCGGGCAGGGGAACTTCGATGTCGTTCGTTACGAGTATTTCCGTGACCGCGAGGCGGCGTTTCAGGCATTTACGGCCGGCGCCTTCAGCTTCCGCGAAGAATTCACGTCCGTCATCTGGTCCACGCGCTATGACTTTCCGGCCGTGAAGGACGGGCGCGTCAAGCGCGATGTGATGCCGGATGCCCGCCCCTCCGGCACGCATTAACACGCGCCGCGAGAAATTCGGCGATCCGCGCGTGCGCGAGGCGATCGGTCTGTGCTTCGACTTCGAATGGACCAACAAGAATCTGATGTATGCGCTCTACAAGCGTACCAATTCCTATTTCGAGAATTCGGTTCTTCGTGCCGAAGGTCCGCCATCCGCCGAGGAAAAGGCATTGTTCGACGGGCTCCGCGTGAAGTTGCCGGCGGAAGTGTTCGGGGGCCCCTATGTCGCGCCGGTTTCGGATGGCTCGGGGCAGGACCGGGCGATCTTACGCAAAGCGGTGGAACTGCTCAACCAAGCCGGCTGCAAACGCGGCGCCGACGGCAAGATCCGGCTGCCGGACGGACAGCCGCTGACCATCGAATTCCTAGAAGACGATAATAGCCTCAACCGGCACACGACCGGCTTCGTCAACAACCTGCGTCTCATTGGTATCGACGCAGCGATCCGGGTGATCGATCCGGCGCAATTCGCGCGGCGGCGGCAGGATTTCGACTTCGACCTCGTCATGCAGCGCTACACGATGTCGCTGACGCCGGGCGAGGGGTTGCGGCTGATCTTCGGTTCCGAAGCCGCGAAAACCGTCGGCTCGCGCAATCTCGCCGGCGTTGCCGATCCGGCAATAGACCTGATGATCGAGCGCATCATCGCCGCGAAAACGCGCGAGGAAATGACGGTCGCGACGCGTTGTCTCGACCGGCTGTTGCGTGCTGGCCGCTATTGGGTTTCGGCCTGGTATTCGGGCGAGCATAAGATCGCCTATTGGGACCTGTTCGGGATGCCGGGGCCGATCCCGCCGCTCGCCGGTTCAACCGAGGGGGCGATTGCTGCGCTCTGGTGGCATGATGCCGAGAAGGCGCGGAAGATCGGCAAATGAAACGGATCTCCTGATGCTCGCCTATGTGATTCGCCGCCTCCTGCTGATGGTGCCGACGCTGCTCGGCATCATGGCGCTGTCGTTCGTCATCATCCAGTTTGCGCCGGGCGGCCCTGTGGAACGGATCATCGCCCAGTTGCAGGGGCAGGATTCGAGCAACAGTTCCCGCATCGGTGGCGGGGGGGGCGATGTCGGTGCCAACGCGATGGTGCAGGCGGGCGATGCGACCTCGGCATATCGCGGCGCGCAGGGGCTTGACCCCGCATTCATCAAGGACCTCGAAAAGCAGTTCGGTTTCGACAAGCCCGCCCATGTGCGCTTCTTCAAGATGCTTGGCGATTACGCGCATTTCGATTTCGGACGATCCTTCTTCCGCGACGCCAGCGTGATCGATCTCATCAAGGAGAAACTCCCGGTCTCGATCTCGCTCGGCCTCTGGATGACGCTGATTGCCTATGCGATCTCGATCCCGCTAGGCATCCGCAAGGCGGTGAAGGACGGTTCTTCCTTCGATGTCTGGACGAGCGCAGTGATCGTCGTCGGCTATGCGATCCCTGGTTTTCTCTTCGCGGTGCTCCTGGTGGTTCTGTTTGCGGGTGGTTCGTTCTGGCAATTATTCCCGCTGCGTGGGCTCACATCGGCGAATTTCGACGAATTGAGTGTCGGGGAGAAGGTGCTCGATTACCTCTGGCATATCGCCCTTCCGCTTGCGGCGATGGTGATCTCGCAATTCGCCGCCCTGACGCTGCTGACCAAGAATTCGTTTCTCGACGAGATCCGCAAGCAGTATGTCCTGACGGCGCGTATGAAGGGTCTCAGCGAGAGCCGTGTCCTCTATGGCCACGTGTTCCGCAACGCGATGCTGATCGTCATCGCCGGGTTTCCGGGGGCATTCATCCATGCGTTCTTTACCGGATCGCTCCTCATCGAGAGCATCTTCTCGCTCGATGGGCTGGGGTTGCTCGCCTACGAATCCACCCTCAACCGCGACTATCCCGTAGTTTTCGCGTCGCTTTACATCTTCTCGCTGATGGGGCTGGTGCTGACGCTGGTGACGGACCTTGCC
>DAORNC010000035.1:9497-9869 GCA_035440785.1 Rhabdaerophilum sp. | reverse complement strand
CGCCGGCGCTGGGATAATTTCAAGGCGAACCGGCGCGGCTACTGGTCGTTCTGGATTTTCGCCGTCCTGTTCGTTCTCAGCCTCTTCGCCGAGTTCATCGCCAATGATCGACCGATCCTCGCCCGCTACAAAGGCGAATGGCTGTTTCCGGTGCTGGTCGATTATCCGGAAGAGAAGTTCGGCGGATTTCTCGCCGTCACCGATTACAGGGCGCCGGTGATCGCGACGGAAATCCGCGCGCATGGCTTCATGATCTTCCCGCCGATCCGTTTCCATCACCGGACGGTGCAGCGCGACCTGCCGGTGCCCGCGCCCTCGCCGCCGACCTGGAAATTGATCGACGAGCAATGCCGTCCGGTCGCGGAGAAGCGC
>DAORNC010000035.1:8417-9449 GCA_035440785.1 Rhabdaerophilum sp. | reverse complement strand
ACCGCGGACGCGATGTCGCCGCGCGGTTGATCTACGGCTTTCGCATCTCGGTGCTGTTCGGGCTGATCCTGACGCTGGCCTCCTCGTTGATCGGGGTGACGGCAGGCGCGATCCAGGGTTATTTCGGGGGCAGGACGGACCTTATCTTCCAGCGCTTCATCGAGATATGGACCTCGATGCCGCTGCTTTTCCTCCTCATCATTCTCTCGGCCGTCATCACGCCGAGCTTTCTCGTTCTCCTCGGCATCCTGATGCTTTTCAAATGGACGGCGCTGGTGGGCGTAGTGCGGGCCGAATTCCTGCGTGCGCGCAATTTCGAATACGTCAAGGCGGCGAGAGCGCTTGGCCTCAACGACCGCCAGATCATGATCCGTCACATGCTGCCGAACGCGATGGTCGCGACGCTCACCTACCTGCCTTTCGTTCTCAACGCCTCGATCACGACCCTGACCTCACTCGACTTTCTCGGTTTCGGCCTTCCGCCCGGCTCGCCCTCGCTCGGTGAATTGCTCCAGCAGGGCAAGGCGAACCTTCAGGCGCCATGGCTGGGCATTTCCGGCTTCATGGTCATCGCGATGATGCTCTCCCTGTTGATCTTCGTCGGCGAGGCCGTGCGCGATGCGTTTGATCCGAGAAAGAGCTTCGCATGAGCGCGCCGCTTCTCTCCGTCGAAGATCTTTCCGTCGGCTTCCGGCAGGGGGGGAGGGAGACGATTGCCGTCAATGGCGTCACGTTCTCGGTGAACCGCGGCGAGACGGTCGCGCTCGTCGGAGAATCTGGATCAGGCAAATCGGTTTCTGCGCTCTCGGTTGTGCGCCTGCTCAATTATCCAGCGGCGTTCCATCCTTCGGGCCGGATTGAATTCGGCGAAGGCGCGGAGCGTCAGGACATGCTCTCGGCCGACGAGGCTTCCCTGCGCCGGGTGCGTGGCAACAAGATCTCGATGGTCTTCCAGGAGCCGATGACATCGCTCAACCCGCTCCACACCATCGAGCGGCAGATCGGGGAGATTCTGTCCGTGCATCGCGGCCT
>DAORNC010000035.1:0-8407 GCA_035440785.1 Rhabdaerophilum sp. | reverse complement strand
GTCGGGCGGTGCGGCACGGGTCCGTATTCTCGATCTTCTCGTGAAGGTCGGCATCCGTGATCCCGAGACGAGACTCGGCGCCTATCCGCACCAGCTTTCCGGCGGCCAGCGCCAGCGTGTGATGATCGCGATGGCGCTGGCCAACGAGCCCGACCTGCTGATCGCGGACGAACCGACTACCGCGCTCGATGTGACGGTGCAGGCGCGTATCCTAAAGCTTCTCGCGGACCTTCAGCGCGACACGGGTATGGCGATGCTCTTCATCACGCATGATCTTGGCATTGTCCGGCGCATCGCCCATCGCGTCATCATCATGAAGCAGGGCGAAATCGTCGAACAGGGGCCGGTCGCTGAGGTATTCGGGGCGCCCAAGCATGCTTATACGCAGATGCTGCTCGCGGCCGAGCCCAAGGGCGAGCCGGCGCTGCCGCACCCGGATGCGGAAACCATCGTCGCGGTCGACAACCTCAAGGTCCATTTCCCGATCCGCAGCGGTGTGTTCAAGCGTGTCACCGGCCACGTAAAGGCCGTGGACGGCATTTCGTTGAAGATCCGGGCCGGAGAAACCTTGGGTGTCGTCGGAGAATCCGGCTCCGGCAAGACGACGCTGGGGCAGGCGATCTTGCGGCTGATCGCTTCGGAAGGGCCGATCGTCGTTCTGGGGCGGAATGTCGAGGCGCTCGACCGCAAGGCGCTGCGGCCGATGCGCCGGGACATGCAGATCGTCTTTCAGGACCCTTATGGCTCTCTCTCGCCGCGTATGAGCATCGCCGAAATCGTTGCCGAAGGGCTCCACATCCAGATGTCGGGGCTCAATACGGAAGCCGCGCGCGAGATCGTCGCCGGGGTGCTCCACGATGTCGGGCTTGATCCCGGGGCGATGGATCGCTACCCGCATGAGTTTTCGGGAGGCCAACGGCAGCGCATCGCCATTGCTCGGGCGATGGCGCTCGATCCCAAATTTGTTGTTCTGGACGAGCCGACCTCGGCGCTCGACATGAGCGTGCAGGCGCAGATTGTGGATCTGCTGCGTGACCTTCAAGTGAAGCGCAACCTGGCCTATCTCTTCATCAGCCATGACCTCAAGGTTGTCCGCGCGCTCGCGAGTCATGTCATCGTGATGCGCAACGGTCAGGTGGTCGAGGAAGGCGCTTCATCCGATATTTTCCGGGATCCGAAGACCGAATACACGCGAGAGCTTTTTGCTGCGGCCTTCGAGCGGTGAACCTGACCATACAGGGCAGGGCGAGTTCAACAACGCTGAGATTCTTCGGCCATCGTTCATCTTTGTTCGGTTAGCAACGCGCAACATCCCAAGACGGAACCCCTTCACGATGTCTTCCTTCCCCAAGCCGCAAACCTCCATCGCGCCGAATACTCGCGAGTTCGAATCCAATCCGCTCGTCAAACCGACCGGCTTCCGCGAGTACGACGCACGCTGGTGGTTCGGACACCCCGCCTCCGACAAGGCGCCGGAAATCAATCTGATGGGCATCCAGGCGCTTGGCATGGGCATCGGCACATATCTCAAGGCGCGCGGGGTCGAGCCGCACATCGTCGTCGGGCATGATTTCCGCGGCTATTCGGCTTCGATCAAGCTGGCGCTGATCGCCGGTCTGATGGCGTCGGGCTGCAAGGTGGTGGATATTGGCCTCGCCCTTTCGCCGATGGCCTATTTCGCACAGTTCGCGCTCAATGTACCTGCGGTGGCGATGGTGACGGCCTCGCATAACGACAATGGCTGGACCGGCGTAAAGATGGGCTGCCAGCGCCCGGTAACCTTTGGTCCGGAGGAGATGAACCGCCTCAAGGAGATCGTGCTGGGTGGCGATTTCGCGCTTGATGGCGGCGGGAGTTACACCTTCGTCGATAACCTCTACGACCTCTACTACAAGGACCTCACGACCCGCCCGAAGATCAAACGCAAGCTCAAGGTCGTCGCTGCTTGTGGCAACGGCACAGCCGGGGCCTTCGCCCCGCAGATCCTCGAAGCGCTCGGCTGCGAGGTGATCCCGCTCGATGTGAAGCTCGACCACACCTTCCCGCGTTACAACCCGAACCCCGAGGACATGGAGATGCTCCATGCCATCGCCCATGCGGTGAAGGAGCACGGCGCCGACGTTGGCCTCGGCTTCGACGGCGACGGCGACCGCTGCGGCGTCGTTGACAACGAGGGCAACGAGATCTTCGCCGACAAAATCGGCGTGATGCTGGCGCGGGATCTCTCGAAGCTGCACCCGAATTCGACCTTTGTCGTCGATGTAAAATCGACCGGCCTGTTCGCAACTGACCCAGAGTTGCAGCGCCTCGGCGCGAAGACCGACTACTGGAAGACCGGGCACTCGCATATCAAGAAGCGTGTCACCGCGCTCAACGCGCTCGCCGGCTTCGAGAAGAGCGGCCATTTCTTCTTCAACGCGCCGGTCGGCAAGGGCTATGACGACGGCATCGTCACCGCGATCGCGGTGCTCGATATGCTCGATCGTGCCCCCGCAAAAACGATGGCGGATCTCTACCGCGACCTGCCGAAGACCTGGGGTTCGCCGACGATGAGCCCGCATTGCGACGACGAGATCAAGTATGAGGTCGTCGAGCGGGTGGTGAAACGCATCGAAGGCATGGCTGCGAACGGCGAGACGATCACCGGACAGAAGATCCGCGATGTCGTCACGGTCAACGGCGTCCGCGTTACGGCAGAGGATGGTACCTGGGGCCTCGTGCGCGCCTCCTCGAACAAGCCCGAGCTGGTGGTGGTGGTGGAGAGCCCGGTTTCCGAGGCGCGGATGCGCGAGATGTTCAAGGCGGTGGACACCATCCTGCGCGAGAATGCGGAAGTCGGCGCCTATAATCAGACGATCTGACTCAGACCGGAAACCCCTGCGCGGCCACCGCGCGGCGCAGGTCCGTTTCGGGCGTGACATGCACGGTTGCGAAGCCAAGCGCGGCGGCGGACGCGATGTTTTTTGCGCTATCGTCGATGAAGAGGCATTCTGTCGGCTCGAGCGAATAGCGTCCGGCGAACAGGCGGAAGATCGCCGGATCAGGCTTGACGAGCCTCTCATGCGCGGAAACGACCGTTCCCTCGAAACTCTTGAGGAAGGGAAAACGCTCTCGCGCCTCAGCGAAAGTATCAGCCGCGAAATTGGTGATCGCGAAACAGCGGATGCCGCCGCGCTGCGCGTCGCTCAGCACGGCGACATTTTCTCCGATCGCGTCCGGCACCATCTCATGCCATCGTGCGCGATAGGCACGAATGAGACCCGCGTGCTGCGGGAACAGCGCGATCCGCTCAGCCTCCGCTTCGCGCCATGTTCGGCCGCGATCCTGTTCGAGGTTCCATGCTGGCGGCAGGATGTCGCGGAAGAACGCCGCGCGCGCTTCCTCGTCCGGGATCAGGGTACGGAAAGGGATTTCCTGATCCCAGCGGATGAGAACATTGCCGATGTCGAACACGAGATGGCGGAGCATAGCTTTTTACCGATGGGAGTTGCGGTGGTCGCAATCTGAAACAACTTGTTTCATTCAGGGAATGGTCTTGCAAATTCGCATGCTGCTGCCCGTCGCATTTGACAGTTCAACATGTTCTAATAATTAAGGAAAAATTGCCAGTTTTGAAAAATCGACCCAGAAGCGATGCCTTGGCACAAAAATTGTCCTCATTGAGCCGACCGAGAGACAGAAGTCCTGGCAAGACGTTTGATCGAACTCGATGAGGGTGCATGGGCTGTCGCCTCGCGCCAACTTCTTCCTCGGGTCTGGTCGCTTTGCAGGATTTTGCCGTCTCTCGGGCACGCAGCCGGAGGGGATGGAATGGCTGAAGTTCGTTCAACGGTGGGGGTGCTGGAACCCGATCCCGGCATAAGCCGGGTACTGGTCGGCTTGTTGCGGCAGGTTATGCCCCACGTTCGCGTCATCCTGATCGATCCCAAGGGATCGCCGGATGATACAGCCGATTGCACATTGATCGTTGCCGGTCCGGGGGCATCGGCGACCGTTTCCTGCACGCGGGTAGATCGCCAAGCTCCAGGCGCGGGGGACGTGCCCATCATCAAGGTTCTGGCCTCGGCGAATGTAACCGACATGTCCGATTGGGTCGCGGCGGGTGCAGTCGGTTTCTTGCTGCAGACCGTTCGCCGGGCTGAGTTTCGGACTGCGATCGAGACCGTTCTGGCCGGCGGCGGCTATGTCTCCCTGCCGTTGTTGGCGGGGTTGTTTGCCGGAGAACGCGATAAGTCGCGTGATCTTTCACTCCTCATGCTCACGCCGCGCGAACAGGAAATCCTGTGCTATATCGCGCTCAACATGAGCAACAAGGACATCGCGCGCCGGCTCGCGCTGAGTGTCCGGACCGTCGAGACCCATCGCCTGCATATCCGGCGCAAGACCGGCGCGGGCAGCCGTATCGCGCTCGTTCAACTCGCCGAGAAATTCGGTCTCCTTGGCCATTATCCGACGCGGGATGAGACCGGACTTTATCCGGGTGCTTCGCGCGCGTTGCACGAAGACGAGTAAGCGCTCAGCAATTTGCAACATTTGCTGCATATGCTGTCGGGAACGGTCTGTTGAGCCGTTGGCCCGATGAACCTTGCCGAGTTGCGTCATGACCAAGGCTTCAATTTCCGCATTGTCCGTCCTTGCCATGCTGGCTTCCACGGTCGAGGTCGTTCGGGCTGCCGGCTTCACGATCGATCCCGACCCGGCATCGCCGACCCTCGGCGAACTTGTCGACCGGGAGAACAGCGTCGCCAGCGCTCTGCGGGGGCCGGCTGAAGGGCGTCCTCGTCCGGTTGTGGTGCGTGTGCCCGCGACGCCGCGCGAAGCTGTAACGGTGATCGTTCCGGGCCGACGTCTGCGGTGAGGCCGTCAGTGCCCTAGGTCGAGCATGATCTTCCCGCGATGGTGGCTCGCTTCCATCCGTTCATGCGCTTCGCGGGTTTTCGAAAGCGGGAAGACGGTATCGATGCGGGGGCGGATCGCCCCCGATCTGACCAACGGCCAGATGTCCTTCTTCACGGCCTCGACGATGGCGGCCTTCTGTTCGAGCGTGCGGGGGCGCAGCGTCGAGCCGGTGAAGGTCAGCCGTTTCACCATCAAATGGCGAAAATCGACTTCTGCCTTTGAGCCGCGCAGGAAGGCGATCTGTACAAGGCGCCCGTCGAGCGCGAGGCATCGCAGGTTCCGCGGAATGTAATCACCACCCACCATGTCGAGGATGACATCGACTCCGCGCTTGCCCGTGGCGTCGAGGACGACGTCAACGAAGTCCTGAGCGCCGTAGTCAATCACGACGTCCGCACCGAGTTCGCGGCAGAAGATGCCTTTCTCTTCGCCTCGCGCCGAGGTCATGACGCGCGCCCCCCAGGCTTTCGCCATCTGGATTGAGCCGATGCCGCTCGAGCCGCCATGCACAAGAAAGGTCTCGCCCTTCGCAAGCCGTCCGCGCGCGATGACATTGTCGTAGACGGTGAGGACGTTCTCCGGAAGGGCTGCGGCTTCCAACAGAGAAAGCCCCTCCGGAACCGGCATGGCGAGCGGTGCGTCCACGAGACAGAACTCGGCGTAACCGCCTCCTGCGACCAGGGCCGTTACGGTGTTACCGAGCGTCAGGGCATCGCATTCCGGCCCCAGTGCGACGATGGTTCCGGCGACCTCCAGTCCCGGAATATCCGGCGCGCCGGGCGGGGGTGGATAGGCGCCGGTCCGCTGGATGCAATCGGGCCGGTTGACGCCGGCATAGGCAACCTTGACGAGCACCTGACCTTTGCCGGGTACGGGGAGCGGTGCGGTTTCGAGCGCAATCACCTCCGGTCCGCCGGGTTTCGTGAAGCGGATCTGGCGCATGGTCTCGGGGAGGTTGCTCATGGGGCTTTCGATCACATAGGTTGGCGCGGTGCGGCGGTGTCTTGAATAGGAGCCCCGACGCCGGGGGTCAAACACTTGCGGGAGTGACTTATGCCGGAAGGTTCATCGGCTTTCATCGAGGAGGCGTGCGGTCTCATCGGTGCTGCAAATGTCCTCACGGACGCTGCCGCGATCGAACCCTTTCTCGTCGAGACGCGGAAGCTCCATCGAGGAAAGGCCGATGCGGTGCTGAGGCCCGGTGATGCCGCCGAGGTCGCTGGATTGATGCAGCTTGCGCAACGCCACGCCGTGCCGGTCGTGGCGGTTGGTGGCAACACGGGCCTCACAGGCGGCGGGATGCCATTCGGCGGAGTCGTGATCTCGCTTGCCCGGCTGCGAACAATCCGTGCGATCGACCCCGAGAACGCCACCATGACCGTCGAGGCCGGTGTCGTGCTGCAGGAAGTCCAGCAGGTGGCGCGCGAGGCGGGCTTCCTGTTCCCGCTTTCGCTTGGTTCGGAAGGTTCCTGCACCATCGGCGGCAACATTGCCACCAACGCCGGCGGCACCGGCGTGCTCCGCTATGGCAATATGCGTGACCTCGTGCTCGGCATCGAGGCCGTCTTGCCGGACGGTCGCATCTTCGGCGGGCTCTCCGGCCTTCGGAAGGACAATGCCGGCTACGATCTCAAGCACCTCTTCATCGGCTCGGAAGGTACACTCGGCATCGTCACGGCGGCGGTGTTGAAATTGTTTCCGCTGCCGAAGACGCGGACGACCGCTTTTATCGGCACCTCTTCGCCGGAAATGGTGGTAAAGCTGTTCGCGAGCCTGCGCCAGATTGCCGGAGAGCGCCTGACGGCCTTCGAGATCATGCCCCGTTTCGGGCTTGAGATCGTCCTCAAGCACGGCCAGAACACGCGCGACCCGCTTGTCACGCCCCATGCTTCCTACGCCCTCGTCGAACTGACCTCGCCGGAAGTGGGTGCGCCGCTGGACGAGCTTCTGCTCGCTTCTCTGGAGCCAGCTATGGAAGAAGGGATCGTGCAGGACGCGGCGCTGGCGGCAAGCGAGGCACAAGCGCGCGATTTCTGGCGCTTGCGCGAGCTTCTCTCCGAATGCCAGCATTTCGAGGGCGGGTCGATCAAACACGACGTTTCCGTGCCGATCAGCCGGGTCACCGACTTTCTCGCCGAGACGGGCGA
This sequence comes from Rhabdaerophilum sp., assembly GCA_035440785.1. Lineage (GTDB taxonomy): Bacteria > Pseudomonadota > Alphaproteobacteria > Rhizobiales > Beijerinckiaceae > Rhabdaerophilum. The sequence continues at coordinate 1,361 of DAORNC010000035.1, read as the reverse complement.
AGCCTGCCGGGCTTTCCTGCCGGGCTGCCGGGTCTGTGATTTCGGGCATATCGGCGACGGGAATATCCATTACAACATATCCCAGCCGATCGGCATGGACAGGCAGGCCTTCCTCGCCCAATGGCATGCCTTCAACGAGATCGTGCACGCGGCGGTCAAGGCGCGCGGTGGCTCCATCGCAGCTGAGCACGGGGTGGGCCTGATCAAGCGAGACGAACTGCCGGACTACAAGGATCCGATCGTGCTCGATCTGATGGCCACGGTGAAACGTGCGCTCGATCCCAACAACCTGCTTAACCCCGGCAAGGTGATCCGGATCGGCAATGACCTGCCGACTTTCAGGCCGGGGCATTGACCTTCCGAGGCAGCATCAGCAATTGTGCCGCGACGCTGGCGGCGATTACCGCCGGCTCCTTACCGTGAATGCCGGAAAGGCCTATTGGGCAGGTCAAGCGTTCCAAAGTCGACAACGCGTATCCCAACTCTTTAAGCCGGCTCAAAAAACGTTTTCTCTTGGTCTCACTACCGATCAAGCCTATGAAATGAAAAGCATCGTTTCGGAGTAGGCGAGCAACGATATCGAAATCGATCTGGTGACTGTGGGTGGCGACGACAGCGATTTCACCCCCAATTTCGTTGCCGGCAACAAAAATAGAATCTCCGCTCGTGTCTATACGAACATTCTGGGGAAATACTGTGGGGAAGGGATCTTCGCGGCTGTCGATCCACCGCACGCGGAACGGCAAGGGCGCCAATGCCAGAACGAGCGCGCGGCCGATATGCCCGGCGCCGAACAGCAGGACGTCACGCTTGGCTTCGCCGTGAGACTCTCGTTCGAGCGAAGGTTGCGCGCCCGATTGGGCGACGGTCCGGATCAGGATTCCACGGCGATCCGGTTCTCCCACCGTATCGAAGGCTCCGGCGGCCTCCGCCTGGGAAAGTGCTTCGATCCATCGAAGATCACCCGGTGAAAACGCTTCGAACCGCAGCACCACCGATCCGCCGCAACATTGTCCGAGAGCGGGTCCCAGGGCGAAGGAATGTGCGGTACCATGACCTTCTGGGTAGCGTGCGATGAGTTCGCGGGCGATGGCCATCGCTTCCCATTCCAACGTGCCGCCGCCGATTGTGCCAGTGAAGCGGCCATCCGCGCCGATCGCCAAGCGGGCACCGGCCTCGCGCGGGGTCGAGCCACGCGCCTCGCGGATGGCGACGAGGCAGCAGGACGAACCTGCCGACAGCCAGTTCGCGATATGGTGCCAGATCATTTCATCCGTTGCCGGTCGATAGCGTCGAGAATGGCTTCCGGTGTCGCGGGCGCGCGCAACTGGACCGGTTTGCCGGGTGCGAGCGAGTGGACC
>DAORNC010000034.1:9372-26721 GCA_035440785.1 Rhabdaerophilum sp. | reverse complement strand
GCGGCCCGGCGGCGTAGGGCCCGACCTGATACGGGTCGAAGGAGATCAACACGCCGTCGTCGGTCAGGTTCCAACTGCGGTAATTGAGATCATCGGGCGCGGCCCCCGATTCAAAGCCAAGAAAGAAGTCGGTCGTCTCGAGCTCGGCGATGCAGTAGGCCGAGATCGGGCCGAGATAATCGACGCCTGGAGCGAAAAGATCGGCCAGGGCCAGTTCACGGCTGGCGGCGAAGTCGAAGTTGACGGTCTGGCTGAAGCTATACGGATGCGCGGCGCCAGCAACGTAGCCTGCGACGTCGAGCCGCAGGCTGACCACGCGTGGCGTAAGCGCGAACCGGGTCGCGTTGACCGAGAAAAAACTCTCGAGCACGCCAGCAAAGGCCGGATCTGGCGGGTAGAGGATCAGGTCGTCGACGAAGGCCGTCGTCATCTCATCGACCCTGGCGGAGACGATGCCGTTGAACGCGGCCGTCGGCGCATCGCCAGGGTCGGAGGCGCGCAGCACGGGCACGTTCACCTCAAGCGTATAGGTCACCGGGTCGGTGTAGATATTGGAAGCGATGTGGTCCTCCCAGAAGCGATCGAGCGAGGACCCGGCCTCAGGCGCTGAGGAGGGCGTGGGCTCGACGGCCGGCGGTCTGGTTTGGACAGCCACCGAGGACTCGGTAGGATCGGCCATGGTCATCGTCGACGTGGCACTGGCTTGGGGCACGGCCGGGGTAAAAGTAGCGCGAACCGTTGGGATCGGGTCACCGACCGAAGCACAGGCCAGGGCGGCTGTGGCCAGGGCCGTGACCATGATGAGCAAGGGCGAGCGCTGCATCTTCACCTCCAGTTCGGATCAAACGACTGCTGGTCATCGTAACACGCGGCGGGCAAGGCACTCGAAAGGGCCGGGTTGGCCCCAACGGCGGCGCGCCGTGACACATGGGGTTGTTGTCGCTCGCCATAGAACAGATGTTATAATCCCGCCATGAGCAAGATCCGCACGCAATACGTCTGCCAGAACTGCGGCCGAACCGCCCCCCGCCCGATGGGCAAATGCCCGGGCTGTGGTGAGTTCAACAGCATGGTTGAAGAGACCGTGGCGGCGCCGGCCAAGGTCGTCAACGCGCGCGCTGGCGGGATGGTGCGGATCGGCGGCGGGCGTGCCACGCCCCAAAAACTGTCCGACGTCGAAGGCATGGCGGACGCGCGTTGGCCCGTGCCGATACGCGAGCTCTCGCGCGTGCTTGGCGGCGGCGTGGTGCCCGGCTCGATCGTGCTCATCGGCGGCGACCCCGGCATCGGCAAATCGACGCTGCTGCTGCAGATGACGCTGCACATGGTCGCGACGATCGGGCCCGTGCTTTACGTCTCGGGTGAGGAGTCGGAGCGCCAGATCAAAATGCGCGCCGATCGATTGGCGGCCGAAGCCGGCGAAGGCACTGGCCTCAGCGCGGCGGCGGGCTCCGAGCAGCTCTTTGTGCTCACCGAGACCAATCTCGACGTGATCCTCGAGCACGTCCAACAGGTCAAACCGCAGCTCCTTGTGATCGACTCGATCCAGACCGTTTATCTGGCCGGCCTCGAATCGACGGCGGGCTCGGTCAGCCAGGTGCGCGAGTGCGCGGCCCGGCTGCAGGAGCTGGCCAAGACCTCGGGCATCGCCGTTTTTCTGATTGGGCATGTCACCAAGGAGGGCACGCTGGCCGGGCCACGGGTGTTGGAGCACATCGTGGACACCGTGCTCCAGCTCGAGGGCGACCGTTATCAGGCCTATCGGCTGCTGCGTGCGGCCAAAAACCGGTTCGGCGCCACGAGCGAAGTCGGCGTCTTCGAGATGGCCGGTGACGGCTTGCGCGAAGTGCCGAACCCCTCCGCCCTGTTCCTTGGCGCACGCGATGCTTCGGTCTCCGGCACGGCGGTCTTTGCCGGCATGGAGGGCACGCGGCCGATGCTGGTCGAGATCCAGGCCTTGGTGACACCGACCGCGCTCGGCACCCCGCGACGGGCGGTCGTCGGCTGGGACCAGAACCGCCTCGCGATGGTGCTTGCCGTGCTTGAAGCGCGCGGCGGGGTGCGTCTTGGCCAGCATGACGTCTATATGAACGTCGCCGGCGGCTTTCGCATTCTCGAGCCGGCGGCGGATCTCGCGGTCGCTGCAGCGCTGGTCTCGTCGCTCGCCGATATTCCGATTCCGCCCGAAATGGCGCTCTTCGGCGAGATTTCGCTTTCCGGGCTTGTGCGCCCGGTGCCGCAGGCCGCGCCTCGCCTCAAGGAGGCGGTCAAGCTCGGTTTTTCCGAGGCCATGATCCCGGAAGGTTCGGTGGAAACCGGAAAACAGGCGGGTCTCAGGCTGCGTCCCATCCAGCGGATCGCCGATCTCGTCGCGGAGATCGCGGGTGGACCCCCGCGCCGGCGTATCCGTGACAGCTGACGATCGGGGCGTGACTTTTCGCACAGACCGCGACAAATTGGCGTTTCCGGCTGTCAGGGAGGGTGACGGCGGCGCGCGAAGCCGTTATATCCCCGCGGAGCGTTGGTTCCCACTTTGGTTCAAGAGACACGCTTCCTGCCGCGTATGAGGATTGCATGCCCGTCACCATTCTTGATCTCGTCGTCATCGGTATTGTGCTGATTTCGGCTCTCTTGGCGATGGTGCGGGGCTTTACCCGCGAAGTGCTGGCGATCGGCTCCTGGGCGATCGCGGCGGTCGTCGCCTATTTCGGCTGGCCGAAGGCTGCGCCCCTGGTCGTGCAGTATGTCGTCAAGCAACCGCCAATGCTGGTCAATGGCCTCGCGCTCGGCGGCGTTTTCCTCGTCACGCTGTTCATCGCCTATATCGTGACCTCGAAACTCTCGGATTTCATCCTCGACAGCCGCGTCGGCGCGCTCGACCGCACGCTCGGCTTCCTGTTCGGTGCGGGTCGCGGGTTTCTGCTGGCGGTGATCGGCTTCGGCTTCTTCACCTGGCTGGTCAACGAGAAGCAGCAGCCGACCTGGGTGGCGGACGCCAAGTTCCGCCCCATCCTTGTTTCGAGCTTCGACCGCCTCAAGGCCATGCTGCCCGACAATCTCGACGAGCGTATCGGATCGATCAAGCAGATGACGGACGAATTGAAATCCGGTACGCCCGGAGCATCGAGTGGCACGCAGAATGCCGCACCGGAAGCGCCCAAGCAGTAAGCTCCAATCGGTCCGCTTCGGGGCGGGCCTGCCGAATGCACCCGCTGGAGAGGTTTTCGATCATGAACCATGGCGAAACCGTCGAGACTGCTTTTGCCGGACTTGACTTCGATGACGACCACCCCCGCGAGGAATGCGGGGTTTTCGGCATTTTCGGCCACCCTGACGCTGCGGCGATCACCGCGTTGGGGCTCCATGCGCTCCAGCATCGCGGGCAGGAAGCCGCCGGCATCGTCACCTTTGACGGCGCGCGCTTCCATTCCGAGCGCCGCCTTGGGCTCGTCGGCGACAATTTTTCCAAGCGCAGTGTGATCGACCAGCTTCCCGGCTCGGTCGCTATCGGCCACACGCGCTATTCGACCACGGGCGAAACAATCCTGCGCAACGTCCAGCCGCTCTTCGCCGAACTTACGGGCGGCGGTTTTGCGGTTTGCCACAACGGCAACCTCACGAACGGCCTGACGCTGCGTCGCCAGCTCATCGCCGAGGGGGCGATCTATCAGGCGACATCCGACACGGAGGTGATCCTTCATCTCGTTGCCCGTTCGAAGCGTAACCGCTTCATCGATCGTTTCATCGACGCGCTGGCACAGGTTCAAGGGGCCTATGCCTTTGTCGGCATGACAAACAAGAAGCTGATCGGCGCGCGTGATCCGCTCGGCATCCGGCCGCTGGTGCTGGGCCGGCTCGACGGGCATCCGATCTTCGCATCCGAGACCTGCGCACTCGACATCATCAACGCCCGATTCGAGCGCGAGGTCGAGCCCGGCGAGATCATCGTCGTGGATCAGGACGGCAAGATGGAGTCGCTGCGTCCGTTTCCTGCGCGCAAGCCCCGCCCATGCCTCTTCGAATACGTCTATTTCGCGCGTCCCGATTCGATCGCCGGTGGCCGCAATGTCTACGAGGTGCGCAAGAACATCGGCCGCATTCTCGCGGAGGAAACGCCGATTTCCGCCGATGTCGTCGTGCCGGTGCCGGATTCGGGCGTGCCGGCGTCGATCGGCTTCTCGCAGGCCTCCGGTATTCCCTACGAACTCGGGATCATCCGCAACCACTATGTAGGGCGCACTTTCATCGAACCGACGCAGTCAATCCGCGAACTCGGCGTGCGCATGAAGCATTCGGCGAACCGTGCGGTGGTGGATGGCAAGCGGATCGTGCTGGTTGACGATTCCATCGTCCGCGGCACCACCTCGCGCAAGATCGTCAAGATGATGCGCGAGGCCGGCGCGACGGAGGTTCACTTCCGGATCGCCTCCCCGCCGATCAAATACCCCGACTTTTACGGCATCGACATGCCGGAACAGGACAAGCTGCTCGCCGCCAAGATGAGCCTCGACGAAATGCGCAGCTATCTCGGCGTCGAGAGCCTCGCGTTCCTTTCGATCGACGGGCTTTACCGCGCGCTCGGCGAGCCGGGCCGGAATGCCGCGCTGCCGCAATTCACCGACCATTACTTCACCGGCGAATACCCGACGCCCGTTGCTGATCTTGTCGGCGAAGGCGCCAAGCAGCTCTCGCTGCTCGCCGAAGCCAGCTGAGGCCTTCATGTCCGAACAACAGCCGCTCAAGGGCCGCCTCGCTCTCGTCACTGGCGCTTCGCGCGGGATCGGGTTTGAAACGGCCAAGGCCTTCGCGAAAGCGGGCGCCCATGTGATCGCCCTTGCCCGGACGCAGGGTGGTCTTGAGGAACTTGACGACGAGATCAAGGCGGCAGGCGGCTCCGCGACCCTCGTTCCCCTCGATCTAACCGATTTTGATGCGCTGGATCGCCTCGGCGGTACGATTTTTGAGCGATGGGGCAAGCTCGATATCCTCGTCGGCAACGGCGCCATTCTCGGACCGATCGGGCCGCTCAACCATGTCGAGCCGAAAATATTCGACAAAGTGATGGCGGTGAACGTCACGGCAAATTACCGGCTGATCCGCTCGATGGACCCGCTGCTGCGCGTGTCCGACGCCGGGCGGGCGATCTTCATTTCTTCGGCTGCCGGGTCCAACATCCATGCGTATTGGGGGCTCTATGGTGCCTCGAAAGCAGCCCTGAATCTTTTGGTGGCCGATTGGGCCGAGGAAATCCGCAACATCACCAACGTGCGGGCGATGCTGGTCAATCCGGGCCGCACGCGCACGAAAATGCGCGCCGAAGCCGCGCCGGGCGAAGACCCGATGTCACTGCCGGCCCCGGACGAAATCCAGCCCTATCTCATCCGCATGGCATCGCCGGACTGGGATGAAACCGGCAAGATTTTCGACTTTCCACAACGGAAAGTGCTGGCGTTCCGGCCACCGGGCTGACGCGCGAAAGATTTCTCCACTCCCCCCTCGCCAAGCACTAATATTTTTGCTTCGTTAGGTGCTCCGATTTTTTGGGGGGCTCCATGAAACGTATCATTCTGCTTATTATGATTGCGTTTTTCGGTTGGACGAGCTTCGCCTCGGCTGCCACGATGACGTGGCGCTTCCGCGCCTTCGACCGCTATCAGGTCGATGTGAAGATGTGGTCGAAGAACCGCAACAATGTGTGGCCCAGTTCTACCACTGTCTGGACCCTCAAGGATTTCAACGTTCATAACCTGAAGATCACCTGCCTCGCGGGCGAAAAGGTCTGTTACGGCGCGACACAGCGCGGCAACGCCAAGAAATACTGGGGTGTGGGTGGAAACGGCAAGCTCGGCTGCTCAAACTGTTGCTATACTTGCCAGGATGGGTTCATCACGCCGATCATGAATCTCAACGAGTAGGTTTTGGCGTGCCATCGGGCAATGTTGCGCTGCCGTTCATATAACGCTTGCGATGATCCGATGGTCGCTTTCGCACGACGCGATTCCGCCACTGAACTCTCAACGGGAGACTAGTTCGATGCTTCGTACCCTTCTTGCCAGCGCCGGCGTGGCGCTTGTCCTTGGTCTCGCGACGGCGCCCTCGCAGGCGCTGACGATGAAGGAATGCTCCGCCAAGTATCAGGAGGCCAAGAAGGGCAACAAGCTCAAGGGGCAATCCTGGAATGATTTCCGCAAGGCCGAATGTGCCGATGAGGATGCCGACGACACCGCCGCCGCAGGCGCGGTGAAGGACGATCCGCCCAAGGCCGCCCCCGCCAACACAGCGGCGCCGAAGGCTGGCGCAACGCCCGCCGCCGCCCCCAAGGCGACCGGCAAGGCCGTGTTCCCGAAGGCCGTCGACAAGAAATATGCCGATCTGAAGCCAGGTCAGGCCCGTCTCAAGACCTGCGCCGATCAGTACAACGCCAACAAGGCCAAGGAGGCCAATGGCGGCCTGCGCTGGATTCAGGCTGGTGGCGGTTACTGGTCCGAGTGCAACAAGAAGCTCAAGGAAGCGGGCGCCTAATCAGTTCGCATCCAAGCAGGAAGGCCCGGGAGACCGGGCCTTTTTATTTCTTCCCCTTGTCGAAAGGGTTGTCGGACGTCCGCATCGCGAGGCGGATCGGCACGCCCGGTAGATCGAAGGTCTCGCGGATCGAGTTGACGAGGTAGCGCTTGTAGCTCTCTGGCAATGCGTCGAGTTGGTTTCCGAACAGCGAGAACTGCGGCGGACGCGTCTTGGTCTGGGTCATGTAACGGAGCTTGATGCGCCGGCCCGAGACGGCAGGCGGCGGATGGTTTGCCTTGACGCTTTCCAACCAGCGGTTGATGCGCGCGGTCGGCACGCGGCGATTCCAGACCTGATGCATCTGCATCACGCCTTCCATCAACCGGTCGATCCCCTGCCCGGATAGACCGGACAGCGGCACGACCGGGCAGCCGCGCACTTGCGGCAGGAGCCGCCCGGCTTCTTCCTTCAGCGCCGAGAGCGTCGCGCCGCGACTTTCGATCAGGTCCCACTTGTTGAGGCCGATCACCACGGCGCGACCTTCGCGTTCGCAAAGATCGATGATCGTGAGGTCCTGTTTTTCGAATGGGATCGTAGCGTCGAGAAGAATGACCACGACTTCGGCGAATTTCACCGCGCGGATGGCATCCGCCGCCGCGAGTTTCTCCACCTTATCCTCGATGCGCGCCCGCTTCCTCAAACCGGCCGTATCGAACACCTTCACGGGGCGTCCGCGCCATTCCCAGTCGAGACCGATGGAATCGCGGGTGATGCCCGCTTCCGGCCCGGTAAGCAGGCGCTCTTCGCCGAGCATCGCGTTGATGAGCGTCGATTTGCCGGCATTCGGCCGCCCGACGATGGCGATGCGCACGGGGCGAGAGGGATCGTCGCCCTCCTCCCCTTCGGTCGTCTCCGAAGCTTCGCGCGCCGCCGCCTCCCGGATCGCGGCCTCATCCTCCTCGAAGGCATCGACCAGAGGCCGGAGCGCGTCGTAAAGTTCGCCCATGCCTTCTCCGTGCTCGGCGGAGACGGCGACGGGCTCATCGAACCCGAGTTCGTAGGCCTCGATAATGCCGGCGGAGGCGCCCTTCCCTTCGGCCTTGTTGGCCGCGACGATCACGGGCGTATCGGTCTTGCGGACGATCTCGCCAAAGAAGCGGTCGTCCGGCGTGACGCCGGCGCGGGCGTCGATCATGAACAGCACGCAGTCAGCATCGCGGATCGCGGCTTCGGTCTGTTCGCGCATACGCGCCGTAAGTGAACCCTGTGCCGCCTCCTCCAACCCCGCCGTGTCAATGACCTTGAAGGAAAGATCGGCGAGCTTGGCGTCGCCCTCGCGACGGTCGCGCGTTACGCCAGGCTGATCGTCCACCAGCGCCAGCTTCTTGCCGACGAGCCGGTTGAACATCGTCGATTTGCCGACATTGGGTCGGCCGACCAGCGCAAGCGTGAAGGGCATGGCGTGCCCGTTACTTCTTGGCGCCGGCAGGACCGGAGCGAACGACGGCCAGCAGGGTCTCGGCACGCTGGCGAAGATTGGCCGGCGCATCGGCGTCGAGCACGATCGCCTGAAGCGCATCGAGCGCCTTGTCGAACCTGCCGGCGCGATAGGCCGCGAGCGCGATCGCTTCGCGCGCGGCGTTGGCGAAGGTCTGCCCCGGCGCGGAGAGCGACGTCAGGCGCTTTTCCACCTCGTCATAGCTGCCGCCGTCGACGAGCACCATGCCTGCGCGCAAGCGGGCAATGTCCCGCCATTCCGCCGGGAGTGAGGCATCGTTCGCCAGGGTATCAAACGCGGAGACGGCATCCTTGCGACCGGCGTCATCCTTCGCCTTGGCAGCGAGTTCGCTCGCGAGCCGGAAGCGCGCCAGCGCGGGATAGGTGCCGGTTTTCAGCCCGGCGACAGTGGTGAGCGCGTCGATCTTGCCGGCCTCGGCTTCCGCGATCGCGGCCTCGAACTGGGCGCCGAGCGCCGCGCGTTCCTTGAATTGGTAGTCCTTGTAGAAGCGCCAGCCCCCGACCGCGAGCACGGTGGCGACGGCGCCGACGATCAGCTTGTTGCCGTGCTTGTTCCAGAATTCGGTCGCCTTGTCGCGGCGGACTTCTTCATCCACCTCGCGGAAAATATCGGTCATCGGGGCCCCTTCAGGCGCGGCTGGCAGTTGCTTGGTGCCGTATAATGCATTTCGGGATGGAATGGATACCCGCTTCGTCAAAAAAGCACGCGGGAAACGGCGATTCCGTGATCTCAGGAAAGAATTGGCACCCCGATCAGGAAGCGATGCAGACCGGTGATGAAGCCGAGCGCCAGCCCGGTACCGACGAGAACCGCGAGAATGTCGTTACGCCGGCCTCCGGCAAGCGTGCCCGCACCAGGCATGACTTCCGTTCCACCGGATTTCTTGAGCGCGATCCTCGCCATCACCGCCCAGAGGAGGAACGATCCGAACATCAGGATCGAACCGAGATCGCCATTGGCGAGCAGGTGCGAGAAGGCCCATATCTTGACCGCCGCGAGCATCGGGTGCTTCGCTTTCGCCTTGATCGCGCCCGGCAGCCAGGTCGCGGCGAGAAGGACGAAGCTCGCCCACATCAAGGGAATGACCAGATGCGCCATCCAGCGCGGGCTGTTCCACACCGGGATCATTCCCGATGCGCGATAATGGCCGAAGCCATAGACGATGAGGCCAAACCCGGCCAGCGCCAGCGCGGAATAGAACCCGCGATAGCCGCCCATCCCCAGCCTTGCGATCAGATCGGCGCGAAGACTGCCGATTCGGGAGAGGATGTGGCCGGCGAAGAACAGAACGAGACCCAGTACGAGCGGCAGCAGCGATGACATGTCCGGTTTCCTGTCCTGTGGCGTGAAACTTGCGGAACCGGTCTCGATGAGAAGAGGCAATCCCGCGATGACGCGAGAACTAGGGCAATTCGGCTCGAGCTTCCAGTGGCGCCTTGCCATTGTCGCGCTTGCTTGCGCCGTTCTGGGACATGGCCTGACAAAATCCGGCATGGCGCAGGCAGCGGAGACAGCCTTCGTCGCAACACCGGTCGGCCCGCCGGTCGTTGTCTTCGATCCCGGCCGCGACGCCTGCGACGGACACGATGTCGCCGATGTGCCACTCCGCGCCTGGCGTGGCGCGGACGGGCAGATCCATGCCTTCGCCCTTCACTACGAGAACCGGCGCTTGAGCGGCAAATCGCTGCTCGGTCTGAAAATCGAATGCCCGGTAGTGTTTCGAGGCAACGGCAACGGCGATCCGAAGAAGTACGACGACCGAATCTGGATCGCCGCAACCTGGACCAGGGACGGGAAGGCGGTCAGCGCGCTCGCGCATCACGAATTCCAGGCGAACAACCATCAAGGGCGTTGCCGGTTCCCGGAATACATGAAGTGCTGGTGGAACAGCGTGCTCCGCCTGCGGTCCGCCGATGGTGGGAGGCGCTTTGCCAGCGCGCCCTCGCAGGTCGCAATGGCGACACCTTTCACGCAGGATGTGGATCAGGGACGGCACCGTGGATTCTTCAATCCCTCGAATATCGTCGAGAAGGATGGTGCATATTTCACGCTCGTCGGCACGACGGGCTGGAGCGGCCAGCCGGGCGGCGTCTGCCTGTTCCGAACTGACGATCCGGGCAGCGGCGATTGGCGCGGCTGGACTGGCAAAAGCTTCACGGCCCGCTTCCCGGACCCCTATGTCGGGCACCTGCCGCCCGGGCAGACCTGCAGAACGTTGATGCCGTTCCCGGCACCGGTCGGCGCGATTGTCCGGCACCGCGAAAGCGGCAAATATCTTGCCATCTATCAGGCGAGTGCCGGCGCCCCGGACGGTATGGGCGGCGTGCTCGCCGCGCCGGGATTTTATCTCACGGCTTCCGCGAACCTCACGGAGTGGTCGCAGCCGACGCTCGTGCTGCCGACCAAGAGCTATTACGACGATGCCTGTGGCGCCGGCACGATCCGCAATTATCCGGTGCTGATCGACGAAGGTGCGGAGGGGCGCAACTTCGACAATGTCGGCAAAGAGGCGTTGCTTTTCTTCGCCGAAACGCGCGTCGAGGGTTGCCATCACACCTCGGATCGCAAGCTGATTGCCCGCAAGGTGCGGATTTCCACCTTTATGCGGCAATAGGCCCTTTCCTTTTCGCCGGGCGGCGTGTTAAGCGCCCTCGTCAACGGAAATCCTCCCCGCGTTCGTTTCCTCGCCATCGTGCCCGTCATCATTTGGTCACGAGCGGCGGGTCTTACGCATATCCTGTTCACGCTGGAGCCCTTGACATGCCGCGCACCGCCCCTCGCACCATTCCCGAAGCGCTCACCTTCGACGACGTGCTGATGCGCCCCGGCCACTCCGAGGTCCTGCCCTCCGAGACCGATCTGCGTAGCCAGGTCACGAAGTCGATCACGGTCAACCTGCCGCTGCTCTCCTCGGCAATGGACACTGTAACCGAGGCGCGGCTTGCCATCGCGATGGCGCAGGCCGGCGGCATGGGCGTCATCCACCGCAACCTCACGCCGGAGGAACAGGCGGCGGAGGTGCGGCAGGTGAAGCGTTTCGAGAGCGGCATCGTCATGAACCCCTGGACGATCTCGCCGGATGCGACGCTGGGCGATGCGCTGGCGCTTATGAAAGCCAAGGGCATCAACGGGTTGCCGGTCGTCGTCGGCTCCAACGGCCCCAAGGGCAAGCTTGTCGGCATCCTGACGCATCGCGACGTACGCTTCGCCGAGAACATGGACCAGCCGGTCCGCGAACTGATGACCAAGCATGAGAACCTCGTCACCGTTCGCGAGAGCGTGACGCAGGGCGAGGCGCGCCAGCTTTTCCACCGCCACCGGATCGAGAAGCTGCTGGTGGTCGATAACGAATATCATTGCGTCGGCCTGCTCACGGTCAAGGACATCGAGAAGGCCAAGCTCAACCCCAACGCCTGTAAAGACGAGCAGGGCCGGCTGCGTGTCGCTGCCGCGACGACGACCGGCGAGGACGGCTTCCGCCGCTCGGAACTTCTCATCGATGCGGGTGTCGACCTCGTCGTCGTCGATACCGCGCACGGCCATAGCCAGAAGGTTCTCGATGCGGTCAGCCGCATCAAGAAGCTCTCGAATTCGGTGCAGGTCGTCGCCGGCAATGTCGCGACCGCTGCCGGCACGCGCGCGTTGATCGACGCGGGCGCGGATGCGATCAAGGTTGGCATTGGGCCGGGCTCGATCTGCACCACGCGGATCGTCGCCGGCGTCGGGGTGCCGCAGCTGACCGCGATCATGGAAAGCGCCGAGGAAGCCGCAAAGAACGGCATACCCGTGATTGCCGACGGCGGCATCAAGTATTCGGGCGATCTTGCCAAGGCGCTCGCCGCGGGCGCCTCCTGTGCGATGATCGGCTCGCTGCTGGCCGGCACGGACGAGAGCCCCGGCGAGGTGTTCCTCTATCAGGGCCGCTCCTACAAGGCCTACCGCGGGATGGGTTCGCTGGGTGCGATGGCGCGCGGCTCGGCCGACCGCTACTTCCAGGCCGAGATCAAGGATACGATGAAGCTCGTGCCCGAAGGCATCGAGGGACAGGTTCCCTACAAGGGGCCGACCGCGAACGTTATCCATCAGCTTGCTGGCGGTCTCAAGGCTGCGATGGGCTATGTCGGCGCGAAGACTATTCCCGAATTGCAGGAGAAGGTGGAGTTCGTGCGCATTTCCTCGGCAGGTCTCCGCGAGAGCCACGCGCATGACGTGACCATCACCCGCGAGAGCCCGAACTACCCGACTCGGATCTAATGCCGCCATTGGCAGGATCTTGGGCATGGGCTAGCGTCCGCGCATCGCGCTGACAGGAATCCCTCGGGCCTCATGACGGTATCCGGTATTCTCCGATCACTTGACCGCAAGCGCTTCACGCTTGCGATCCTCGCACTCCTCATATCGGCCGGCCTTGTCGCGGCGTTGGGCTATACCATCGCGATGGCGCTCGATTCGATGTACATTATGGTGGGCGCATTGGTTGCGGCAGGGCTGCTCTTCGCCAGTGGAGGTACGGTGCTGGTCTGGCATCGGTTCCGCACGATGGGGTATGGCCCCCTGCCCGCGACCACTGCCTATGCCGTCGCGGTTTTTTTTGCATTTAACCTGGTGCCTGCCCGTTTTCCGGTTTCGCTGATGGCGATCCCGTTTCTGGCGGCACTCGCCGCTCCCTTCGTTTTGAAGGGGCAAAAAAAATCCCCCGGCGATGCGGGGGATTCCGAATAGGTCGAAGCCGGAGCGCTCAGCAGCGCTTGCCGCATTCCAGCATGGTCTTGGCGTCGATCTTGCGGGCCGGGGCCGGGCCCGGATCACCGGCCTGCGGTTGGGTCGCGCAGGCGGCGACAGCGACGAGGAGAGCGGCGGCGAGCGCGCCACGGATGATACGGGACATGGAAAGCTCCTGAAGCGGAAAATGAGAACCCGGATCGCCTCTGCCCCAAATATGGCGGAAGCGAGGCGTGGTTTCCGACGTCTTGCGCAAATGGCGGAATTTACTACCGAACCTGGGTAATTCTTCGTTATCGACGAGCCGCCGCCTTGACAGGCGGGCCCGATTTCCCGCAAGGCAGGCCATGACTCCCGCTGCCCGTCTCAGCGCCGCCATCGGCATCCTCGAAGCCCTGCAAACCCAGAAGCGTCCGCTCGCCACCGTCCTCAAGGAATGGGGTGCCGCGAACCGCTATGCAGGGTCGGGCGACCGCAACGCCGTCGGCAATATCGTGCATGACAGTTTGCGCGTGAAGGCGTCTGCCGCATGGCGCGCCGGTGACCGCAGCACCGATCCCGCACCGCGCGCGATCCTCCTCGGCATGTTGCGCGGCATGCGCGGCATGCGCGTCGAGGATATCGGCAATCTCTGTTCGGGCGAGCGTTTCGCTCCTGCCCCGCTCTCCGACGAGGAGCGTGTTTCGCTGACCGCGAATGGTATCACGGATGCTCCGGCGAATGTTCGAGGCGATTATCCCGAATGGCTCGACGCTTCGTTCGCACGGGCGTTCGGCGCGGAAAGGGTCGACGAACTCTCGGCGATGGCGGCGCGCGCGCCCATCGATCTACGCGTCAATCCGCTCAAGATCATCCGCCTCAAGGCACTCGAAGCACTCGGCCATCTCGAACCCGAGGAGACACCGCTCTCCCCTTACGGCCTGCGCATCCGCCCGAATGCCGAAGGGCGCGTGCCGCATGTGCAGTCCGAGCCCGCCTTTCTCAAGGGGGCGGTCGAGGTGCAGGACGAGGGCTCGCAGCTGGTGAGCCTCCTCGCCGGAGCTCAGCCGGGCATGCAGGTTCTCGACCTGTGCGCCGGCGGCGGCGGCAAGACGCTCGCGATGGCTGGCGAAATGAACAACAAGGGTCAGATTTTCGCGACTGATTCCGATCAGCGCCGACTCGCGCCGATCCATGATCGCCTGACCCGTGCCGGAGTTCGTAACGTGCAGGTCCGTACCCCGAAAAACGGTGTCATGGACCTCAAGGATATCGCCGGCAAGATGGACCTCGTGCTCGTCGATGCACCGTGCACCGGAACCGGCACCTGGCGCCGCCATCCCGACGCCAAATGGCGGATGCGCCCGAATTCGCTCGATCTCCGCACGAGCGAGCAGCATGAGGTGCTTGATCATGCCGCGACACACGTGAAGCCGGGCGGGCGGCTCGTCTATATCACTTGTTCGCTGCTCGACGAGGAAAACGGCGCGCAGGTGGTGAGCTTTCTCAATCGTCACGCAGATTTTTCAGTCACCGATCCGGCCGCGAATGCCGAGGCACGGTCCCTGCCCGCGCTCGCGAGCTTCACCGATTGCCGCAAGCTCGGCCTGCTTCTCACCCCGCGCCGGACGAATACGGACGGGTTCTTTATCGCCGTCCTGAACCGCTCAACCTGACGAGATATCCGCATGTTGCACGATTCCATCCTCATCATCGATTTCGGTTCGCAGGTGACGCAGCTCATTGCGCGGCGGGTGCGCGAGACGGGCGTCTATTGCGAGATCCACCCCTATCAGAAGGCAGACGAGGCTTTCGCCAAGCTCAAACCGCGCGGCATCATTCTTTCTGGCGGGCCTGACAGCGTGACACGCGACGGTTCACCTCGCGCCCCGGAAGCCGTGTTCAAATCCGGCCTGCCGATTTTCGCGATCTGCTACGGCCAGCAGACGACAGCAGTGCAGCTCGGCGGCGTGGTCGAGGGCGGGCATGCAGCGGAATTCGGCCGTGCCGATATCGAGATCCGCGAAGCCTCCGCGCTGTTCGACAAGCTCTGGGAAGTCGGCCAGCGTTACCCGGTGTGGATGAGCCACGGCGACCGGGTGACGAAGCTGCCGGAAGGTTTCACCGTCAAGGCGACGAGCGAGAACGCACCGTTCGCGATCGCCTCGGACGAGAAGCGCCGCATCTATACCACGATGTTTCACCCGGAAGTGGTGCATACGCCCGATGGTGCGAAGCTTATTGCCAATTTCGTGCACAATATCGTCGGCCTGAAATCTGACTGGACGATGGGCGCCTATCGCGCCGAGATGATTGCCAAGATCCGCGCGCAGGTCGGCAAGGGCAAGGTGATCTGCGGACTTTCGGGCGGGGTCGACAGTTCGGTCGCCGCCGTGCTGATCCACGAAGCTGTGGGCGACCAGCTCACCTGCGTCTATGTGGATCATGGGTTGATGCGCAAAGGCGAGAGCAGTCAGGTCGTGGACCTGTTCCGCGGCCATTACAACATTCCGCTCGTCCATGTGGACGCCTCGGAGACCTTTCTCGGTGCGCTCAAGGGCGTCTCTGACCCGGAAACGAAGCGCAAGACCATCGGCAAGCTGTTCATCGATGTGTTCGAAGCCGAAGCCAGGAAAATCGGTGGCGCGGAGTTCCTCGCACAGGGAACGCTCTACCCGGATGTGATCGAGAGCGTCTCGTTCTCCGGCGGACCGAGTGTCACGATCAAGAGCCACCACAATGTCGGTGGCTTGCCCGAACGGATGAACCTCAAGCTCGTTGAGCCGCTCCGCGAACTCTTCAAGGACGAAGTGCGCGCGCTGGGGCGCGAACTTGGCCTGCCGGAGACCTTCGTCGGCCGCCACCCCTTCCCCGGTCCTGGCCTTGCGATCCGCATTCCCGGTGAGATCACCCGCGAGAAGGCCGATATCCTGCGCGAGGCCGACGCGATCTATCTCGAGGAGATCCGCAAGGCCGGGCTCTACGATTCTATCTGGCAGGCTTTTGCAGTGCTGCTGCCGGTGCGGACCGTCGGAGTGATGGGCGATTATCGGACCTATGACCACGTTTGCGCGCTGCGCGCCGTCACCTCGACCGACGGCATGACGGCGGATTTCTTCCCCTACGACATGAACTTCCTCGGACGCTGCGCCACCCGCATCATCAACGAGGTCAAGGGCATCAACCGTGTCGTCTATGACGTAACATCAAAGCCGCCGGGCACGATCGAGTGGGAGTGATCCCGAAGCCGGCGTGAGACCGTAAACCGCCGTCCGTTTCAATCAAATCTCAATGAAAATCTGCGCCTATCCATCCCGGACCTAATGCTGGCGGGAATGGTGATGGGCGAAGCCTTGGGCGTGATATTTCACGGCTATCGGGAGTTCTTCGCGAACCCCAAGACCTGGGCCGTTCTGGCCTTCATCGTGGCGTTCACCGCCCTCGCCTGCGCCATCGGCCTGCGCGGGCGCGTCCTCTCTGCGGCGGCGCTGCGCAATACCGGCGCGACATTCGCGGTGCTCGCGGTCAACCTTCTTCTCGCACCGGTTGTTTATGTAATTGCCGGCCGGATGCTGTCTTTCTACGCGAGCCTGGGCGTTCCAAGCCTACCGCCGAGTTTCTGGGCCGGGATGCCGTGGATCGTCATCGCGCTGGCCGGTCTCGCTGCAAAGGATTTCGCCGATTATTGGAGCCATCGTCTGCTGCATACGCCGCTGTTCTGGCCGATCCATGCCGTTCACCATTCCGATACGCACGTGAACGGATTCACGACCTTCCGCGTGCATGTGCTTGAACTGGTGGTGATGAATATCTCCTACATCGCCCTGCTCACCTGCCTCGGCATTCCCTCGGAGATCATCGCGGTAGCCTATGTGTTCGCATCGATGCACAATGCCTATATCCATTTCGAGATCGATATCGATCATGGCCCTCTCAACTGGCTTGTTGCCTCGCCGCGTTTCCATCGTTGGCATCATGCCGATTATCCCCCGGCTTACGGCAAGAATCTCGCCAACATGATCCCGCTCTATGACGTGGTGTTCGGAACCTATTACCGGGCCGGGCCATGCCTTGAAAAAATGGGTGCTGAACGCGAGGGAATCTCCGGCACCGACGCGGCGCGGCTGGTGCTTCTGCCTTTCGCGCTCTGGATGCGCAGGGCCGGACAGGGCCTTCGTTCTCTGCGCCGCCTTGTGAAGCCGCTTTCCTGAGCGGCACGGCGGTCTTTCCATTGCCCGAACGCCGTGGCACGTTGACGGCCTTCTGCCGGAGAAACCTGCCATGCCTTGCCTTCGAAAATGGCTGAGATCGCTGCTGGCCGGCTTCACGCTGGTTTGTTGCGGTGCCTTGCCGACCTGTGCCGACGAAGCCAGGCCGAACCGCATCGAGATCGCCTATCTCGCGCCAAAGAACCCGGCACACCAGCCGATCTACGACGAGATCACCCGGGTTTCTTTGCTTGATCCGGTGCGCGAACTGCTCTCGACCTTCCGCCTGCCCCGACCGCTGCTGATCAAGACCGAGGGCTGTGATGGCGAGATCAATGCTTGGTTCGAGAACGATACGATCACGCTGTGCTACGAATATCTCGAATGGATCGGTGAAATCGCGTCCAAGCGTAGGGC
>DAORNC010000034.1:8812-9299 GCA_035440785.1 Rhabdaerophilum sp. | reverse complement strand
CCTCTTCGCCTATCTCGAAACGCCGGTTTTCGGTCGCGAGGAAGACGCAGCCGACAGGCTCGCGGCCTTCATTCTGCTGGCGATGCCGCCGGAAAAAGCAAAAGACCTGCTGGCGGGAATCGCCAATGTCTATCTCGATGAGGCCGGGTTCCGGTCAATTCGCCATCTGAAGCGGCGACGGCTCGGCATTACCCGTGCAGCCGTTCAGGCGGATGAGCATTCCCTCCCGCTCCAGCGCATGTATAACCTGCTCTGCCTCGCCTATGGCAGCAACGACAAGGAATACGACATGCTGGTGACATCTGGCCTGCTGCCGAAGGAACGCGCCGAGGGATGCGCGGAGGAATATCGCCAGACACGGCACGCGTTCGACCGCCTTCTCGCACCGCACCTCGATCGGGAGGCGGCAGAGCGGGTGAAGGCACGCTTCCAGCTCCAGTTTCCCCAGCAAGATCTGCGATAAGTCCATGAGCTACAAGGATAGAAC
>DAORNC010000034.1:5660-8757 GCA_035440785.1 Rhabdaerophilum sp. | reverse complement strand
TCACATCATGAAGTGCCAGAAACCCGATAAACGCGTTCTGGCGCATGGCGGCTACATGTTGCGCGACGAGAAGACCATGAAGGTCGTCTATGGCGATGCCGACTATCTGTTCTCGGCGAGCCTCGACGATGTCGAGCGCTGGCTTGAGGAGAATACGGCGAAGTAGCCGCAGTGGGGGCACCGCGGCTACCCCTTGCGCGGCGCTGCCTCAGCGCGCCGAATCGAGAATGCCGCACAGCCCGGAACGGACCGAATCCGCCG
The DNA here is from genome assembly GCA_035440785.1 of Rhabdaerophilum sp. Classification (GTDB taxonomy): domain Bacteria; phylum Pseudomonadota; class Alphaproteobacteria; order Rhizobiales; family Beijerinckiaceae; genus Rhabdaerophilum. The sequence continues at coordinate 8,496 of DAORNC010000034.1, read as the reverse complement.
AGGCCAGCTGCCCGGCCTGAATAAGGAACGTGCCCGTCACGCGCGTGCCATTCCCGGATTTACGAACCGAGATGCGCAAAAGCTGCTCGCGGCCTGAACCGCTCGTTTCCTGAACGGCCGAAATCGTTCCGAGGCCAGCATTCGGCTGTACATCCTCGAACCCCTCGGCCACCACGGCGCGATGCAGGTTTTTGAAGGCCAGCTTGCTGTCGAGGCCCGGATAAAGCACCCAGCTCTTGTAGGTGATGCCGGTGACGAGGGGGACGCCCTCCTGCGTGAAGTTGGCGGCGCAGCTCGCCCTGGCCGCAAAAGTTCCCGCCATCAGCACGCAAAGCACGCCGATCACCTTGATACTGTTCATGATATCTCCCGAAACGAATCCGTGCCGATCAGGCGGCACCAAACATGCATTGATATTGCATCTTATCGCAGCGTCAATCCACCCGCAAACAATTTAGCCGGATTATCAAAATGGGTTTTCCGCCAGGATACGTCGGTCGACCCTGCGGATGTCAGTCTCGCCGCAGAGGCCCATCGTGACGTCAAGTTCCTTGCGGATGATATCGAGCGCACGCGTGACGCCCGCCTCGCCGCCCGCACCGAGGCCATACAGGAAAGCCCGCCCGATGTAGGTGCCTTTGGCGCCGAGCGCGATCGCCCGCAGCACGTCCTGCCCCGAGCGGATACCGCCGTCGAGGTGAACCTCAGCCGCATCGCCAACGGCCGCAACGATCTTCGGCAGCATTGAGATTGTCGATGGCGCGCCATCCAGTTGACGCCCCCCGTGGTTGGATACGACGATGGCATCGGCTCCGGCCTTCACCGCCAGCAGGGCATCCTCGGGATCGAGAATTCCCTTGAGGATCAACTTGCCGCCCCAGCGCTCGCGGATCCAGCTGATATCGCTCCAGTTGAACGAAGGGTCGTGTTGCGAAGACACCCAGTCGGAGGCGTCGCGCAGCGTCTTCACGCCTGCGGCATAGCCCATGACATTGCCGAAACCGTGCCGCCGCGTGCCCAGCATCCCAAGGCACCAGCGCGGCTTGGTCATCATATTGGCGATGTTGCACAGTGTGAGGCGCGGCGGCGCGGAGAGCCCGTTGCGGAGATCGTTGTGCCGCTGGCCGAGCACCTGGAGATCGAGCGTCACCACCAGCGCCGAACACCCGGCCGCCTTGGCGCGGTCGATCAGTTTGCGGGCGAATTCACGATCCTTCCGCACGTAGAGCTGGAACCAGAACGGCGCGCCCGTGTGGCGGGCGACATCCTCATCGATCGAGCAGATGCTCATGGTGGAAAGCGTGAAGGGTACACCGGCCTTTTTCGCAGCCATCGCGGCGTGCATCTCACCATCGGCGTGCTGCATTCCCGTGAAACCGGTCGGCGCGAGCGCGACCGGCATCGACACCGCCTCCCCCAGCATTGTCGTCGCGAGATTGCGCACCGACATATCCACCGCGACCCTTTGACGGAACAGGATGCGCCCGAAATCACCCTCGTTCGCGCGATAGGTGCTTTCCGTCCACGAACCAGAATCCGCGTACTGGTAGAACATGCGCGGCACGCGCTTCTCGGCGAGGCGACGCAGATCCTCGATACAGGTGGTCTTGGCTGGGTCCATGAGAGCGTCCGGCGAATGCGTATACTGCATTACGCGCGAGCCGGCGGCGGGCGTCAAGCGGCGTGCCGGGAAAGATCACCGATCCAGTGTGCGAGGCGATCCGGGCTCTCACAAAGCCTGTCTGCTCCGGCGTCGGTGAGTTCTGCCTCGCCGCCGTATCCCCACAGCACGCCAATGTTGGCGATCCCATGCCGCCGGGCCGCGAGAATATCGAATTTCCGGTCACCGATCATGATGGCGCGCTTGGGATCGACACCCTCCTCCACCATGATATGTGCGAGGAGATCACCCTTGTCGTCGTTGCGACCATCGAGTTCGGCGCCGTGAACGGCGTGGAAATGCGCGTCGAGCCCGAAATGTTCGAGGATCGGACGCGCCATGACATGCGGCTTCGAGGTCGCGACGATCAGTGTCAGACCCGAACCGCGCAGACCGGACAACGCCTCGGGAATGCCGGCATAGACCGGTGCATCGAACATCGCGCCGGCGCGGTAATGGTGGCGATAGGCGTCAAGAGCCGCTTCGACCTTGTCCACCGGCACACCGGCCTCGGGAAAGCTTATGCGCAGCGGCGGGCCGATGACCCAGAGGAGTTCATCCATCGGTGGGACCGGACAGCCGAGCTCGCGTAGCGCGTACTGAAAAGACGAGACGATGCCCGGTTTAGGGTCCGTCAGCGTGCCGTCGAGATCGACGAGGAGATGGGTATGGCTCATGGCTCATTCTCGTGGGAAGGGCGTTCGCCGCGGAAGCCGGTCGCGAGCACGTAGAGTTCTGACGAATCCGCCCGGCTCGCCTGCGGCTTCACATGGCGCACGAGCGCGAAATCGCGTTTCAACTGCGTGACGAGGTGCGCCGTATCGCCGCCCTGAAACAGCTTGCAGAGAAAGAAGCCGCCAGGCTTGAGCACATCCCGCGCGAACTCGACCGCCATTTCTGCAAGGCCGATGATGCGCAGGTGGTCAGTCTTCTTGTGGCCGGTCGTATTGGCCGCCATATCGGAGATCACGCCGTCCGCCTCGCCGCCGAGCTTTTCCTTGAGGATCGCATCGGCCTCGGGCAACGTGAAATCCATCTGGATGAAATCGACGCCCGGCAACGGGTCTATCGCAAGGAGGTCGATCCCGACGATCCGGCAATCGGCGTCGGTCGAAGCAACCCGTTCGGCGGCAACCTGACACCAACCGCCGGGCGCCGCACCGAGATCGACGATGC
>DAORNC010000034.1:3077-5638 GCA_035440785.1 Rhabdaerophilum sp. | reverse complement strand
TAGCGGTCGTCGATCTCGACGAGCTTGAACGCCGCACGGCTCTTGTAGCCCGCCGATTTGGCTTTCGCGACGTAAGGGTCATTGAGCTGGCGCTGGAGCCATTTCTGCTGGCTCGTCGTCCGCTTGCGGGCCGATTTCAGCCGCACCGCCATTTCGCGCGAAGCGCCGGATGATGATTTCCCCTTGGTCATGCAGCGGGTTTAGCCGATTTTATCGCCAAGGCGAGAGGAAACATCGATCAGGCGCGGCGCAGCACGCCGTCCTCGCGCATCATTTCCATCAACATGCCTTCGCGCAGGCCGCGATCGCCGATGCGGACACGCGGCGCCGGGAAGGCGCGACGGATTGCCTCGAAAATCGCGCAGCCCGCGAGGACGAGATCGGCGCGCTCGCGGCCGATGCAGCCGTTTTCTGCCCTCTCGCGATAACTCATGGCCAGAAGCTCCTGAAGAACGTCGTTGACCTCTCCGGCCTGCATCCAGAGACCGTCCACCCGTCGGCGATCATAGCGTTCGAGCCCGAGGAAGATTCCGCCGAGGGTGGTGACGGTGCCGGAGGTACCAAGCAGATGGAACCCCGGTTCCGCGAGAGCCTCGCGGGCCTCCTCGGCAAAGGGAGCCAACGTGGCTGCGGTTTCCTGGACCATCGCCTCGAATGTGCGGCCGCAGACATGAACGCCGCCGTGCCGTTCGGCCAGCGTCACGACGCCCAGCGGCATCGACGTCCAGGCGCGGATGCGCGAGCGGATATCCGCCTCGCCGCAGTTTCGGACCGAGAGCCAGACGAGTTCCGTGGAGCCACCGCCGATATCGAACAGCATGATGCTGGCTGCCTCGCGATCGGCCAGCGCGGCGCAGCCGGCGGCAGCGAGCAACGCCTCGCCCTGCCGGTCGAGCAGTTCGAGCCGGAGCCCGGTCTCCTGCTCGATGCGGCGCAGGAATTCCGGACCATTGCGGGCAGCGCGGCAAGCCTCGGTGGAAACGAGCCGGGCACGGGAAACGTTGCGGTCGTCCATCTTGCGGCGGCAGATGTGAAGCGCTTCGATCGTCCGGTCCATCGCGGCATCGCAGAGTTCGCCGCTTCTGGATACACCCTCGCCGAGCCGGACGATGCGGGAAAAGGCATCGACGACCTTGAACGCCGCCCCTTCCGGCCGGGCGATCAGCAGGCGGCAGTTGTTGGTGCCGAGATCGAGCGCGGCATAACGTGGCGCCGGCCGATGCCATTGACGCGGAACATCCCGCGCGCAGGGATTGGCGGAAGCAATCGGCCGGAAAGCATCAGGGGTCGGAATGCCAGCCTTTTCATTCGGCTGTCCTGAACGCATGGATGCGACGTGCCGATCCTCTTCGGCCATAACCCAGAATTCCTCCCCGCCGATCACTTTAATCGGCAGTTGCAGGTTTTGGAAAGCGCTCTTTCGTCGGGGTGCGGTCGTTACCGGAGGGAATCCTGGCGAACTTGACGCCGATCAAGGCCCGCGCCTCAATGCCGAACGCATGATACCGTCATCCGAAACGGAGATATCATTATGGCCTTGCAGCGCATCACCCTCCATCTCGCCCGGACCAAGGAACATCCGAACGGTTCAGCCGCGCATGGCTACGAGTTCGTGGCTCCGCTCGATTCATCGGGCCATCTCGATTCGGAAGGGTGGAAGGAAAATCGGAACGCCTGCCGGGTTCGCCGTTTCTGGGGTGCCGAAGAATATGACCTCGGCCACCTCGTGCACCGTGGCGGCGCGGTGAAAGGCGGGAGCTGGGCCTTCACCTACGACATTGCCGGTGACGAGGACGACGAAGCCGGCTACCGTTTCGGGGCCCACAGTTTCAACCCCGGCGACTATGTCTCCATCAAGGATGACGACGACGAGATGCATACCTTCGTCGTCGCGATGGTGATGCCGGCCTGAGGTCAGGCGGCGGCCTTCAGGCCGCCCCGCTCTTCAATGAAGCCAATGATCGCGTCCACCCCTTCCCCGGTCTTGAGATTGGTGAAGCCGAGGGGGCGTGCGCCGCGCTGCGTCTTGGCATCACGCGCCATCACGTCGAGATCGGCGCCGACATGGGGGGCGAGGTCGGTCTTGTTGATGACGAGGAAGTCCGAACGCGTGATGCCCGGCCCGCCCTTGCGCGGGATCTTTTCGCCCTGCGCGACATCGATCACATCAATCGTCAGGTCCGCGAGATCGGGCGAGAACGTCGCGGCAAGGTTGTCGCCGCCGCTTTCGATCAGGATCAATTCCAGCGCAGGGAACTTCTTCCGCATCTCCGCGATGGCATGCAGATTGATCGAGCAGTCCTCGCGGATCGCGGTGTGCGGGCAGCCGCCGGTCTCGACACCCATGATCCGCTCCTGCGGCAGCGCCTGAAGGCGCGAGAGGATCTCCGCATCCTCGCGCGTGTAGATGTCGTTGGTGATGACCGCAAGGTCGTAGACGTTGCGCAGGCGAGCGCAGAGAGCGGCGGTAAGCGTCGTCTTGCCGGAACCGACCGGGCCGCCGATCCCGACGCGAAGCGGGCCGTTGTTCATGCTTCTCTTCCCTTCTCAGGACCGGAACA
>DAORNC010000034.1:0-3067 GCA_035440785.1 Rhabdaerophilum sp. | reverse complement strand
GCCATTGTTCATTTCCATCTCCTCAGGACCGGAACAGCCGGACCTGTTGCGTTTCATGCCGGAGGCTCATCAGATCGGATCGGAATGCCATGCCGCCGAGATCGTCGAGCCCGGCGCTCACCGCATCATCGGACAACGCGGCGACTACGGGCATCAAGGCGGCGAGCTTCACTTGCGCGCTCTGCTGTCCGATCACGGCGAGACGGATTCCCGCCGCAATCAGGTTGCCTGCGAAGGCCTGCAAATATGCCGCCATCAGCGGCGCGAGCGGCTGGCCGTGCAACCGGCCGGCGATGCCAACGGCGACGGGATAAGGCAGCTCGATGTCGGTGAAATCCGGCAAATCAGGGTGCGGCCAGGCGGACCTGACGAGGCGGTGAAAGGCGGTCCCCTGTTGCACCGTTTCGAGCCTCCGCTCGCGCGCAAGCGACAAGGCTGCGCCCAACTCGGCAAGTTCAACGAGGCCGCGCTCGCGGGCGCCCCGGTCCGGCTCGCCGCTTCGCCGCCAGGCTTCGCCGATCAGCACGGCATCGTTCCAGCCGGCACCGTGTCGCAGAATCGCTGCAATCCACCCGGCGAGGCTGTCGGCATCCGTCACATCACCGGTTTCAACGGCTTTCTCGATACCGTGGGAATACGCGAACCCACCTACAGGGAACGCGGGTGAAAACCAGGCCAGCCGCTGAAGTTCGGCGGCATCAGCCATGCTTGTGATCGTGATGGTGCCCGCAGCAGCCCGATCCGTGATGATGCTCGCGCTCGTGTTGTCCGCCGCAACAGCCGCCTTCACCGTGTTTATGCGCGTGGGTGGCGTGATGATGGTGCTCATGGTCGTGGCCACAGCCGCAATCCTTGCCATGCTCATGGGCATGGTGATCGTGATGGTGGTGCGCATGCCCACCATGTCCATGATGATGATCATGGTCATGTCCGTGCGTGTGCCGATGTGCCTTAAGATACGCACCGCCTTCGGGGTCGAACGCGGCTTCAATCGACCGGACCTTGCCGCCAAGCCCCGCCACCATTTCCTCGATCACATGGTCGCGGCGGATGCGCAAGCGTCCGCGGGCGATCTGCACGGGCAAGTGCCGGTTGCCGAGATGCCAGGCGAGTTGCAGGAGATGATCCGCCCCTTCGGCGCTGATCTCGCTCAGCGGCTCGGGCGCGCCGATAACCTCGACGAGGCGGCCATCCTCCAGCTTCACCGCGTCGCCTGTGCGCAGCGCCACGGCTTCCGGCAGGTCGAGCAGGAACTCCATACCGCCGACGGCACGCAACGTGATCCGCCGGCGATGGCGATCGTCGAACTCCAGCACGACACTGTCGGCCGCATCGCCCGCCCAATCACCCTTCGCGATGACTTCGATTGCCCGGATCATCTCAGCTTCCTCAACTCGTTTGCAGCGCGCGGCGCCCGGCCACCGCCCGGCTGGCCCCGCCAAAGGCAAGGGACAGGACCGGAAGGCTCATCGTGATCATTCCTACAACAAGCGCCGGTCTCGGTTGAAGGGCCAGCATCCAATTCGCTTCAAAAATCCGCTGCGCCGGAACACCGGTCGCGAGCCCATACCACAACATTTCGACTACAAGGGTTGCGGCAGCCCCGAGCACCGCTAGCAGGAAAAGCGACAAGACGTTGAGAGCCACCCTGCCTCGCATCGCGCGGATCGCCATCAGCACGAGGAAAAGCCCGGTCATGACGACATGCTCGGAGGCGTCGATCTTCGATTGCAGCGCTCCATGCCAGAGCGCGAGAAGGGCAACGGGATAAACGGCGCTGTGCAGCAGGTTCCAGCGTGCCGCGCCCAACCGGCGGATCATGCCATCGGTCGAGGTGGCGGCAAGCACGAGAAGCACGGTGAGGCTGACAAAACCGATCAGCAGATAGAAGCGAAGCACGATTTCACTCGTGACTTTCACAAGATCGAACTTCAGGTCGACGATATAGAAAACAAGATGGATCGCGGCGTAGGCGAAGCTGGCGACGCCGAGCGTCCGCCGCACGAGGATCAGACGGTTCTGCCCCGTGATGAGCCGCAGCGGCGTGATCGCCAGCGTTACGAGCAGAAAACGTACCGACCACAGCCCAATTTCATGCAACGCTGCATTGATCGGCTTTGGGCCAAGCAGCCCAGCATTGAGGCTCCAGCCGATCCAGAGGCCCGGTGCGATTACGCCAACGAAAACAACGAATTTCAGCAGGGAGAACCGGCCCTGCCGGTCGAACCAGGGCATCACACCAGCCGCCAACGCGTCCCGCCGTCGATAGCCTCGATGGTGGGCGCTGCGGCAACCGAGACGCCCGCGACCGCGACCAGCGCCTTGAGGTGCGGCAGGGTCATGTGGTTGTCGAGCGCGGCTCGATCTTTCCACTGTTCGACGAAAACGAAAGAACCTTCTTCCGTTGCGCTCTCGAACATGTCGTAGGCAAGGCAGCCCGGCTCCCTGCGCGTCTCCGCAATGCAGATCGCAGCCGCCTCGCACCATTTTGTGCGCGCGTCGGCCCGGACCTTAACCTTCGCGATCACAATGACCGGTTCAGCCATGAATGTATCCTCCAATTCAGACGACGATTAGACCGGCAGCGGAGCGGAACACGCAAGTCACAGCTTCGTCAGACGATTTGGCGTTGTCAGAACAGGAAATAGCGCTGCGCCATCGGCAGCACCGACGCCGGTTCGCATACCAGCAATTCGCCATCGGCCTTCACGTGATAAGTCTCGGGGTCGATGTCGATCTTCGGGGTCGCGCCGTTGTGGATCATGCTGGCCTTGCCAATCTTGCGCGTCTCCTCCACAGCCACGAGCCGTTTCGCGACCCCAAGCCGCCCGGCAAGGCCGGCATCGAGCGAGGCTTTCGACACAAAGGTGAGTGAAGAGCCGGTGCGCGCCTTGCCGTAAGCCCCGAACATATAGCGGTAATGCATGGGCTGCGGGGTCGGGATCGAGGCGTTGGGATCGCCCATCGGGGCCGCGACGATCGCGCCGCCCTTGATCACGCAATCGGGCTTCACGCCGAAGAAGGCCGGCGACCAGACGACGAGATCGGCGAGCTTGCCCTCCTCGAC
>DAORNC010000033.1:15251-26741 GCA_035440785.1 Rhabdaerophilum sp. | reverse complement strand
CATCGAGGCGCAGCGGCTGGAGCAGCGCACTCAGTTCGACCTTGAGATGCTGCAGGCAACCGGCGTTTGCCAGGGCATTGAAAACTACTCGCGCTATCTCACCGGCCGCAAGCCGGGCGAACCGCCGCCGACGCTGTTCGAGTATTTGCCCGACAATGCGCTGGTTTTCACCGACGAGAGCCATGTCACCGTGCCGCAGATCGGCGCGATGTATAAAGGTGACTTCAGAAGGAAAGCGACACTCGCCGAATATGGCTTTCGCCTGCCTTCCTGCATGGACAACCGCCCACTCCGGTTCGAGGAATGGGAGGCGATGCGCCCGCAGACCGTCCACGTCTCGGCGACACCCGGCGGCTGGGAGATGGATCGCACCGGTGGCGTTTTCGTCGAGCAGGTGATCCGCCCCACCGGCCTGATCGACCCGGAGGTGATCGTGCGGCCCGCCCGCTCGCAGGTCGATGATCTTCTCGGGGAGGTGCGCGCTGTCAGTCAGGCCGGTTATCGCACGCTGGTCACGGTGCTGACCAAGCGCATGGCCGAAGATCTGACGGAATACCTGCACGAGAACGGCGTGCGCGTGCGCTACATGCACTCGGATGTCGACACACTCGAACGCATAGAGATCATCCGAGATCTGCGCCTCGGCACCTTTGATGTGCTCGTCGGCATCAACCTGCTGCGGGAGGGGCTCGATATCCCGGAGTGCGGGCTTGTCGCCATTCTCGATGCCGACAAGGAAGGCTTCCTCCGTTCCGAGACTTCGCTGGTGCAGACAATCGGCCGCGCCGCACGCAACGTCGACGGCCGTGTCATTCTTTATGCCGATAACATCACCGGCTCGATGGAGCGGGCGATGGCGGAGACCAATCGCCGCCGCGAGAAGCAGAAACGTTACAACGAGGAAAACGGCATCACGCCGCAGAGTGTGAAGCGCAATATCGAGGACATCATCAACTCGCCCTACGAACGTGACCGCGTCACGATCGACAAGGGCATCGCCGATCAGGCGATTTCCATCGGTCATAATTTCGAGGCGGTGCTCGCCGATCTCGAAAAGCGGATGCGCGCCGCCGCCGCCGACCTGGAATTCGAGGAGGCGGGCCGCCTGCGCGACGAGATCAAGCGCCTTAGGGCAACCGAGATGGCGGTGTTCGAGGAGCCGGACGCGCGTCAGGGCCGGGTCGCGGCGAAGGCAGGCAAGGCGGCAGCCTCGCAATATGGCGCCGCGGCCAATCTCCCGCCCAGCCGCGCCCGGAAACCCTCGCTCGACGCCATGGGACCAGGAACGGATCGCGAGGTGCCACTGTCGGGTAGCCCACGACCGAAGGGTGGCGGCACCCCCAAGCGGCGCTGACGGTCAGAGTTCTTCCGTGAACCTCCGGACACGGCGAGCGAGTGCGTCGCGCTCGGCCTGAAGGTTGTTTACCCGCTCTTCCACATGAACAGAGCGGGCGGCCTTGTTGCGCGGCGCCTCGAATGCAATGCCCATCTCGCGATCATCGCGCCAGACCACACGCGCATCGATGCGGATGTCCTGATGGGGAATTTCCAGTTCGAACTGTGTCGGAATCCACCAGGCGCGATCGGCGGCAAGCTTGGCGCCGGTCGCGGAGAGGTTGCGGATTACGCATGAGAGAGAGCCGTTGCGGGCCTTGAAGCGCAGGGTGCCACTCATCAGCGCCCGGCGGCGGAAGGCCTGACGACGTTCCTCGACCATTGACTGTGACATAAGAGCCTCCCTGCACTTGGAACTGCTGGCTAGGGTGGTAAATGAATGCTTAACAGTAGCAAGCGGCAACGGCCGGGATGGTTTACGTAACAAGCAGACACAACCATAGGTTTTATTTTTTGTTCGGAATTCTGTGCTCTCCTGACCGCGAGCCACGAGGATTCCGTTCCCTTGAACCAACCTTCCAGTCGCATTCTGCTTGTTCACGGGCATGGGGCTCCCCGGCAGGATGTCCGCGGGCTCCTCGGGCAGCGCTATCGCTTCCGGGAATGTTCGCTGGCGGAATTGCCACGCTGGAATTGGCAGGAACCGCTCGAAATCCTGATCGACGCACCTCTTTCGACCCCGGCGGAAGTGACCGTCATTCGCCAGGCCCTCGCCAAGATTCCGCGCGACGGACCCGGAGTCGCCTTCATCATCGAGGAACTGTCGCGTGCGCACATCGTGCGGGCCCATTCGCTTGGCGGAGAGGGTATCGTGTCTCGTCCCGTCACGGCCTATGCGCTCTATGCCACCATCGACACGCTTCTCAACCGCAGTCGCATCCGGCGCTGGTCGACGGATCTCGGGCCGGTAGGTGTGGGCCTGGTGGCCGGAAACGAGGCGCTGGAACAGCTTTTTCAGTTCGCCGCCAAAGGCACGCGGCTCACTCAGCGCGAGCTGTTCGCTCATGGCGACAGCGTGATCGACACCCTCGCCGAAACCGGACTCGGCAAATGGGTGGAAGCGGTCAAGGCGCACCATAGCGCGACATTCCGCCATTCCCTCCTCGTGACCGGCGTCGCGGTGGGGTTCGGCCAACACCTGCAGATGCGGCACGAGGATCTGCGCCGCCTCGCCATCGGCGGATTGATCCACGACATCGGCAAGGCGGCGATCCCCGTCGAGATCCTTGAAAAGCCTGCGGCATTGACGGCGGAAGAGGAGCTGATCGTCCGCGAGCACACCACGCTTGGACGGGGCATTCTGGCACGGCAGGGCGGATTTTCGTCCGAGTTGATCGACGTTGTGGCGCATCATCACGAAATGCTCGATGGATCCGGGTATCCCGACGGGCTTGCCGGCGACGCGATCAAGGATCTCGTTCGGATTGTCACGATTTCGGACATCTTCGCCGCCCTGATCGAGAGCCGCGCCTACAAGCTGCCGCTGCCGAACGAGGAGGCCTATGCCTATCTGCTATCCCGCGAAGGCAAGCTCGACATGCAACTCGTCAAGGCATTCCAGCCTATCGCCTTTAAGACGAAGCTCGCAGCGTAGTGGCGCCGGTCAGCGCATGATCTCCACCGTAACCGGGTGGACAACGAGGTCGTGGACCCGGCCTTTCGCATCGCGCGCCAAGGCACCATAGCATTTGTCGTCGGCCATGCGGAGACGGATCAACTCGTAGCCGGCTTTGCGCAGCTTCTGTCCCACCTCCGCAGCGGAGACCCACTGCTGGCGCGGCACGGCAGCGCAGAAAGCATTTGGTTCATCGGCGACGGCCGGCACAAAGGAGCCAGCCAGAACCGCAAAAATCGTGCATGCAAAATGCGCACAGCCTCTCGAATGGCCTGACAGGGTGAAGCGATTAAAAATCATAATACACGTATAAGTTGTGTTTCTTAAGACACCACTACCCTGAATGCGGGATTTCCATGCCTTCGCACCACCTTGCGATTGACAGTACCCGGAACCGGACCCATGCTTTGCCCTTAGACCGGAAAGACAGGAGGCCAGATGCCTATGTCACACATGAGTATGGTCGAACCCTCTCTCGGATATCCCGCTGCCCGGCTCGCGCTGATCGCCATTCTCGGCGGCGTGTTCCTGACTTCCGGCGTGCTGGCGGGGGAGAGAGAAAATCGCTTTGGTCGAAACCTGCACCCGGCAAGCAGTCCGATGCCCATGTCGAGGCCGGAATGCACCTGCCGGGCGCAGGGTCAAAGCTATCATGTCGGCACGGAAACTTGCCTGCATATCAACGGGATCAGCCAGATCTTCCGCTGCGATATGGACCTCAACGTGACGTCATGGAAACCCACCGGCTCGCTCTGTCCTTTGAGCTAGCCGCGAAACACGTCGGACGCCAGATGATGCCCCCTCAAGATGGCGGGGCGGAACAACACAACTTCGCGGGTTCAGAACAACCCGAACACGATGGCGACAAGCAGCGCGAAGGATGCGGCAAGCGCCAGAAAGTCCAGTCGAAGGGTCGTGCTCATTCCAACCTCCTGCGGCGGAAACAGGATAAGATTACCTTTCATTAACGAGCCGGCAAAGAGGGATTCGATGTCGCATTGCCGAAAGGTTAATGCTCCTGAGAAAAAGCTGTTCCAGTTTTCAACAAGTTTTCGGCAACGGCCTGTCAGCCCCGCACGGCACCCAGCGCCCGTTCCAGGAAAGCTGCCGCCGCGAGCGTCCGGTGATCGTCACCAAAAGCACCGATGACCTGCACGCCAACCGGCAGCCCCTTCCCGCCCCGGTATCCCGGCACGTTGACCGCCGGCAAACCCAGCAGCGTCACGAGCTTGTTGTAGCGCGGATCGCCTGTCGTCTCGCACGAGGGCGCCTCGCCGTTTGCTGAATAGGTCAGGAGCACATCAACCGGTTCGAACACCATGCGGCTCGCCCGCCGTGCCCGGTTCGCCGCGCCTCGCGCGTCATCATATTCCTCGATCGAAATCGCCCGTCCCGCCTCCAGACATTTGGCAAGAATCGGCGAGAGATCTGCACCGCGATGCCGATATTCGTAGGCGAGCGACTGCGCACCCTCATAGTTGTTGATGATGATGTGGCGGTGGTGCGCCTCCGCCCATTCCGCAGGAATGTCGGTATCGACGACCCGAGCGCCGGCAATTTCGAGCGCACGGATCGCACTTACGAGCGCCAGTTCGGCTTCCGGGTCGGCTTCGCCCGCGCATTCGAGCCGCGTGATGCCGAAGGTCGGCGTGCCGAAATCCAGCCCGTCGACGCGTAAAGGCCGGACAGAAATCGCCTCGAGCCCGAAGGCGACATCGACGACCCGCGCGCCAAAAAGGCCGAGCGTATCGAGCAGCGGCGCGAAAGGCTTCACGCCGGTCATCGGCAGAAGGCGATACGAGGGTTTCATCGCCGCGATACCGCAGAAACTCGCGGGCCGGATCACCGAGCCGCCGGTCTGCGTGCCGAGCGCAAGCGGCAGGATTCCCGCCGCGACTCCGGCTGCCGAGCCAGAGGAGGAACCTCCTGGCGTATGCTCCGGATCATGCGGATTCAGCGTCGGTGGTGGGCTGAGATAGGCGAATTCGGTTGTCACCGTCTTGCCGAGAATATTGCCGCCCGCCTCCTCGCCCATCACGACGATCGTGGCGTCCGCCTTCGGACGATGGCTCTTGTAGATCGGCGAGCCGTGCTCGGTCGGGAGATCGACCGTGTCGATGATATCCTTGACGCCGAGCGGTAAGCCGAAAAGCCCGTGATCCGCCTTGAGACGCGCGGCCCTGGCGCGCGCGCCATCGAGATCGAGGGCCGCGAAGACGTTGAGATGCGAAAATTCGGCCTGTGCCTCTGCGCAAAGTTCGACCAGCGCAGCCGGCGTGAGATCGCCGTTCTCCACGGCTTCGGCGAGATCAAGCGCACGCATCATCGCGTCTTGCGCTCCAGGCGGGCGAGGATCATGGCCGTGCCGCGCCGGGCGAAAGGCGTCGCGATCAGCGCCGCGCAATAGGCGAGTGGCCAGGCGATGACGAACGCCCTGAGCCATTTGAAAACGAATCCATCGACCGCGCCGAGATTGATGAAGGTGATCACGCAGGTCATCAGGAATGCCATGATCCCGGAAAGGATCGCGGGGAAAATCAAACGGGCCTTGCCTTCCATGTGGCATCTTTCGTCAGGTGAACTTGGTTGCATATTAACCGCTTCGTAACCGTTCCGCTTAACGGAAGGTTACCGCGATTGAGTCAATTTTAGCGGATGTTGCGTTTTGACCATGCGTCCCCCCTCGCGTTCCCGTTGCCGCACCGGATGCCGCGCCTGCTGCTGGCGATGGCGGGCATCGGCGCGTTCCTCAGCGGCTGCGGTTTCGTGAAGTTCGAACCGCGCGAACCCTGGCGCGCGGAAGCGGAACTCGCCTGTATGAAATCAGGTGTCGTCCGCACCTCGGAACTGATCCGTCCGACCAAACCAATCGATGGACCCGGCCCATGCGGCGCGGATCTGCCACTGAAGGTTTCCGCCTTCCAGAATGATCCGCAGGCCGTCGCGGTCGCGCTCGCCTCGACCGGGGCGCCGCAGCAGGGCTTCGCGCAAGGCATCGTCGAGCTGACGGTCATGAAGCCGGAAGCCACGCTCGGCTGCCCGATGGTCGCCTGGACCGATGACTGGATCGCGGGTTCCGTGCAACCCGCCGCGCTGGCCTGGTTCAGCCAGAGCGTCAAGGAAATCCGCACAGCGGGCTCCTACGCCTGCCGCCGCCGTAACCATCGCGCCAACGCCCGCCTTTCCGAACATGCGTTCGGCAATGCGGTCGATGTCATGTCTTTTGTGATGAGCGATGGAAATGTCATTACCGTGAAGGGCGGTTGGCGCGGCACCGAGCAGGAGCAAGGCTTCCTGCGTGATGTATTCCACGGCGCCTGTCAGCGTTTCAAGACCGTGCTTGGGCCCGGCTCGGACGCGTTGCACTACGATCATTTCCATCTCGATCTCGCCCGTCATGATGCTCGTGGCCAGCGCCGCTACTGCAAGCCGATGGTCGCCGCACCGCAGCGTCCGTCGCCGGGTTCCTTCGGTCCGGGCACAAACCCTTGGGGCGGCCCGCAGAACCCCTACGCCTATCGCGCACCGGTGCCGGGCCTGCCGCTTCCCTCGGCGACAACGGATATGCTGGCCTCTCGCGGGACGGTGCCTGCACCCGCCCCGGCCCCGCGCCCGCGCGACGACTTCGACGTTGAGAACGGCGGCAACAAGGAAGTCGAACCGGATTTCGATCCAAAGGAGTTCGATCTCAACACCGGCGCTATAGGCGACCTTCCGCGCGCACGCCGCCTTCCCCCATTGAAATCGGTACCGCCGACGCCGATCGAGGCGAACGAACCGCCGGATGTCGCCAAGCCTCCGCGCCGCGCGAGCCGCGTGTACCGGCCGGAGCCCCTTCCCTACGATCCTGCCGGAAAATAACCCCGCACACCGCCCTCGTTGCATTCGAGGCTTGACCAAGCCTCCATCCGGCGCAAAAGCTGACAGCGTTCAGCCACGCGATGGAGATTCCGATGCGCGCTTCCCGCACCCTGATGATGACGCTCGCCGCAATGGCGGTTATCGCCTCGGCGCCCGGCGGTTTGGCCCGTGAGGAAATACCGGCGGAAACCCGCGAACTGCCCTATTCCGCCAATCTTCCGGGGTGTGATTCGCCGAGTGTGCTGAGCGAGATCCAGTCGCGCTTCTCCCGCACAGAACGCCGCTACTGGCAGTCCAGCACAGAGATCCGGCAGATCGACCGCATCCGGCAGGCTGCATTCCGACCGCACGGGCTCGATATCATCCCGCGCCGTTATTGTCAGGCCGTTGCCACGATGTCCGACAGGCGCCGGCTAACGCTGCGCTACGCAATCGTCGAGGATACCGGCCTCTTCGGCTACGGCGCAGGCGTGCAGTATTGCCTTGACGGCTACGACCGCAACAACACTGCGCCGCCGAGCTGCTACAGGCTCGACCGTTGATGAAGGGCCTTCGTCTTGGGGCGCTGATGCTTCTGCTGGCATCTGCTTCCATCGCCACCGCTCAACCACAAGGCTCACGCGGTGGCGCGCCGGGAAATTTCGATTTTTATGTCCTCTCGCTGTCGTGGTCAGCGACCTTCTGCAATACGGAAGGGCGCAGCCGCGACAGCCGGCAATGCGACGCCGGCCGCAATCCCGGCTTCGTGGTGCATGGCCTCTGGCCGCAATACGAGCACGGTTATCCCTCGTTCTGCGGGCCTTCCGGGCGGAATCCCAGCCGGGCCAATATCGACGACGCGCTCGAAGTGCTGCCTGATGCCGGCCTCGCGCGCCATCAATGGCGCAAGCACGGCTCCTGCTCGGGACTGAGCCCTTCCGGGTACTTCGCCGAAACCCGCAAGGCCCGCGCACGCGTTTCGATCCCGCCGCCCTTTGTCGCGCCTCGGCACGGCGCGCGCTGGTCGACGCGCGAGATCGAGCAGGCCTTCATCGCCATCAATCCGGGACTGAGGCCCGACATGATGTCTGTGACCTGCAAGCGTGGCATGCTCGAAGAGGTTCGCATCTGCATGACGCGCGACCTGCGCGGGTTCCGACCATGCCAGGAGGTCGATCGCGATTCCTGCCGCGCTCCGGATGTCATGATCCCCCCGGCTCTCTGACCGGAGGCGGGGCGTGAACTATCGCCACTCCTTCCATGCCGGGAATTTCGCCGACATCCTCAAGCATGTCGTGCTGATGCGCGTTCTCGCCTATCTTGCCCAGAAGGAAACGTCGTTCCGCGTGATCGATACCCACGCCGGAGCAGGCCTTTACGATCTCGGCGGCTCCGAAGCCGCCCGAACCGGAGAATGGATCGAGGGAGTCGGGCGGCTTGAGGGCTTTGCTTTCAGCGCGCGCGCGCGCAAGATCATGACGCCGTTCACTGAAGCGTTGACAGCGCTTTCGCACGGTGGCCGGTATTATCCCGGTTCGCCGGCGCTGATCCGGCATGCCCTTCGCGCGCAGGATCGCGCCGCGTTCAACGAGCTTCACCCGGAGGAATTCGATCTACTGCGTCGTCTGGTCGGACGCGACGACCGCGTGGCACTCACTCACCTCGACGGCTACACCACCTGGAAAGCGCAGATTCCGCCGCCCGAGAAACGCGGTCTCGTTCTCGTCGATCCGCCCTTCGAAAAGGAAGACGAGTTCGGAAGGCTCGCCGAAGGCTTTGATCTCATGGCCCGAAAATGGTCGAACGGCACCACAATGATCTGGTATCCGGTCAAGAATCACCAGGCGGTCGCCGGTTTCGAGACCCGATGCCGGGAAGCCGGGTTCGGCAAGGTTCTGGTGCTTGAACTCCACGTCGACGATATCGCGACCGGCGGCCCGCTTGCCGCCACCGGCCTCATGCTTGCCAATCCGCCGTGGACGCTGGCCGAGGAGATGACAGTCCTGCTGCCCGAGCTGTCCGCCTGCCTTGCCCGTGGCGAGACCGCGCGCTGGCGCGTCGACTGGTTGCGCGGCCCGTGACCCGCCCGCTCGACACTCTGTGACTTGCGCGCCCCGCAAGCGCGCGCGATTGTGCAGATATCGAACGCCGGCACCTCCGGCCCAATTGCCAGTCAGACGGACCTCACGATGCTCAAGCTTCACTCATCGACAACCTCCCCCTTCGGCCGCAAGGCAAAGGTGGCGGCGCATTTCACCGGCTTTTCCGACAAGATGCAGGTCCTCTCGGCGGATACGATGGATCCGGCTGACCCGCTTCGGAAAGACAATCCGCTCGGTAAAATTCCCTGCCTCGTGCTCGAAGACGGCTCGTCGCTCTACGATTCGCGCGTGATCGTCGAATATTTCGATCATGAAGCCGGTGGAGGGAGGATTTTCCCGAAGGAGTGGAAGGCGCGACTCGCGACGTTGAAAATGCAGGCTCTGGCCGACGGCATCATCGACGCCGCGATCCTCAAGCTGTACGAAGGGCGGTTCCGGTCGCAGGAAAAGCACGAGCCGGCCTGGATCGCGCATCAGTCGGGCAAGGTCGAACGGGGTCTGGCAGTGCTGGAGGCCAATCCTCCGGTCGCTTCGGCCAGCCCGGATATCGGCGTCATCGCCGTCGCCTGCATGCTCGAGTGGTACGAATTCCGCTTTCAGGGGCTTTCAAGCGGGCAATATCCGAGGCTCTCCGCCTTCGTGAAGGATTTCAACGAGAAGGTGCCGGTTTTCGCCAAGACGAAACCGCATGCATGACGAAAAAAAGGGTCCGGAAACCGGACCCTTTTTCGCCCCCCAACAACGGTTAAGCCCGTTGCCGAACCGGCAGCCGCGCGGAACATCGTCGCACGGCATGATCGAGATGGATCAGAACTTGTAGTTCAGACCTGCGCGGACGACACCGAACTCGTTGCCATACTTGCGCGTGCCACCGATGACGCCCTTGTCGGCGAGATCGACGTAAAGACCTTCGACCTTGGCGGTGATGTTGTTGGTGAAGGCGTATTCCACGCCGCCGCCGACAACCCACCCGTAGTTCACGTTGTTCGTCTTGCCGACGCCGGCCTCCACGACATGCGAGCCGCCGTAGGCGAAACCGCCGGTAACATACGGCATGAAGCGGTCGATCGCGAAACCGGCACGGGCGCGAACCGTCCCGAAATACGGAATCCGGCTCTTGTCGCCGGCCGCGCCGACACCCGACTGCTTGCCGCTCATCCACGAGCCCTGAAGGTCGGTTTCGAGACCGACGACGAACTGGTTGAACTGGTGGTTATAGCCGATCTGGCCACCGCCAACGAAGCCGTTGGTATTCTCCCAGATGCCCGAACCGGCACCCGTCGGCCTGCCGAAACCATAACCGGCGTTCACACCGGCATAGAAGCCGGTCCAGGTGAAGATCGGCGCTGCGCGGAAGGCAGGGGCCACCGGCGCGGTCTTGCGCGGCAGATCCGCCGCCACCGCCGCCGAGGCCAGCAGCGCAAAGCCGATACCGGCCGCAATGGAAAACTTCTTCATAGGTAACTCCTGATCATTCCTGAATTCGCGACCCCCTGCCTCTCCCGGACCGGCATCGCATCCCCGCTCTCGCGAGCCCGAAAGCAACGCGCTTGAAAAGCGTTTCGCTGCATCCGTTCTGGTCGTTAAGCGGGCTCGTTCTGTCTATTTCATGGCAGGTTGTTTCAAATTTCTGCCTTAATTCGCTCAATCCCATCAGGAATTGCAGCAATCCGGTGACAATTCCCAATCAAAACCGATAGTTAAGACCGACCCGTAGCTCATTTGTCACAATATTCGCATTTCGTGCAGCAGGAAGCACATTGTAGGTTTGCGCTGCAAACCGATAGTGAAGTAGTTGTAGACTTGCAGACACACGGTCCGTCAGCATCATTTCCCCGCCGATACCAATAACGTAGCCAACATGCCCGTTCGATTCTTTCGCGCCGCCGGCCTTCATGGTGCCGTTGGAGAACGCGACGCCGCCGGTCACGAAAGGCAGGAACCGGTCGAACGCATAGCCGATGCGCGCACGCCCTGAACCGATCCACTTCTGCCGGAAGGTCTCGGCAAATGCCCGGTAGTTGACATTGCCGTAACCGAGATCGCCCTCGATGCCATAGACCATCTGGCCAGACTGGATGTTGTATCCAGCCTGAATGCCGCCGAGAAAGCCGGAAATATCCGCCGTGCGCGAACGGCCGAAGCCGTAGCCGAGATGAGCGCCGGCATAGAACCCAGCCCAATTGCTTGCCATCATCGGCACGGACCTGACGTTGCCACGTCCCGGAAGATCGGCAGCACGCGCCTGCATCGCGAAAGAAATACTGCCGATTGCGATTGCCAGGGGCAGAACGGACTTGAAAAGACGCTGCATTTCTCGCTCCGAAAGGTCGAATTACTTATCAAGTTCTTCTGAATTGATGTAATTAACATTTACCATGAACGCTGGTTAAGCCAAAGAAGAGCGTGAAATGAAGGAAAAAACTTTATTAATTAGAGATGGTTGCTGTTAATATTAATGATGTATTGCTCCTCTCGGCCACTCGACCTCCGACCTTGCCAGCCTGACCCGTCGATGCGATGAAGCTGTTGTCTCCG
>DAORNC010000033.1:14874-15159 GCA_035440785.1 Rhabdaerophilum sp. | reverse complement strand
GTGCGGGCACTCTCCGACGACATCGTGGTCGTCGATTCTGGCTCAACCGACGAGACCGTGTCTCTCGCCGAGCAGCACGGCGCCCAGGTCGTCTTCAATGCCTGGCCGGGCTATGGGCCGCAGAAGCGCTTCGCCGAGGATCTGTGTCGCCATAACTGGGTGCTCAATCTCGACGCAGACGAATGGGTGCCCCCCGAATTGACGGATGAAATCCGCGCTCTGTTTCGTAACGGCGAACCGACGGCGGATGCTTACGAGATCCGCATCGCAGAAGTGTTTCCCAGC
>DAORNC010000033.1:10268-14859 GCA_035440785.1 Rhabdaerophilum sp. | reverse complement strand
GCCTATGCGCTGCCCCCCGTTCGCCTTTACCGGCGCGATCGTGGCCGCTATTCGCCCTCCCCTGTGCATGACCGGGTGGATCTCGCGCCGGGTGCGAAAGTGGCGCGGCTCAAGGGCATCGTCCACCATTTCTCGGTGCGCTCGATCGGCGACCAGATCGCCAAGCTCAACGCCTATTCCGATCGACAGGCGGACGATCTCGAAGCACGCGCTAAATCCATCGCCATCTGGCGGATCTTCACCGAATTTCCGCTCGCATTCCTGAAGGCCTATATCGTCCGCCGCCATTTCGTACGCGGCATCTACGGCTTCATCACCGCAATGAACTTCGCGTTCTACCGCTGGCTGCGCGTCGCCAAATACTACGAGCGCCGTGCCGTTCGGCGGGAAAAGGAGAGGCAGAAAAAGTGAGGGCACGCGTCGCGCTCGTCACCGGAGGTGCCCGGCGGATCGGCGCCGCCATCTGCCGCAGCCTCGCGTCGACGGGCACGAAGATCGTCATCCATTGCCATCGCTCTCGGGCAGAATCTGAGGCGCTCGCGAATGAACTTGGCGAAGCCGCCACCGTTGTCGGCGACCTTGCCCGTCTCGACAGGATCGATCAACTCTATGAAGACGCCGCCCGCTCCTTCGGCCCCCCCGATCTTCTCGTCAACAACGCTTCTGTGTTTCTCGAAGACCATGCCGGCACTCTCCTGCCGACACAAATCGAAACCCAGTTTGCAATCAATCTGCACGCGCCGCTCCTGTTGGCGCAGGCTTTCGCAAAGGGGCTGCCGGCAGGTCGGCACGGCGCAATCGTCAACGTCATCGACCAGCGCGTGTTGCGGCCGAACCCGCAGTATTTCAGCTACACGCTCGCGAAATCCGCACTCCATACCGCCACCCGGACGATGGCACAGGCCTATGCGCCGCGCATTCGCGTTAATGGCGTTGGCCCCGGACCGACGTTGCCGAATGCGCGCGATGGTATCGAGGGGTTGCGGAGCGAGGCCTGCGCGACCCTGCTCGAACGCGTCATCGATCCAGCGGAAATCGCCGATGCGGTTCTGTTTCTGGCAACCGCACCCGGCGTGACGGGGCAGATGATCGCGGTCGATGGCGGCCAGCATCTCGGCTGGCGCACACCGGATATTCTTCCCTGATCAGAGTCGGATTGCCGCAATCAACCGACCATAGTCGGGTTCGTTGCGATGCGTCTTACGGCGATAGGAATAGAACCGCTCCTCATCCGCATAGGTGCAGAGTCCGAGATTTTCGATCTGCCCCGCTCCGGCAGCGGCAAGGCGGTGCGCGATATAGCCTGGCAGGTCAAAATGCGGATACCCCGTCCGCGCGCCGGGCCGGAAGAACCGCGCGTTGGCAGAATCCGCAGCCAGGAACTGCGCCTCGAATTCCGGTCCGACCTCGTAGTTCTGCTGGCTCAGCATTGGCCCTAGCGCAACGATGGTCCGGGCGCGGTCCGCGCCAAGCCTTTCCATTGCGTCGAGCGTCGCTTCGAGCACGCCGCCAATGGCGCCCTTCCAACCCGAATGCGCAGCGCCGATTACCCTCGCCTGCGGATCGGCGAAGAGGATCGGCCCGCAATCTGCCGCGCCAACACCGATGGCGAGGCCAGGCATGGTCGTCACCATTGCATCCGCTTGTGGACGCTCCTGCGGCACCCAGGGCTCCTCGACGACCCACACCTTCGGCGAATGGATCTGGTAGAGCGAGAGGAGATGCGCCCGCGGCACGCCAAGGTAGTCGGCCATCCGCCCCCGGTTTTCCGCGACATGGGCAGGATTATCCGCTGAGCCGATACCGCCGTTGAGACCGGCATAGACACCCTGCGAAACACCACCCTCCCGCGTGAAAAAGGCGTGACGCAGACCGGCTTCCGTCAACGCCGATGACAGGACGGGTTTTATCATCGCGAAACTCCTATTCGCCCAGATGCGGATCGGGCGTCTCGAAACCGGCCGGCGGGCCGAGATCGGCGCTCGTCACCGCGAGCGCCTTGAACAATTGTCCCATTCCGGCCTTGCCGCGCCCCGTCAACCGCTCGACGGCACTGTCGATCTCGCCGGGGCTCTCGGCCTTGCGTTTGAGGATGCCGGCCCTGTGATCGATCCCGAGCCGTTCGAGCAGCGTCGCCTGTGTCAGGATCGGATGCGAGACCGCCCCGCCCCGTCGCGCGGCGATGGCGAGCGACGAAAAATCGACATGCGCGGTGATATCCGCTTCACCCGGATTGGCGAGCACCGGCGCGAACTTGTGCTTGCGGACGGCCTGCAATGTCTCGCCGAACGCAAAATGCGGATGGCCGTAATCGATAGCAAGCAAGAGACCACCGAGATGCTTCAGGCGCTCGGCGAGCCGCCGCATGATGTCGAGAGAAATCGGCGAGGTCTCGAACACCGCGCCCTCCGGTCCATCGAGCGCAAGCCCCTCGGCGATGTTGCGATCGAGGCCGAGGGTCAGCGTTCCCTCAGTACCGATGCCGACGAGGCGTTCGCGCCATTGCCCCTGGTGACGCTGAAACTGGCGGATCGGGATCGCGTCGAAGAACTCGTTGGCGAGAATGAGCAGCGGCCGGTCATCCGGAAGCGTATCGACGGAGGCATGCCATTGTGGGTGCTTGCCGCTGTCCTTGAGCTTCTCGGCCTGTGCGCGCTGGAGGACGGGGCTCATCTCGACGAGATGCACGTCGAGGCAGGAGTAGAAGCCCGGAAGCGCCTTGGCCGCGCGAAGCGCGTCGGCCATCAGCGTGCCGCGCCCCGGCCCGAGCTCGACCAGCGCGACCTCGGAAGGTTCTCCCAGTGCCTGCCAGCTCATCGCCACCATGAGGCCCAGCAACTCACCGAAGATCTGGCTGATCTCCGGCGCGGTCACGAAATCTCCCGCCATGCCGAACGGATCACGCGTCATGTAATAGCCATGGCGCGGATGGCCGAGCGCCAGTGCCATGAAACGGTCGATCCCCATCGGCCCGTTGGCGGCAATCTCCCCGGCGATTTCGCGTTCGAGTTCCGTCATGCCACCGCTCCTGCCGCAATCGGACGGCGCGACCGAACAGCCAGCCAGAGGCCGACAAGGAACATCGGGATCGACAGGGTCATCCCCATCGTCAGCCAGCCTCCAGCGAGAAAACCGAGGTAACGATCCGGCTCTCGGAAGAACTCGACGACAAACCGCGAGGCGGCGTAACCCATGCCGAACACACCAGCGATCATCCCCGGACGGTTGAACCCGATCCTCCGGACCAGAAGACCAAGGACGACGAGCAGCAGCGCCCCTTCAAGCCCCGCTTCGTAAAGCTGGCTAGGGTGGCGCGGTTCAGGCCCGGCGTCCGGGAAGATGATCGCCCAGGGAACATCCGCCGGCCGCCCCCAGAGTTCGCCTTTGATGAAATTCGCGAGCCGGCCGAGCAGGAGTCCGATCGGCGCGACGACGCTCGCGAGGTCCATCATCGCGAAGGGGTTCAGCCCGCGTTTCTTCGCAAACAGCGCCACCGCAATCGCCGCGCCGAAAAGACCGCCGTGGAATGACATGCCGCCCTTCCAAGTCTGGAGAATTTCGAGCGGGTTGGCGAGGTAAAACCCCGGCTTGTAGAACAGCACGAAGCCGAGTCGCCCTCCGATCACGACACCCAACGCGGCATAGACAAGGAGATCGTCGAGTTCGAGAGGCGACGGCGCACGAACCCCTTGCCAGAGCGCCGTATCCGCGGCAAGCCGCCGCGCATAGAGCCAGCCGACCAGAAGGCCGACGATATAGGCGAGCGCATACCAGCGAACGACGAGCGGGCCGATCTGAAAGGCGATCGGATCGATTTCCGGCAGCACCATCCGCGACCCAACCTCTTTCCGCTTGGCGCGAATGCGCCAGAGTTTCCTCTAAAGGAGATCTTCTCTAACCAATGCGCGACAACCATGCTAGAAGCGCGCGACGAAATCTGCATGCGACGCAGAACGTGTTTTTTCGATGACGGAGCCTCCCATGATGCGCGAACCGCCGACCCGCCTTCTCGACGAACTCTCTCGCATGATGACCGGCGCCGTCGGCCTTGCGCAGGGCGTGCGCAACGAAGCCGACAGCTTCGCCCGGAGCCAGATCGAGCGCATCCTTCGCGATGCCGATTTTGTCAGCCGCGAGGAATTCGAGGCTGTCCGTGCGATGGCGATCGCGGCCCGCGACGAGAACGAGCGCCTTGCTGCGCGACTCGCCGAGATCGAAGCGAAACTCGCCACCACAACCGAAAAATCGCCGACGAAGAAATAATCGTCCCCGCCCTGTGGACAGCGCGGCCTCCTGTGGATCAACGGGCCGCGCGGCGTTGTGAGCCGGCATCGAATCCCGGATGGTCCCCTCCGACGATGCGTTTCCCAAGGCTCCGGCCCTGCCGGGTTCGAATTCCCGAAGCGTAACTGGATACCGCAACTTTGCGGGCGACAGTCCGAATCTGGCCATGCTAGGTTCGCGCAGGGTGATTCGCGCTCCGGCTTCAAGCCGGAACCTGCGGAATCCGCGTTGACGGGGAAGCGGCCTGCCGCCCGCCCCGTGGTTGCGTGATGTCCCGAGTCTTGCGTTCCTTTCGATCACGGTTGCC
>DAORNC010000033.1:3186-10243 GCA_035440785.1 Rhabdaerophilum sp. | reverse complement strand
TGCATTGTTGCGCCCGGCGACTGGGACGTCGCGTCCGCCCTAGGCACTGAACAGGCAAGTTGATGACGTTTGTCGAACGGGCGACCGAAAGAAACAGCAATCCGGTCGATGTGATCGAGCAGATCGCACATCACAATCACTGGTCGTTCGAACGCGACGACGAGGACGAAATCTCGATCTCCGTGTCGGGGCGCTGGAGCGAATACCAGATCAGCTTCACCTGGCTGCCCGAGATGGAGGCGCTTCACCTCGGCTGCGCCTTCGATCTCAAGGTGCCGGAACGACGCCGGGCGGAGATTGTCCAGCTCATCGCCAAGCTCAACGAGCAGATGTGGGTGGGCCATTTCGATTTCTGGACCAGCGGCAACGCCGTGATGTTCCGCCATTCGCTGTTGCTGGCGGGCGGCATCCATCCCTCGCCGGATCAGTGCGAGGCGGCGATGAAGATCGCGGTCGAGGCCTGCGAACGCTACTATCAGGCCTTCCAGTTCGTTGTCTGGGCGGGTAAAACAGCGACGGAAGCGCTGGATACCGCCATATTCGAGACGGCGGGCGAGGCTTAGGGGCCCGCACCCCAGGCCGAAATCCTCCGGCGTATTGTTTTCAACGGGATCGACGATGAGCGCATTCGTTCCGCTACTTATTTTTGGCGCGGGCAAGATGGGCGGCGCCATGCTGCAGGGCGCCCTCCGGGCCGGATGGCCTGCCGCAATGATCGAGGTGATCGATCCGCACCCGTCCGACACGCTGCGCGCCGATGCGGCGAAAGCCGACTTCAGACTCAATCCGGCGCAGCCTTCTCCTGCGAAACTCGTCCTGCTCGCGATCAAGCCGCAGATGCTCGATTCGGCTGCCGCGACACTCGCTTCTTGCGTGACGGGGGATACCGTTCTGGTCTCCGTTCTTGCCGGCAAGAGCATCGGCGATCTGAAGGCACGTCTGCCAGCCTTGCGCAAGCTGGTGCGAGCCATGCCCAACACGCCGGCGTCGATCGGGCGCGGGATCACCGGCGCCTACGCGACCAACACACTCAACGAGGCCGAGAAGGGATCGGTCAAAGCCCTTCTCGCAACAACCGGGCGGGTTGAGTGGATCGAAACGGAAAGCCTGATCGACGCCGTGACGGCCGTCTCTGGTTCCGGTCCGGCCTACGTCTTCCACCTCGTCGAGGCGTTGGCCAGGGCGGGCGAGGACGTGGGGCTTCCCGCCGACCTCGCGATGCGCCTCGCGCGGGCGACCATCGAAGGTGCCGGCGAGTTGCTTTTCCAGGACGCAGCGACCTCTCCCGCGACCTTGCGGCAGAACGTCACCTCACCCGGTGGCACAACCGCCGCCGCGCTCGAGGTGCTGATGGCGTCCGACGGGCTCACCCCCTTGATGGCGCGCGCCGTCAGGGCGGCGAAGGCCCGCGCGAAAGCGCTTTCCGGCTGAGGTGTGACAGCCCTTGCTCCGCCATCTTTCGGCGTTACCTTGAGGGAAGGCGGATGCTCCGCGAGACAAGACAAGGAGGCGCGCATGGCTCGCAAGGCAGAAAACGCTCCGAAGCCCGTGACTGATCCCCGCACCCGTGTCGTCGATGCGCTGATGGCGCTCGCGGCGGAGATGCACTGGGGCGATATCACCCTCAACGACATCGCCGCGAAGGCCGATGTGCCGCTCGCGGATCTTCGCGACCTCTTCCCCTCGAAAGGCGCGATGCTCGGTGGCTTCATCCGCCGGATCGACCGGCAGATGCTCGAACATCCCGCGACCGATCTTGCAGCCGAACCGGCACATGATCGCGTCCTTGACCTGATGATCCGTCGTTTCGATACGCTCAAGCCTTATCGCGCAGCGCTCCGGAACATCCATCGCGTGTTCCAGGGCGATCTGACGGGTCTTGCCGCGCTCAATTCGCAGGCCCTGAATTCCTGGCGCTATCTGCTCGCCTCGGCCGATATCGACACCGAGGGTCCGCTCGGCTACCTGCGCCTTCAGGGCGCGATCCTCGTCTTCGTTCGCGTCTTTCCCATCTTTCTTGACGATGCCGGCGAGGAATTACCACGCACGATGGCAGCGCTCGACCGCGAGTTGAAGCGTGGCGAATGGGTGCTGCGCCGCGCTGAGGGTGTGCATCGCCTGATGGCGCCTTTCCAGGGATTCTGCCGCGCAGCCAGAGAGAACCGGCGGGAAGCACGACCCCCCGGCCCAGCGAGCGATGCAGCCTGAGGACTGCGCATGATCGAAAATACGCCTGCCCCAACGATCCCCTTCGACGCCTTCATGGCGGTCGATGTCCGGGTCGGCACGATTGTCGCCGTCGATGCCTTCCCGGAAGCCCGCAAACCGGCCTGGAAACTGATGATTGATTTCGGGCCGCTCGGCACGCGCCGCTCTTCGGCGCAGATCACGAAGCACTACACACCGGAAACCCTTCTCGGCCGACAGATCGCCGCCGTCGTCAACTTCGCCCCGCGTCAGATCGGCAAGTTCATGTCGGAAGTGCTGACCCTCGGCTTTCCGGACGCAGACGGCGAGGTCGTGCTCGTCATGCCGGAGCGTGCCGTGCCGAATGGCGGGCGGCTGTTCTAGGCCGGCACCTTCACCCGCGCCCTGAGGCCGCCGAGCGGGGATTCCTCCAGCACGATATCACCACCGTGGCCGCGGGCTATGTCGCGAGCGATGGCGAGGCCAAGCCCCGTGCCGGGATGATCCTGATTGCGCGCGGCATCGAGGCGCAGGAAAGGCTTGAACACCTCCTCGCGCATTTCCTCCGGGACACCGGGGCCGTCGTCGTCAACCGTCACCGTCAGGTAGCGCTCGTCATGCACGGCCCGGATCTCGATATGATCGCCATAGCGCGAGGCATTGGCGACGAGATTGCCCAGCAAACGCCGGAATGCCTGCGGGCGCACACTGACGACAGGATCACCCTCGATCTGGAGCGCGGCGACATGGCCAGTGCGCTCCGCATCCGCCCGGAAGTCTTCCAATAGCTGCCGGATATCGGTCGGCGCCGGACTTTCAGCGGCCTCGCCACGTGCGAACGCGAGATAGGCCTCCAGCATCTTGCTCATCTCGTCGATGTCGCGCTTCATGTTCTCGGTCTCGTGCGAATCCGGCTGGAACGCGAGCGAGAGACGGAAGCGCGTCAGGATGGTCCGGAGATCGTGGCTTACTCCGTTGAGCATCGTCGTGCGCTGCTCGATGGCGCGCTCGATGCGGTTTTTCATTTCGAGAAAGGCGAGGCCCGCCTGCCGCACTTCCCGCGCTCCACGGGGCCGGAACTGCACATCGCGCCCCTTGCCGAAGGCTTCCGCCGCTTCGGCAAGGCGCAGGATCGGGCGGATCTGGTTGCGCAGGAGCAGGATCGACACGACGATCAAAACCAGCGACGATCCGGCCATCCACGCAAGGAAGATATGGGAATTCGAGGCATAGGCTTGGCTGCGCCGCGCCGTCACCCGCATCATCGCCCGATCGAGCAGAACACGTACTTCGAGGATTGACGAACTGCCGACGGTATCGAGCCAGAACGGGCGCTTGATACGCGTGCGCAGTTCGGCGGATAGCGCCTGATCGAGAATGTCGAAGAATGGCTTCTGCAAGGGAGGCGGCAGCGGCTCGGGCGGCAGGAAATCAATATCCAGTCCGAGGCGGCGTTCTGCGATCTGCGCCAGCACTCGCCCTTCGGCATCCTGTGGGAATTGCTCGTAGATATCGATCAGCGCGGCGATATCCTGGCTGAGCGAGGCGGAAAGGCGTGCCGTCACCGATTGCCAGTGCCGCTCCATGAACACATAGGCCACCACCGCCTGCAGCAGCACCATCGGCACGATGATGATCATCAGCGCGCGGGTGTAGAGGCGTTTTGGCAAAACCCGGTTCAGCCAACGGCTGATGCGATGATCCCAAAGCCGGGCCTGCGCGACGACCTGCCGGATAACCGGTAAGCCGGCGACGAGTCCAAGGCAGGCTACCAGCACATTCCGGATCATCATGAAGCCAGAACCGAGCACACGCAGGGCGAGGGCAAGCACGCGGTAAAGGGCCGCGAATGTCTGGCCGATAGCCCCCGCCGTTGCCCGTAAGGCCTTCATCGATCAATGACCAGCTTGTAACCGATCCCGCGAACCGTCTGAAGGTGGAGCGGATTCGAAGGATCGACCTCGATCTTGCGGCGCAGACGGTTGATTTGCACGTCGATGGTGCGCTCATTGGAAGCCGCACCATGTTCGGCCAGCGCCTCGCGAGGCAGGGTCTCGCCCAGGCCCGAGGCGAGCACGCGCAGGATCTCACGCTCCCGCTCGGTAATCCGGACATGCTCTTCGCCTTGCCGCAATTCGCCGCGTTGGAGGTGGAACGTGAAGGCACCAAAGCGCACGCTTTCGGGTTCGCTTCCGCTCTGGACGGGGGGCGGCAACGCGGTGCGACGCAGGATCGAACTGATCCGGAGCAGCAGTTCGCGCGGATCGAACGGCTTGGTGAGGTAGTCGTCGACGCCGGTCTGAAGGCCGGCGATCCGATCTTCTATCTCCGCACGCGCCGTGAGCATCAGGACAGGGACAGTGGATTGCGATCGGATGTATTTCGCGAGGTCGATGCCGCTTTCGCCGGGCATCATGATGTCAAGCACGATCAGGTCGAAAACAAGCCCCTCCATCCGCGAACGCGCTTCGGCGGCGTTGTCGGCGGTCGAGACACGATAGCCCTGCTCGCTCAGGAACCGGCTGAGCAGGGTCCGGATACGGTCGTCATCGTCGACGATGAGAAGATGAGGTGCCTCATCCGTGATCTGAACCGGCTGCATCGGGTCGAAACTCCCTGCCGCGGCAAAGCGGCACATCGAGCGAAAGCTACCCTGCATATAAGGGTGTCAGGTCCGACTAGCCAAGCGCTCAGGGGTACGGCAAATGCCTTCGGGAACAGCAATTGTCTTCGGGCCTCAGCCGAGATCGCCCGAACCATCGTCCCGGCGGCGTTCGCTGTCGATCAGGGCACTGAGAAAACGGACAACGGTCTCGCGCTGCTGCGGGCCGGCCTGCGCGAGCGCGCGCTTCATGCGCTCGTTCTGCATCGTTGCCAAGGCATCGGCGAGCTGCTTGCCCGGCCCCGTGAGGTAGAGAAGGCGCTGGCGGCGATCTTCCTGCCCGGCCTTCTGAAGTACGAACCCCGCCTGGATAAGATCCTTCAGCACGCGGGCGAGCGACTGCTTGGTGATCTCGAGGATGTCGAGAAGCTCGGCGACATTGAGCCCCTGATGCCGGTTGATGAAGTGCAGCACGCGGTGATGGGCGCGGCCAAATCCGTGCCGCTCCAGCAGCCGGTCGGGCTCGCCCACGAAGTCGCGATAGGCGAAGAACAGGAGTTCGATCAATTCGAAATCCACCGGCACGCCAGGCGACGAGGCCGCCGGCGATCCGCTACCCGT
The DNA here is from genome assembly GCA_035440785.1 of Rhabdaerophilum sp. Lineage (GTDB taxonomy): Bacteria > Pseudomonadota > Alphaproteobacteria > Rhizobiales > Beijerinckiaceae > Rhabdaerophilum. Next base: position 4,833 of record DAORNC010000033.1, on the reverse strand, counting down.
CCTCGTGGCCCCTCTCTCCTTGGAAGCCAATTCAGTCACTGCCGGAGAACCTCTCGTGCTTAAGAAATATGCAATAAATTTATGTCAACGTTATTGACATATTTCAGATGGATTGTTACGCGTCAAGGCATACGGCGCGCAACGAAAGTTCGTCTATAGCCATTTTGCCGGAACATCCTTTGTCGGGTGTCTGTCAAGAATGAGCAGTGGACAAATCCCGAGGAAACGCCGTCCAGGTTTGGGAAGCACGCCTGCCACCCGACCCTGCTCAAACAAGGAAATGGAAAGACATGTCGACCGCCCCTGCCATCGTCCCCTTCGACAAACGTGACGGCCATATCTGGATGAACGGCGAACTGATTGCCTGGGGCGACGCGCGGGTCCATGTATTGACCCACGGGCTGCACTACGGCTCCTCCATCTTCGAGGGCGAGCGGGCCTACAAGGGCAAGATCTATCACAGCCGTTGGCACACCGAGCGCCTGTTCAAATCCGCCGAGATCATGGACTTCGCCATTCCCTATACGATCGACGAGATCGAGGCGGCCAAGGCCCTCGTGCTGCAGAAGAACGGCGGCGGCGACCAGTATATCCGGCCGGTCGCCTTCCGCGGCTCCGAGATGATGGCCGTCGCGGCCCAGCACAACAGGATCCATGTCGCCATCGCCACCTGGAAATGGCCTTCGATGTTCGACCCTGCAACCAAGATGAAGGGCATCCGCCTCGACATCGCCGATTACCGTCGCCCGGACCCGGCCTGCGCGCCTGTCCATGCGAAGGCCGCCGGCCTCTACATGATCTGCACCATCTCCAAGCACCGCGCCGAGAAGAAGGGTTACGCGGATGCCATGATGCTCGACTGGCAGGGCCGCGTCGCCGAATGCACCGGCGCGAACATCTTCTTCACCAAGGACGGGATGATCCACACGCCGATCGCGGATTGCTTCCTCGATGGCATCACCCGCCAGAACGTGATCGCGCTTGCGAAGAAGCGCGGACTCGAGGTGGTCGAACGCCGGATCATGCCGGAGGAGCTCTCGACCTTCAACGAGTGCTTCATCACCGGTTCGGCGGCGGAGGTCACCCCGGTTGCCGAGATCGGTCCCTACAAGTTCACGCCGGGCAACATCAGCCGCGTGCTGATGGAAGATTACATGGCCGAGGTCGGCGCGCTCTGACCGGCCAGCCGCATCCTTTTGCAGCAAAGCAGGATGCGCGCCGCTTGAAAATCCTGGGCTCTCAACCGATGCCGGTGGTTCCGAAGCTGCCGGCATCGCTGACCGCCGCGGAGCGTCTGGCCCGGACGGCTTCCTCGTTCGAGATGATCGCGTGCGTCGGCCGCGAAATACGCGGCCGCTGGATCGCGAAGGCCCTCGACTCGATCCTCGGCCAGGGCGTGCCCGTGGAGGTGATGGTGGCGGACGGTGGCTCCACCGACGGCACCGTGGAAGTCCTCGAACGCTACGCGCCGCGCCTCGCCCACTGGCGCAGCCACCGCGACGGCGGGCAGGCCGCCGCGGTGAACGAGGCCGTGGCCCGGGGCACGGCGCCCTTCGTGTGCTGGCTCAACAGCGACGACTGGTGGCTGGAAGGCGGCCTTGGCCGGCTCCTCGCCGCGCTCGAAGCGAATCCGTCCGCGCCCTTCGC
>DAORNC010000033.1:0-3155 GCA_035440785.1 Rhabdaerophilum sp. | reverse complement strand
AGAGACGGGGCGCGAGAGCCCCGTGTGGGTGCGGCCCTTCGACGAGCGGTGGATGGCCAACGCCTGCCTCATCTCGCAGCCCGGCACGCTCGTCCGGCGCGAATGCTGGGAGGCCGTGGGCGGGCTCGACGCCTCGCTCCAGCTCGCGATGGACTACGACTTGTGGTGGAAGCTCTTCCGGCGCTTCGGCGCCCCGGCCTTCGTGGACGATTTCGTCGCGGTCAATCGCGACCACGACGCCACCAAGACGGCCACGCGCCGGCGCGAGCACTACCGCGAGGCCATGGCCGTGGTGAAGCGCCACACGGGGCGCGTGCCCCTCAAGTGGTGGCTCGCGCAGCCCTGGGCCGTGTGGTGGCGCGGGCTGCGCGGCCGCTGACGCCCCGCTAGTCCGTCACCGCGCCCTTGCTCGCGGTGCCCACCAGCTTCGCGTACTTGGCGAGCACGCCCTTCGTGTAGCGCGGCGCGGGCTGCTTCCACTGCGCCCGGCGCTTCGCGATCTCGGCCTCCGGCACGTTGAGCTGGATGAGGAGCGTGGTCGCGTCGATGGTGACCGAATCGCCTTCCTGCACCAGCGCGATGAGGCCGCCTTCGTAGGCCTCCGGCGCCACGTGGCCCACCACCATGCCCCAGGTGCCGCCCGAGAATCGCCCGTCCGTGATGAGGCCCACCGATTCGCCCAGGCCCTTGCCGATGAGGGCGCCCGTGGGCGAGAGCATCTCGCGCATGCCGGGACCGCCCTTGGGGCCCTCGTAGCGGATGATGACCACGTCGCCGGCCTTGATCCGGTCGCCCAGGATCGCCTCCATCGCGAGGGGCTCGGAATCGAAGACGCGCGCCGGGCCCGTGATGACGGGGTTCTTGAGCCCCGTGATCTTCGCCACGCACCCTTCCGGCGCGAGATTGCCCTTGAGGATGGCGAGGTGCCCTTGCGCGTACATCGGGTTCGACCAGGGGCGGATCACGTCCTGGTCCTTGCGCGGCTCGGCGGGGATGTCCTTCAGCGTCTCGGCGATGGTCTTGCCGGTGATCGTCACGCAATCGCCGTGCAGCAGCCCGTGCTCGAGCAGCATCTTCATCACCTGCGGCACGCCGCCGGCCTTGTGGAAATCCGTGGCGACGTAGCGGCCCGAGGGCTTGAGATCGCACAGCACCGGCACCTTCTTGCGGATGCGCTCGAAGTCGTCGATGGTCCAGTCCACCTGCGCCGCGTGGGCGATCGCGAGGAAGTGCAGCACCGCGTTGGTGGAGCCGCCCACGGCCATGATGACGGCCACCGCGTTCTCGATGGACTTCTTCGTGACGATGTCGCGGGTCCTGAGTCCCTTCTTCACCGCCTCGACGATCACGCGGGCGCTTTCCTCGGCGCTCGCGACCTTCTCGGCGTCCTCGTTGGCCATCGTGGAGGAGTACGGCAGCGACATGCCCAGGGCCTCGAAGGCCGAGCTCATCGTGTTGGCGGTGTACATGCCGCCGCAGGCGCCGGTGCCGGGCAGCGCGCAGCGCTCGACGCACTCGAAGTCCTCGCGGCTCATCCTGCCGGCGTTCAGGGACCCCACGGCCTCGAAGACCGAGACGATCTGCAGGTCCTCGCCCTTGTGGTGGCCGGGCTTGATGGTGCCGCCGTACACGAAGATGGCCGGCAGGTTCATGCGGCAAAGGCCGATCATCGCGCCGGGCATGTTCTTGTCGCAGCCGCCGATCGCGAGCACGCCGTCCATGAACTGGCTCTGCACGGCCGTCTCGATGGAATCGGCGATGACCTCGCGGGAGACGAGGGAGTACTTCATGCCCTCGGTGCCCATGCTGATGCCGTCGGTCACGGTGATGGTGCCGAACATCTGGGGCATGCCGCCCGCGGCGCGGAGGGCGCGGTCGGCCGCGTCCGCGAGGGGCTGCAGGCCCGCGTTGCAGGGGTTCAGGGTCGAGTGGCCGTTCGCCAGGCCGATGAAGGGCTTCTTGAAATCGTCGTCGCCGTAGCCGATGGCCCGGAGCATCGAGCGGTTGGGCGCGCGCGCGTCGCCCTCGGTGATGGTGGTGGAGCGGAATTTGTCCGTCATGGCTTTTCTCTCTCGCGTGGAATCAGTCGACCTTGATGTGGCCGGCCTTCACGACCTTGCCCCAGAGCTCGGTCTGCTCGCGGACGAACTTCTCCGCGTCCTTCGGGCCGTAGCCCGCGATCTCGCCGCCCAGGGTCGCGACGCGTTCCTTCACTTCCGGCGAGGCCATCGCCTTCGCCACGGCCTGCGCCAGCTTCGCCATCACGGGCGCGGGCGTGCCGGCCGGGGCGAAGATCGCGTTCCATTCGTAGACCTCGTAGCCGGGCACGCCGGCCTCGGCCATCGTGGGCACGTCGGGCAGCGAGGACGCGCGCTTCGCGCCCGTGAGCGCGAGGGGCCGGAGCTTGCCGCCCTTGATGTGGCCCAGGGACGAGGCCACGTTCGCGAAGAAGACCGGCACCTGCCCGCCCATCACGTCGTTCATCGCGGGCCCGCCGCCCTTGTAGGGCACGTGGGTGAGATCGACGCCCGCGCGCTGCTTGAAGAGCTCGCCCGCCAGGTGCTGGGCCGAGCCGTTGCCCGAGGAGGCGAAGGCGACCGAGCCGGGCTTGCCCTTGGCGATGCCCACCAGGTCCTTCACGTCCTTCGCGGCGTACGACGGCGTGACCACCAGCACGTTCGGATAGAGGGCGAGCACGGCGACCGGCGCGAAGGCCTTGGCCGGGTCGTAGGGCAGCTTCGCGTACAGGCTCGGGTTCACGGCGAAGGACGAGGCGTCCAGCATGATCGTGTGGCCGTCGGGCGCGGCGCGCGCCACTTCGCCCGCGCCGATCTGGCCGCTCGCGCCGGCCTTGTTTTCCACCACCACAGTCTGGCCCAGCGCCTCGCCCATCTTCGGCGCGATCAGGCGCGCCATCAGGTCCGCGCCGCCGCCGGGCGGGTAAGTGACCACGAGCCGGACGGGCTTCGTCGGGAAGGACTGTGCGAGGGCGAGGGCGGGCGCGAGGAGCGCGGCCGCGAGGGCGATGCGGTGGGTGGTTTTCATGGGTGGGCTCGGGAAGGCGGCCGGAGCGGCCGGGCAGACCGCTAGAATAGCCGCACGAAAGCGGCCGGTGAAACCCTTGGAAGGCATCGATACCCACGCGCACGTCTTTT